>DASVZU010000001.1:0-5535 GCA_036391515.1 Holophagaceae bacterium
GGCCCCCAGGGCACGTCCACCCACGGTCAAAAGGACGATCACGAAGGTGCACAGAAGGGCGCCCGCGGTCTTCATGCGCATGGTCTTCCGCAGGGCCAGATACCCCAACGCCAGGTTGGCCAGGAAGAAGAGATCGAGTGAATAGAGCATGGCCTGGAGCTTGAGGTTCCCGACCTGAATGAAGTAGCCCAGGGAGGTTGGGGCGATCTTCTCGGGGGTGAGGCCGCCGATCGGCTTGACGAGGCAGATCAGGGTGATCAGGAGGAGGCTGGGAATGCGCACGAGGCCCGGCACTGCGGTGGCGCTGAGGGCCTGGAGGAAGCTGGGCTTCTCCTGCTCGGCCTGGAACCGGCCCACCAGCCAGAAGAGGAAGGCGATGATCAGGACGATCAGGATCGTGCCGAAGAGGGCGCCCAGAACGCCGAACGGCAGCATGAACTTCTTCTGCATCTCGATGATGGTGTCGATCTGGGCGCTATCAATCTTGGGGTTCCGCTCCAGGATCGGGCGCATCATCTCGTCCACGTCCACCTTCAGGCCCCAGGCCACCGTCATGACGACGCTGAGTCCGGTGAGGAGGCCCACGGCCCAGCCCCAGCTCGGGCTCTGGTTCAGCCGTTCGAACAGGGCTCCGGGTTCAGTGAACACCCCCACGATCTGCTCCATCAATCCTGGGGCCTTCGGCCTGGGTGTCTGGGGCTGGTCGCCGTACAGGGATGGGGAGCCGTCGTTCATGGGAAACCTCCGGGGCCGAGCACCACAGTAGAAGAGGAAAGGTTCCATGGTCCCACCAACCCGGCCAACGGTCGGATATCTCCGATGGGCGGTGCGCCAGAAACCCTGGTCGGAGCTGACGGTTCGTCAATCCGTCTCCCTCGTGATGCCGGTTCTGACAGGCGAGGACTAGAATGGCCCCTTCCAGGGGAGGATCCATGGCCACCGTTGCCGCCAAGTCCGAGGCGCTCATCCAGCAGGAGAACCAGTACGGCGCCCACAACTACCATCCGCTCGATGTCGTCTGCACGAAGGGCGAGGGCGTCTTTCTCACCGATGTGGACGGCAAGAAGTACATGGACTTCTTGGCGGCCTACTCCGCCGTCAACCAGGGCCACAACCATCCCCGGATCGGCGAGGCCATGATCGCCCAGGTGAAGACGCTGGCGCTGACCAGCCGCGCCTTCCGCAACGACCAGTTCCCGCCCCTCCTCGAGAAGCTCTGCAAGCTGACCGGCTTTGACAAGGCCCTGCTCATGAACAGCGGCGCCGAGGCCGTGGAGACGGCGCTGAAGGCCATGCGCAAGTGGGGCTACGACAAGAAGGGCATCGAGTACGGCAAGGCCGAGATCATCGTGGCCGACGGCAACTTCCACGGCCGCACCACCACCATCGTGGGCTTCAGCACCGATCCGGACAGCACCAGCCGCTTCGGCCCCTTCACGCCGGGCTTCGTCATCGTGCCTTACGGCGACCTCGAGGCCGTGAAGAAGGCCGTGAACAAGAACACCTGCGCCATCTTCATGGAGCCCATCCAGGGCGAGGGCGGCGTGGTGATCCCCGCCAAGGGCTTCCTCAAGGGCCTGCGCCAGATCGCGGACGAGGCCGGCATCCTGCTGGTGCTCGACGAGATCCAGTCGGGCCTGGGCCGCACCGGCAAGCTCTTCGCCTTCGAGCACGAGGGCATCCGCCCCGACGGCATCACTATCGGCAAGGCCCTCAGCGGCGGCTACTACCCCGTGAGTGCCTTCCTGGCCAACGACGCGGTGATGGATGTCTTCACCCCCGGCATCCACGGCTCCACCTACGGCGGCAACCCCCTGGCCTGCGCCGTGGCCTCCGCCGCGCTGGACGTGCTGGTGGATGAGAAGCTGGTGGAGAAGACCGCCGAGCTGGGCAAGCACTTCGAGGCCCGCCTCAAGGGCCTAAAGACCGACAAGGTGAAGGAGATCCGCTGCATCGGCCTCTGGGCCGGCGTGGAGCTGAAGCCCGAGGCCGGCGGCGCCCGGAAGTACTGCTACCAGCTCAAGGACCGCGGGATGCTCTGCAAGGACACCCACGAGAACACCATCCGCCTGGCTCCGCCCCTCGTCATCACGAAGGAGCAGCTCGACTGGGCCGTGGACCAGCTCGAGGCCGTGCTGGCCTAGGCTGAGCGCCACTCGAACGGAGGGCCAGGGAGCGGATGCCATCCGCCGCCCTGGCCCTCGGTGGCGAGGGGAGGGATGGGTCAGGCCCGGATGGCCCACCGCAGCTTGGCGGGTTTCGAGCGGGGGTTGTCGATCTGCTCCTGCAGCGTGGCCCGGGTCGGCGCCTCGGCAATGGCGGTGTAGAGGCCGGTCCGCAGTCCCTCCTGGAAGGCCTTCTTCACCCTCCGGTCCTCCCCCGAGTGGAAGCTGAGGATGGCCACGCGGCCGCCGGGGCGCAGGGCCCGGGGCAGGCCGGCCAGGAACTGGTCCAGGACCTTGAACTCCTCGTTCACGGCGATCCGCAGGGCCTGGAAGGTGCGCTGGAGGGTGCGCCGGGTCTCGGGATCGTCCCGCGTCAGGCCGTGGTCGCGAGCCAGTGTGGCGCGCAGCGCCTCGGCCAGCCGGGTGGTGGTGTCCAGGGGGCCGGGATGCGTCGCGAGGGCCTTCGCCAGGGGGCCGGCCAGGGGCTCGTCGGCGTTCTCCGCCAGCAGGTCCGCCAGGTCGGCTTCGCTAAGCGAGCGCAGGAGTTCCGAGGCGGGCCGCCCCTTCTTGGGATTGAGGCGGAGGTCGAGGGGGCCCTCCGCCTTGAAGGTGAAACCCCGCTCCGGATTGTCGATCTGCATGGAGGACAGGCCCAGGTCGGCCAGCACGAGGTCGAAGGGCCCGGTCTGGGGGATCAGTCCCGCGAGCCCGCCGAAGTTCATGCGCCGCACCTGGAGGGCGTCCTCGCCGAACCCCTCCGCGCGAAGTCGGGCCTCCGTCCGCGGCTGCTCCAGGGGATCCACGTCCAGGCCCAGGAGGAAGCCGCCGGGCAGGAGCCGGCGCAGCAGCTCCAGCGCATGGCCGCCGTAGCCCAGCGTCGCGTCGAGCGCCCGCTCGCCGGGCGCCGGCGCCAGCACCGCGAGGATCTCCGCCACCATGATGGAGCGGTGCGTGCCGGCCGGAGTCTGGCCCCGGGCCCGAACCTTCTCGGCCTCGCCTGCGTAGGCGAGGGGGTCCAGCTCCTTGTACTTCTCGCGGAAGTGCCGGGGGTGGGTGCCCTGGTAGCGCACGCGGCGGCGGTGGGGAGGGGGCGCGTCCGGCATCGGACCAGGGTAGGTCCCTGGAGGGGAGGGATACAACCTGGCCGCCGGGAATTCACAGGATTCCCGCCGGATGGCAACCCCGGCGTCCGGGTGCGGGTGAGAAAATGGCCCGAGCCTGCGGGAGTGCCCATCCCGCCCCTGGAAGATCCCCCATGCTGACGCCCCTCCTGGCCCTCCTCCTGTCCTCGCTGCCGGTGACTTCTCCGGGCATCCAGGAACCCGACGGCAGCCACACCGTGGGGGTGGTTCCGCCCTTCCACGGGGAGCCTGCGCCCCCCGACTGGCTTCGGAAGGTGTCCCATGCGGCGGCGGATCCCGACTGCCGCCACTACGTCTACGAGGCCTACGCAGGAAAGGGCCAATGGCTGGTGCGCTACGTCATGCTCCCCGAGGGCGATGAGGCCTTCCGGGAGATCGAGCAGGTCTTCCTCTACCCCCGCGGAGCGGCGGGTCCGGCCCCGAAGGGCCGGGCGATCCCCCCCGCCGAGCTCACGGTGGATCCGGCCGGCGCACGCTGGCAGGGCGAGCTCTTCCGCCTGGTGGACCGGCGCGACCTCCAGCGGGACTGAGGCAGGAGGATCAGCCCAGCAGGCCCTTCAGCGTGCCCAGGAGGTCGGGTTCGCCCTGGGGCACCTGGCCGTTGGGCGTGAGCTTGTCCACCACCTGGGGCAGGAGGGCCGCGAGGCCGCTGGCGGCCTCCTCGTGGCCCAGGCCCGCCTTGGCGGCCAGGGACTGCAGCGCATCCTGGCCCAGCAGGGCCCGGATCTGGTCGGCGCCGATGGGCAGATTCTCCCCCCGGCCCACCCAGGAGGCGGCCTGTTCGCCCAGGCCGCTCTCGTTGAGCTTGCCGAGGAGGCCCTGGAGGCCGCCCTGCTGCTGGATGAGGCCGGTCACCATCCCCATCAACCCACCCTGCTGATCCTGTCCACCGCCAAGAAGAGAACTCGCGAGATCCATCAAGCCCATGGCCGACTCCTCAGGTGAGGGGGCCATCATACGCCCCCAGGGAAGGCGGGGATCAGGCCCTCTCCGGAGCGGTTATGGCGCGGTCCCGGCCGGGGCGCCTAGGCCGGGCTCCCACAGGTGGGTGCGGTTGCGCCCGGCCTTCTTGGCGGAGTACATCGCCCGGTCGGCCCGTTCGATGACCTGATCCAGGGGCAGCTCCGCCTGGAGCAGGGCGACGCCGCAGGAGACGCGACAGGGGATGGTCTGGCCCTCGTGGGTGACGGGGGTGTTCGCCAGCCCTTCCCGCAGCCGGTCCACGAGGGTGTGGCAGGTGGCGAGGTCGGCATCGGGGAAGCCCAGGACGAACTCCTCCCCGCCGTAGCGGAAGACCCGGTCGTAGGGCCGCACGTGCTCGAGCAGGAACCTGGAGGCATGCAGGAGGACCCGGTCGCCCACGAGGTGGCCGTACCGGTCGTTCACGGACTTGAAGTGGTCGAGGTCGACCATCGCCACGCCGCAGCTCAGGATGTTGCGCCGGACCATCTCCTGCTGTTCCCGCAGCCAGGGGAGCATGCCGACCCGATTGTAGGCTCCCGTGAGGGGGTCCAGGTCGCCGATGGCGTGCTCCAGCTCGCGCTTCAGGGTCTGGAACTCCGCATGGAGATCGGTCAGCGACTGCGCGAACGATTCATATCCGTTGAGGTCGACCTCCCGGCCCTCCGCCATGCCGCGCAGGAGGCCCGCCGCGATCCTGTGCATCCGCTCATGCTCGGCTTCCAGGGACAGGAACCCGGTCCGTTCCTTGAGCTCCCGGGATTCCTCCGTGTAGTACCACTGGCCGAACCCGCAGCGCCGGTGCGCGTCCTCGGAGGCATGGAGCGGATCGAAGGGGAGCCTGCACACGAGGATCTTGACGATGGACTCGTACCACTGCTGATGGCGTTCGATGGCCAGGTCCAGGTGGTGCAGCGCCCCCTGGAGTTCGATTCGGGCAATTCCGAGCATGGTGGGCTCCACCTGTTTTTTCATTGACTATGACATGACGGCGGACCCCCCTGTGGGGCGGGTCGGATCCAGGAGCCGCTGGATCAGCCCCGGTGCCCCGGGACGGGCGGGATCCGGAACCGCCCCAGCAGGAAACCCCCGACCGTGGCCGTGATGAAGCAGCCCGTCCAGAGCGCGGCTGGGCCGAGCCTCGCGTAGGTGAGCACACCCAGCCAGGGGCCCAGGGCGAGCCCGGCGGCGAAGGTGGTGCTGTAAAGCCCCAGGTATTCTCCGCGCCGTTCCGGCGGCGCCAGGGTGGCCACGGCATCCGCCATGGC
>DASVZU010000002.1:0-6707 GCA_036391515.1 Holophagaceae bacterium
CCAGGGCTACCTGGAGCTGCTGCACCGGCCCTACACCGGGGCGGGCCTGCTGGCCATGGCCGCGGGCATGGACAAGTGGATCACCAAGCGCCTGTGGGAATCCGAGGGCCTGCCCGTGGTGCCCTACGCGGGCCTGACGGAGGAGCGCTGGGCCCGCGACCGGGCCGCCTGCCTCGCAGAGTGCGCGAAGCTGGGGCTCCCCCTCTTCGTGAAGCCCGCCAACCTGGGCAGCAGCATCGGCGTGGAGAAGGTGAAGCGGGCGGAGGACCTGCCCGCGGCCCTGGATCGGGCCTTCACCTACGACCGCCGGGTGCTGGTGGAGCAGGGTCTGGATATCCGCGAGATCGAGGTGGCCGTGCTGGGGGGTGACGAGCCCCTGGTGTCCCAGCCCGGCGAGGTCCTCGTGGCCGACGAGTTCTACACCTTCGAGGACAAGTACATCGCGGGGAAGAGCCGCACGGAGATCCCGGCGCAGATCCCCGAGGAGCTGGCCGACCTGGTGCGCAAGCTGGCGGCCCGGGCCTTCGCGGCGGTGGATGGCTACGGCATGGCGCG
Organism: Holophagaceae bacterium; assembly: GCA_036391515.1. Taxonomy (GTDB): domain Bacteria; phylum Acidobacteriota; class Holophagae; order Holophagales; family Holophagaceae; genus Geothrix. Next base: position 556 of record DASVZU010000002.1, read on the forward strand.
GGTGGATTTCTTCCTGGAGCGCATCACCGGCCGGGTCTTCCTCAACGAGCTGAACTTCATCCCCGGCTTCACCAGCATCTCCATGTATCCCAAGATGATGGCGGCCAGCGGCGTGCCCTACGCCGAGCTGCTGACCCGCCTCATCGACCTGGCCCTGGCCCGGCACGCCCAGACCGCCGCCAAGCAGAAGGGCTTCAAGTCCGGCAGCGACTGGTTCCGGGGGAAGTAGGCCTCAAGGCCCGGGCCCCTCCTGCCGAAAGGAGCTCCATGGACGCCTTCGGCCCCGCCCTTTCCGGACTCCGCGCCGCCAGCGCGGGCTTGGCCGTGCAGGCCAACAACGTGGCCAACCAGCTCTCCGATGGCTATCGGGCGAAGCGCGTGGATCTGGCCGAGCAGCCCGCCGGCGGGGTGGCCGTGCAGGGCGTGAGCGCCGATCCCTCCCCCACAGTGCCAGGGGGGTCAAACGTGGACCTGGCCACGGAAATGGTGCAGGGCATGGCCATGGACGTGATGTACAAAGCCAACCTCAAGGTCGTCCAGTCCGAGGACCAGCGCCTGAAGGCCACCCTGGACCTGAAGGCCTGACCCCAAGCTGATCGCTGACAGGCGACGGCCGACCGCTACACTGGTCCCATGCACGCCCGCTCCTGGCTCTCCATCCTGTCGCTCCCCCTCGTGGGCGCCTTCACGTATCCGGTGGTGCAGCAGTCGGGCGCACCCCGGCCCGCGACCTCGGCCAAGGCCGCCCCCCAGGATCCCCTGGCCGGCATGGCGGACATCCAGGACGTGCTCAGCCTGGTCCAGCAGAACTACGTGGACGCCCCGGACATGCCGAAGGTGATCGCGGGGGGCATCCAGGCGGCCCTGGAACGGGCCCATCCCCTGAACGCCTACCTCACGCCGGAGGACCTCCGCCTGCCGGATCCCGGTCCCGCTTCGGCGGGCCTGGTGGTGCTGAAGCGGGGCATCTATGCGCAGGTGCTGGCGGTGACGCCCGGTGGCCCGGCGGCCAAGGCGGGCATCCAGCCCGGCGATGTCATCCGCAAGGTGGATGGGGATTCCGTGGGCCGGCTCAGCGCCTGGACCCTGGAGCGCCGTCTCCGCGGTCCCGTGGGCGGGGCGGTGGACCTCTACCGCTACTCCAACACCACGGGCGACCTGGTGAAGTCCTCCCTGAAGATGGAACTGCCCGTGGCCCAGTCCGAGGCGATCCAGAAGGGCGACGGCGGCGTGCGCGTGTCGCTGCCCGACCTGGATGCCGGCCGGGCGGAGGCGCTGAAGGGCCTCCTGGCCCCCCTGGACCGCAACCAGTCCCTGGTGCTGGACCTCCGCCAGTGCGTGACGGGCACCCTGGAGGAGGCCGCCGCGGTGGCGGGCCTGCTGGGCGCCAAGGGGACCTTCGCCACCGTGCAGGAATCGGGCAAGCCGGATCGGACCGTGGCCGTGGGCCCGGCTTCAGCCCCCTTCGCCCACGTGGCCGTGCTCATCGGCCGCAGCACCCTCGGAGCCCCGGAGGTGCTGGCCGCCTGCCTGAAGAAGGGCGGCGCCCGCCTCCTGGGTGAGCGCACCGTGGGCCTTGGCGTGGAGCGGGGGCGCTTCCCCATCCGCCAGGGCGGGGCGGTGGAGCTGGTGTACCGCCGCTGGATCGGCGCCGGCGGGGAGAAGCTGGATCGCCAGGGACTCATGCCCGACCAGACCCTGAAGCTCGGGGAGGGCGACGACCCGCTGGCCAAGGCCCTGGACGCCCTCAAGACCCCGCTGCCCACGCCGGTGCCGGCCCCCGCGGCCCACAAGGCGGCCTAGTTGGCGAAGAAAAGCCGGCGGACCTCCACCCTCGCCCTGGTGGGCTGGGCCGTGCTCATGCTGGGCCTGGGCCTGGGCGCGGGCCTGATGCTGGGCCAGCAGGGCTGCGGACGCCGCGAAGCGCCCGCGAAGCGCCAGGCCCCGAAACCCGAAGCGGCCAGGCCTGAGAAGACACCGGCTGAGCCGAAAGCGAAGCCCCACGCCGAGGCCGCGAAGCCCCAGCGCCCGGAGCCCGAGCCCCACCTCCCCCGCCTCGCGCTGGTCATCGACGACCTGGGCTACATGCAGCCGGAACTGGTGACCCGGCTCTGCAGCCTGCCCATCCCCCTCAGCGTGGCCGTGCTGCCCTACCAGGAATACACGAAGGACAGCGCGGAGATCGCCCACCGCCTGGGCAAGGAGGTGATGCTGCACCTCCCTATGGAGCCCATCGGCTATCCGGGCCCCGGGCGGGATCCCGGCCCGAACGCCATCCTCTACAACCTGCCCGAGGCCGAGGTGCGCCAGCGGGTGCGGATGGCCCTCGACGCCATCCCCTTCCGGGCCGGCGTGAACAACCACATGGGCAGCCGCATCACACCCGACCGCACCCGCATGGCCTGGGTGCTGCAGGAGATCAAGGCGCGGAAGTGTTTCTTCGTGGACAGCCGCACGGAGAAGGACAGCGTGGCCTTCGACGTGGCGGAGGAGCTGGGCATCCGCGCGGTGCAGCGGAAGGTCTTCCTGGACGACGACAAGGCCTTCGCCGAGGAGGAGAAGCAGTGGGACCGGGCCGTGAAGCTGGCGGAGAAGGACGGCTCCGTGCTCATCATCGGCCACATCTACCCCGAGACCGTGGCCGCCCTGGAGAAGCTGGTGCCCCGGACGAAGGGCCAGGTGCGCTTCGTGACCGCCGGAGAGCTGGCGCGGTGACGGACCGGGCGGCCGGGACTCCCTGGCTGAACCGCACGGTAGGCGGCCTGGCCCTCACGAGCCTGCTGTCGGACCTGGGGCACGAGGCGCAGAGCACGCTGCTGCCGGCCTTCCTGGCCGCCCTGGGGGCGCCGCCCCTGGCCCTGGGGGCCATCGAGGGCGTGTCCGATGCCGCGGCCAGCTTCGTGAAGCTGGGGGCCGGCTGGCTGTCCGACCGCCTGCGCCGCCGGAAGCCCTTCGTGGTGGCGGGCTACGCGGCCACGGGCCTGGCCTCGGGGATCATCGCCCTGGCCGGGGGCTGGCCCCTGGTGCTCACGGGCAAGCTCTTCGGCTGGATCGGCAAGGGCGTGCGCGGCCCCCTGCGCGACGCCATGCTGGCCCGTTCCATCCCCCCGGAGGCCCGGGGCCGGGCCTTCGGCTTCCACCGGGCGGGCGATACCGTCGGCGCCATCCTGGGGCCGCTGCTGGCCGTGTTCCTGCTGGGCTGGGGTGTGGCCCACGGTCACGCCGCGCTGCCCTGGCTGCGGACGGTGATGGCCTGGACCCTGGTGCCCGGACTCGGCGCGGCGGCGGTGATGGCCTGGTCGGTGCGGGAGACACTGGGGGAGGGCGCCCCGTCGGAGGATGGCGAGCACCTGCACCACGCCCCGGGGGCTTTCCGCCGGTATCTCACGGCGGTGGGCGTGTTCGGGGCGGGGGACTACGCCCACACCCTGCTCATCCTGGCCGCCGCCCAGCTCCTGGCGCCGGCCCACGGCCTCGCCCGGGCGGCGGTCTGGGGCGCGGGGCTCTATGTCTGGCACAACGTCGTCTATGCCCTGGCGGCCTTCCCCGCGGGCGCCCTGGCGGACCGCTTCGGCCACCGCCGGATCCTCGCCGCGGGCTACGGCCTGTCCGTGGCGGTGCCGCTGCTCCTGGTGGGCGCCTTCCTCCGGGGCACGGCCTCGCTGCCCCTCATGGTCCTGGTCTTCGCCCTGGCGGGGTTGGTGAACGGGGTGCAGGACACCCTGGAGGGTTCGGCCGTGGCCGGCTTCGTGCCCGAAGCGGAGCGGGGCTTCGGGTACGGCCTGCTGGGGGCGGTGAACGGCTCCGGCGACCTGGCCTCCAGCCTCCTCGTGGGCGGCCTCTGGACCCTCTGGCCCACGCTGGGCTTCGGCTACGCTGCGCTCATGATGGCCCTGGGAGCCGGATTGATGGCGCGGGAGGGGCTGCGCGCCGGGTCTCAACCGACCCGGGCCTGAGCTATACTCGCCGCAGCACGGAGATGGCATTCCTCCGATAACCGCCCCCGGGGCTGATGATGCCTGCCTTCTCAATCCGATGGGATCGCGGGCTCGCGGCGGCCACGCGTCCGGAAAGGAGCGACATGGGACTTCTGGCATTCCTCGCGGTGGGATTGGGCGCGGCCCTGGGCGCCTGGCTCCGCTGGGGCCTGGGCAATGTCCTCAACGCCGCCTTCCCCACGCTGCCCATGGGCACCCTCGCGGCCAACCTGATCGGCGGGTACGTCATCGGCCTGGCCGTGGCCTTCTTCGGCCAGCACCCGGGCCTGTCGCCGGAAGCCCGGCTGTTCATCATCACGGGCTTCCTGGGAGGCCTCACCACCTTCTCCACGTTCTCGGCCGAGGCCGTAGGCCTGCTCACCCGCGGGGAGGTGTTCTGGGCCCTGGTCCACATGGGTTCCCACCTGGGCGGATCCCTGCTGCTCACCTGGCTGGGTATGCTGACGGTCAAGGCGATCCTGTAAGGCTGGGAGGACGGCATGCGCGGCACGTACCTCAGGTTCTACGTCCAGGAGGGCAAGACCCACCACCACGTCCTGGCCTACGAGTGGCTGCTGGAGCAGGCCAAGAAGATGGGCCTCCACGGCGGTTCGGCCTTCAAGGCAGCCGCTGGCTTCGGACGCCACGGCATGCTCCACGAGGACCACTTCTTCGAGCTGGCGGGCAAGCTGCCCGTGATGGTGGAGTTCGTGGTGAGCGACGAGGAGGCCGACCGCTTCCTCACCTTCCTCCAGGCCGAGGAACTGCCCCTGTTCTACCTGCGGATGCCCGCCGAGTTCGGCACCATCAAAGGGCCGGGGAACTGATTCAGAGTGCCTAACAACACCCCGGCGAGGCCGCGAGAAAGCCAGGTGGGATGCACCGCAAGGAAGGGCCCGCAGGGCGATGTGGGACATCGTTCAAGGACCGTGACGCCGCGGGGCGCCCACCTGGCTTTCTCCCTCCGGGCGAGGGCCGGCGGGCGTCGCGATGCCGCGTCACGCTCGTCGCGCGTAGTACCCGCTACGCGTCTTCTCGCGTTCCTCGCCTCGCTCGCCCGGCGGCCCTCGCGCGGCCCTGTCGGGGTTTTGTTAGGCACTCTCAGTGCCCGCACCCGCAGCCGCCGGTGAAGCAGACGCTGCGGGCCGCGCGGACCATGCCGAGCCCCTCCCGGGCAATGAGCACGGCCAGGGCCAGGGCCGCGGCGGCGTCGGCCCACCAGAGGGCGGGGGCCGCCAGGAAGACCAGGCTGCCCGCAAAGAGCACGGCCGAGAGCTGGATGCAGGCCCGGCTGCAGGCCGCATCCGCGGCCAGGGCGGCGCTGTCCAGGGCCTTCGCGGCCCGCAGCTTGGCCCGCCACAGGAAGACCATGAAGGCCAGGGACAGGGCCGAGATCACCAGACCGGGGAGGGTGGTCGGGGGATGACGGCGGCCCGCCAGCTGCAGCAGGGCCCCGCCGGCCACTCCGGCGCCCAGCCCGAGGAAGAGCCAGCCGATGGTGGACGTGGCCTTCCGTTCCCGGGCGAGGTTCCCGTGGTCCAGCAGCTTCCAGAGCACCAGGGCCGCCGAGGCCACCTCGATGAAGCTGTCGGCGCCGAAGCCGAAGAGGGCCACGGAGTCGTCGGCCCAGCCGAAGTGCATGGACACCAGGCCTTCCAGCAGGTTGTAGGCGATGGTGAGGCCTGCCAGCCAGAGGGCGCGGCGGCGCCAGTCCGTCCCCGTCATGCGTGGGCTTCGCGCACCTTGCGGGCCTTCACGAGGACGAGGGTCGAGCCCTTGGGCGACCGCTCCATGTGGACCTCGTCCATGACCTGACGCATGAAGTAGACACCGCGGCCCCCGGGCTTCAGCAGGTTCTCGGGGAGGTTCGGGTCGGGCAGGGAGTCCAGGTCCACGCCGGGGCCCCGGTCCTCGATGCGGATCTCGAAGCGGTCGGTCTTGGGGGTGAAGGTGACCTTGACGGGCTTCTCCTTCTCCAGCTTGTTGCCGTGGCGCATGGCGTTGGCGATGCCCTCCTGGATGGCCAGCCAGAGCCGCTCCCCGTCCTCCTGGGAGAAGCTGAGGTGCTTGAGGAATTCCGAACCGACCACCTGGATCAGGTCGATGAAGCGCAGGTCCGTGTTGCAGGTCAGGGTGACGGGCAGGAGCGCGGGTTGGGCCATGGCCTGGAATTCC
>DASVZU010000003.1:0-26721 GCA_036391515.1 Holophagaceae bacterium
TCCCGCTTCCCCTACTACGCCGATGCGCCGAACCTCCGCCTGGTCCGCCGCTATCCGGACCTCCGCTACGAGGGCCGGGTCCACGAGGTGCTGGTCCCCTATTTCCAGCGGCGCAACCTCCCCATGGGCGCCCTGGATGCCGTCGTCCACCACTACGGGAAGGTGGACTACGAGCGGGAGCGCCACAAACTGGCGTTCTACCTGGAACTGGCCGAGAAGGACGCCGCGGCCCATCCGCTGAATGAGCAGTGCCAGTTCAATCTGATGCTCCAGGCCTACGCCGCGGGCCAGTGGAAAAAGGCCGTCAATGCCGGCGTGGCCTTCACCCGCCTCAGCCGCTGGGTGCCCCTGGTGGTCTACACCACGGTGGGCATGGCCCACCAGCAGCTCGGCAGGCACGGGGACGCCCTGTCCTGCTTCGAGACCGTGCTCCGCTCCCAGCCCGACCACGCGCTCTCCCTGCAGCGCCTGGCGCTCAGCCTCCTGGCCCTCGGGAAGGCCGACGAGGGCCGCCGCCACCTGGAGAACGCCCTGGCCGCCAATCCCCAGTTCGGTCCGGCGCACTTCGCCTTGGCCGAGCTGGAGGAGGCCTCCGGCCGCGTCGAGGCCGCCCGCCAGGCTCTCCAGCGGGGCCTCCGGATCCTCCCCGATCACGAGCGCATGCACTTCGCCCTCATCCAGCTGGACCTCCGGCATCAGCTGGAGGCCCAGGCGGCCAGCGATGCCTGGGCCTCCATGGCCGCCCTGCCGAAGGGCGGGGGCGGACACTGGCACGCCCTGGTGGCGGGATTCCTCCTCAAGTCGGGGCACGGCGGGGAGGGCCGGGCGATCCTGGAGGGCGGCCTGGCCCTCTTCCCCGACCACCCCGGCCTCCAGCGCCTTCGGGCCCTCGCGGCCCGGATCTGATGGTCCGCCTCAGCCTCGCCATGATCGTTCGGAACGAGGCTGCGCGACTCGGCGACTGTCTGGAATCGGTGCGCGGGCTCGTGGACGAGATGGTGGTGGTCGACACCGGCTCGACGGACGCCACCCCCGGGATCGCCTCCGCCTTCGGGGCCCGCCTCGAGCGGTTCGCCTGGATCGACGACTTCGCGGCGGCCCGGAATGCGAGCCTGGGCCATTGTTCCGGCGACTGGATCCTGGTGCTGGATGCGGACGAGCGCCTGGACCCCCAGGGCGCCGCGGCGATCGGGAAGGCCCTGGATCGACCCGCGGCCCAGGGCTTCCTCCTCACGATCCGCAACCATCTCCCCAGCGGCGCCTACCTGGGCGTGCACGGGGGCGCCAGGCCCGACCCCGGCGGGTTCCCGGGAACCGAGGGGCTGGCCTATGCCACCGAATTCCCCGCGCTGCGGCTTGTCCGGCGCCACCCGGACCTCGTCTACACTGGACGGATCCATGAACTCCTGGAGCCCGCCTTCGAGGCGCTCGGCTGGCGTGCCGCGCCCCTCGACGCCGTGATCCACCACTTCGGAAAAGCGGAGCCGGACCTGGAGCAGGCCAAACAGGGCGCCTACTTCCGCATCGCCCTGGCCGAGGCCCTCGCGCGACCCACGGATGCGAGGGCCCAGTACAACCTCCTCCAGGAGGCGGCCATGGTGGAGGCCTGGGGCCCCGCCGCGGAGGCCGCGCAGGCTTTCCTGCGACTGCAGCCACGGGCCCCGCTGAAGGTCTTCCTCGACGGAGGGCGCGCGCTCCGGGAGCTCGGTCGTCTTCGGGAAGCCGAGGCCCTGCTCGCCCTGGCCCCAGCCTCCCCAGAGGCCCAGCCCGCGCTGCTGGCCGCCGAGGGCGAGCTCCGCCTGGCCATGGGCCAGGAGGACCGGGCCCTGGCGGCCTTCCTCGAGGCCATCGATCGGGATCCCCACGGCACGCTCCCCTTCCTGCGCCTGGCGGATTGGCTTCGCCGGAAGGGCGAGACCGGCCAGGCCCGGGCCCTGCTCCAGGCGGGCCTGGACCAGAACCCCCGGGACCTCCTCCTGTGGGAGGCCCTCGTGGGGCTCGGCGCCGCGGAGGGGAACCTCCCGATGGCCGGCCGCGATGCCTGGGATGCCCTGGCTGTCTTCCCGCGGGGGGGGCGGGGACTCTGGCACCAGCTGGCGGCCCACGCCCTGCTGCGGAATGGCGCGCGGGCCGAGGCGGCCGAAGTGGTGGCACGGGGCCTGGCGGTCTTCCCCGCCGATCCCGGGCTGCAGCACCTTCAGAGCCAGCTGACCGGTTCGGGTCGGCCCTAGTCTCGCTCCTGGCGGCCCAGCATGGCGCGCAGGCCCGAACCCAGCCTTCCCAGGATGGATGGCGAGCCCTCGCGGGGAGTCTGCGGTTCCTCCTCCCCCACGGCCCAGTCGGAGGGCACGGCCACGGAGGGATCCAGTTCCAGGGCCCGGCGGAAGCAGCCCTGGGCGTTGGCCCGGAACCCCTTGCGGTGGTAGAGCTCGCCCATGAGGGCCCAGGGTTCGGCGGCTTTGGGTTTGAGGCGCGAGGCGACCTGGAGCGCTTCGATGGCGCGGGTGGACCAGGCGGGATTGGCCAGCCGCAGGCGGCCGAGGAGCAGCCAGGTGTCGTAGGACTCCGTCGAATCGCCATCCAGCTTGATGGACTGCTCGAGGGACCGGATGGCCTCGCTGGTGCGATCCTGCATCAGGTAGGACTTGGCCTTGATGAACAGACGGCGGGCCCGATCGGCGGGGGCCTCCTCCCCGGGCTCCGGAGCCGGTTCCGGCGTGAGGGGAGCCCTGGCCGCGGGCGCCGGAGGCACCTCGGGCGGCATCACCAGCTCCAGGGGCTCCCCGTCATAGGGAACGGCCTCCAGGAGAGGAGGGACCGGCGCCGGAGGTGGCTCCAGGTCTTCGGCCTGGATCTGGATGGGCTCGGGTTCGGCCACAGCGGGGGCCGGCGGCGGCTCCGGCTTCGGCAGGAGAGGGAGGGCGCCGCGGATGAGGGAGAGGCCGCCGAGGGTCCAGAGGGCGGCCACCAGGCGGGCCGCATCCGGCGCATCCAGCCCCGTGAGCGACGTGAGGGTGTCGCAGGCCAGGGGCTCCGTGCCCATGAGGGTCATGGCGTAGGCGATCTTCGGGTTGAGGGGCAGATCGGAGAGGGTGAGCAGCAGGTCCGGCGGGGCCTGCCAACGCCAGTCGGGCTCGCTGCGGAACATCTCCAGCAGCTCCCGGTCGATCTGCGCGCTCTGGAACACGTCCCACACCAGGCGGCGGTGGTCCAGGCGGAACTGGAGGTCCCCGCTGAGGCTCCCGTCGAGGGGCCCAGGCAGCCAGGTCAGCTTCAGGATGGGGTGCTCGAGGGCGTGCAGGAGGATGGAGGCGAGCAGCTCGTGCAGGCGGGCATCCCGCTCCTCCACGGTCATGAGCCCCCACTGCACCACGCGGTCGCCCACCCGGGCACCCTCCCCGTCGGCCAGCAGCTCGTTGAGGGCGGCCATGTCCAGCACGCCGCGCCGGATGAGGAAGTTGCCGAACTGCTCGCCGACGGCATCGCTGCGCAGGTACTTCAGGTCGCCGCCAGACCAGTAGAGACGCCGGGTCCCGTCGTTCTGCTCCAGCACGAGCTCCCCCCCGGCGCCCTGCTGGTGGAGGGAGCCCATGAGGGCGGGAAGGAAATGGCGGAGGCGGACTTCGGGCACTCACACTCCGGGATCTGATCCCTAAGTTTGCATTTTCCAGGCCAGGATTCCAGTACGGAAAGCATCCACCATGCCGGGATATCCCAACTCCCTTGGCCCGGACCCGGACTGGCCCTATGCTTTCCCTCCATCCAGCCCGGCCTGGGAGAGTCCGCATGTTCGAGAAGCTCGGCAAGTTCGAGATCCGCCGTGTCCTCGGGAACGGCGCCATGGGTGAGGTCTACCTCGGCGTGGATCCCTCCATCGGCCGGGAGGTGGCCATCAAGACCATCCTCCCCAGCGCGGCGCAGGGGGCCGAGGCCAAGGAGCGCTTCGCCCGGGAGGCCCGGGCCGCCGGGGTGCTGAACCACCCGAACCTTGTGACCATCTACGAGTTCGGCGAGGACCAGGGCGTGCTCTACATCGCCATGGAGTTCGTGAAGGGGCACGACCTCGACGAGCTCATCTCCCAGCAGGCCCTCACCCGCTCCGAGACCCTGGAGGTGCTGGCCCAGGTCTGCGACGGGCTGGGCTTCGCCCACCGCCAGCACATCGTCCACCGGGACATCAAGCCGACCAACGTGCGGGTCCACCAGGACGGCCGCCGCCTCCATGCCAAGGTGATGGACTTCGGCGTGGCCAAGATCAGCAACTCGGACATGACCGCCACGGGCATGGTGATGGGCACCGTGAGCTACATGGCCCCGGAGTACATCCGCACGGGCAAGCCCGATCCGCGAAGCGATCTCTTCGCCGTGGGCGTCATGCTCTACGAGGCCCTCAGCGGGCGGAAGCCCTTCGCCGGGGACACCACCCCCACCATCCTCTACAAGATCGTCAACGAGCCGCCGGAGCCCATCGACACCCAGCAGCTCCAGGGCATCAGCCCGGCGATCAAGTCCGTGCTGGACCGGGCCCTCACGAAGAACCCGGATGAGCGGTTCCAGACCGCCGAGGAGCTGGCCAAGGCGCTCCGTGCGGCCAAGGATCCTTCCTGGATGGGCCAGCTCGACGAGGCGACCTCCCTGCTCCGCAGCGCGGCCCCCACGGCCCCCGCGCCCGTTCCGGTCCCACCCTCCGCCGCTCAGGCCACGACGGTCCTGGCCTCCCAGCCCACGGCCGCGGTGCCCACGGCCACCGCTGGTCCGGCGCCGCGGCCCGCCGCCCCTCCGGCCTCGAGGTCTCGCACCGGCCTCTGGATCGGCACCGCCGCCTTGCTGATGGCCGGCCTGGGGGGATTGGCGTGGTGGAAGCTCAAGAGCCCCGGCGCGCCTGCCCAGCCTGCTTCGGCGGCCACTGCCGACACCGGGACGACCGCCCCGGGAGCCCCTCCGACGCTGCCCGCCGCGACGCCTCCCGGGCCCGGAGGCGCGACCACCGCCCGGCCCACCGGGTCCGATCCCGACCGCCCATTGCCGGACGCCCGGCCGGCCCTGCCGAAGGAACCTCCCCGCCTGGAGGCACCCCCGGCGGAATCCCATCCTGCCCCCGCCCAGGCCGCCTCGAAGGCACCTGAGCCGAAGGCCCTCGACCAGCCCGAGCGCTTCCAGGACGACCACCTCGAGAAGCTGCAGCCCTCGGAGCGGATGAACCTGGGCAACGTCTCCATGAGCGAGGCGATCCAGCTGGCGGACGCCCAGCCGGAGAAGGCCATCCACGGCTTCCGCCAAGCCCTCAAGGCTGATCCATACAACGTCAACGCCCACGCCTGGCTGGCCGCCGTCCTCTACGAGCAGGGCCGGATGGGCGAGTTCCACCAGGAGCTTCGCGAAGCCCGCCGGCTGGGGCTCCTCGGCCAGATGGCCAGCCGGAACATCCGCTTCCGGCGCGCCCTGACCCAGGCCCGCTTCAACCGGAAGCTGCCCCCCGATCTGGCGGAGTGAGCATGGCCGCACGCAGGGGAGGACCCGCAGCCCTGGAGGCCCGGCTGGGCCATGTCTTCGCGAACCCCGGTCTCCTGAACGAGGCTCTCACCCACGCCTCCACCGGGAAGGGGCGCGACAACCAGCGGCTGGAATTCCTGGGCGACGCCCTCCTCAATTTCTGCGTGGCCCTGGCCATCCACCGCGAGCGCCCCGACTGGGAAGAGGGACCCATGAGCAAGCTCCGGGGCGTTCTCGTCTGCACCGAGGCCCTGCACGCCTGGGCCCTGGACCTGGACCTGGACCACACCCTGAATTCCGCCGGACGGTCCTCCCTGGGCCCCAAGCCCCTGGCGGATGCCGTGGAGGCGCTGCTGGCCGCGGTGTTCCTGGATGTCCAGGCTGCCGGCGGGGATGGCGCCGCTCGCGTGCAGGCCCTCGTGGAGACCCGCCACCTGGCGGCGATCCGAAGCGCCGATGCGGGGCTCTGGGCCCGCCGGGACGCGAAGACCACCCTTCAGGAGACGACGGCCCGCCTGGGCCTGCCGCCGCCATCCTACACGCTGCTCGCGCAGTCCGGGCCCGACCACGCGCCGCGGTTCTCCGTGCGCGCCTCCACCGGCTCCCACGCGGTGGAGGCCGAGGGGGGCACCCGCAAGAAGGCCGAGACCGAGGCCGCCCGCCGCCTGCTCGATCTGCTGGCATCGCGCCCCCTGGTGTGACACTTGCGTTACACTCCTATGGCCGGGATGTCCGCTTGAAGATCTACCCCACCCTCAACCTCCAGCATGGCCTCGTCGTCCCCGCCGGACAGGCGGGGCCCTCCCCCGTGGCACCCCTGGAGCTGATCGCGTGGATGCTGGACGAGGGCGCCTGCCGGCTGGCCCTCGTGGATGTGGATGCGGCGCATGGCACCGGCAACAACCGGGAGCTGATCGCGCGGATCCTCCAGATGTGCCGCACCCAGGGGCGGAAGATCTGCACCCAGGTCGCCGGCGGCGTCCGCAGCTCGGACCAGGCCCAGTTCTTCATCGACCAGGGCGCCACCTGGCTGGTGGTGGGCACCATCCTCCACAAGTCCCCCATGGTGGTGGAGCAGCTGGTGGCGCGCTTCCAGTCGCACCTCACCGCCGGCGTGGATGCCCGGGGCGGCCGGGTCCACCGGTCCGGCTGGGTGGATGCCGCGGGGCTCAGCGCCGTCGAGGTGGCCACCCGGGCCCGGGACTGGGGGTTCAAGCGGCTCCTCTTCGTGGACATCCCCGACGAGGCTGATGCCGAGCCTGATTTCGAGACGGCCCGAACCCTCAGCAGGGTGTCCGGCCTGCCCCTGATCATGGGCGGCAGCATCACCCGCCCGGAGCACCTCGACCGGCTGCACACCCAGCAGGGCCTGAAGGGCGCCCTGGTGGACGCCCTGCTCTTCCAGGGGAATGCGCGCCTCATGGCCTTCCTCCAGACCGCCTGCGCCTAGGAGCGCCCGTGAGGGAAACGACGGAGGCCCCCTTCCTCGCGACCCTCGGGGAATCCGACCGGATCCACTTCCGGCATCTGGCCCTGATCCGCCCCCAGCTCCCCTCCGAAACCCAGGTGCGCATGCTCGAGGGCCTCGCGCGCACGCTGGCTTCGCCCCGCCTCCTCACGCTCATGGCCCGCACGCCGCACTGGCTGGCCCATTGGCCCATCCTTCTCGGCCTGGCGGAGAACGAGGCCACCCCTGAATCCATCCGCCGCGACCTCGAGATGGTGGTCTCCCTCTTCGACCAGATGCGCGAGATGGACCACGCGCCCGCCCACGAGAAGGACGAACGGGCCGAGGCCGTGAAGACCCTCTACCACCAGCTCAGCCCGGCCCTCAAGCCCGTGGCCAAGCTCCTCGCCAAGCAGCTGGCCAAGACCGTCTCGGCCACCGGAACCACCCAGGAGCTTCCGCCCCTGCCCTCGGAGGACGACGACTGGGAGGCGCTCACGGCTCCGCCGGCCGAGGCCGTGGAAACCCCCGGCGGCAGCGGTTTCCAGCGGGAGGACCGGCTGGCCCGCGCCCGGGAGACGGCCCAGGCCGAGGAACTGCTCCTCTACCTCGCGGACTCGGACCCGGAAATCCGCCAGGCGGGCATGCAGAACCCCCTGGTCTCCGAGGACCTGATCTGCCGGGCGCTCGGCCAGAGCGGGGATCCCGACTTCTTCGAGGAGGTCTACGCCGAGGCCCGCTGGTACTTCCGCGAGCCCATCCGGGCCGGGATCCTCGAGGCCCCCGGCAGCCCGCCGGAGCTCTCCCGCCGCGTGGGCATCGCCCGGGAGCTGCTGGCCACGCTGGACCGCGGGGCGGCGGGGCGGTCGGATCTGCGCCGCATCGTCAGCCTCTTCACCCAGCTCGAGGAGGGCGAGTACCAGTTCGTCACCTACTGGGCCAAGCGCCAGGCGCCCCATCTCCTGCGGGTGGTGAAGTACTTCTACGACCGCCTCCAGCGACAGCGGAACGGGGTCTCGGGCTCCCTGCCGGAGCGGGTGGAGGAGGGCCGCTGGGCCTCGCTCGAGGAGCGGGTCTTCCTGGCCACGCAGGGCACCCAGGAGGACCAGCTCATGCAGGTGCTCAAGGATCCGGACCTCCAGGTGATGGCCCTGGCCCTCGAGAACCCCGCCCTCACGTCGCGCATCCTGGCTTCCGCGGTGCCCACCCTGGATCGCGACCGGGCCGAGCGGGTGGCCGCCCACCGGACCTGGTCCCAGGATCCGCTGGTGGCGGAGGCCCTGGTGCATCACCCCCACCTCAGCGAGGCCTCGGCCCTGAGGCTCCTCGAATCCCTCCGGGGCGTGAAGCCGTGCATCGAGATCCTGCGCAACCCGCGACTGCCCCACCTGGAGGTGAAGCGCCGGGCCCTGGAGACCCTTCGCGGCCTCTACCTCGCCATGGACGTGCCCCAGCGGATCACGGCCCTCCGGGCCTCCGGCGGCGAGCTGATGCGGCACCTGCCCCAGGAGGTGCTGCAGGACGAGGAGACCCTCCGCCAGATGGTGGCCGATCGCCAGCTGGATCCCGGCATCCTGCTCCGCCTCACCCGGAACAAGCTCACGCCGCGGGCCGTCCTGGAGCAGATCGCCGGTCATCCGGTGCTCATGGCCCACGCGCCGATCATGTCGGAGCTCCTCCTGAATCCCAAGACGCCCCGGGAGGCCTCGGTGCGGATCTGGGGCCTGCTCTCCGAGGTGGAACAGCAGCAGCTCCTCCGGAGCCCCCACCTCCCCGCGGCCCTGAGGCACCTGGCGTAAACGCCCCCCGCGCCCCGCCGTAGCCCTTCCACTGGAGTCCCCATGCGACGCCCGGCCCCCATCCTGATCGCCGCCGTGGCCGGCCTGGGGTCCCTCTGCCTCCTTCCCTCCTGCAAGCCGCGCCTCCGGGCCCCCGGCTGGGTCCAGTCCGCCCCCGCGGACAGCGTGGCGGCCTTTTCCGGCGAGGCGGGATGGGTGATCTCCCACCCGGAATTCCAGTCCCTGCTGGCCCGGGAACCCATGGCTGATCGCGCCCTGGATCTCTTCCTGCAGAAGGCCCGCATCAACCCGAGAACCGAGACGGGGCGCCTGACCTTCCACGTCATCGGCCTGCCGCAGCAGGGCGAATCGGGCCTGGAGAAGGGCCTGGGCCACGTGCTCATCCAGCTCGACCAGTTCAAGGATCCCAAGTCGCTGGTGGCCGCCCTCACCGAATCCTTTCCCCAGGAGGGCCACCTCCGCCTCGGCGCCCGGGACTGGCCACTCTACGTGATCCTCGACCTCGAGACCGGGGGCGTGAAGGCCCACATCCGTGCCGCCAGTGACGAGCAGGGCCAGATCTGGATCGGCGAGCTGTCCGCCCTCCAGCGCCTCGCCTCCGGAAAGAACCTGGCCACCCGGCCCGGTGTCGCCGCCGCGGCGGAATGGATCAGCCCCCGGGCCCCCTTCCAGGGCTACCTGCAGCCCGAGGCCCTGCTGGGAAGCCTCCGCAAGGAGCTTCCTGACAGCGGCACCCTCCGGGATCTGCCGAAGGATGTCCAGGCCCTCCTCTGGAGCGTGACCCCGGGCGCCGGACCCGACCAGCCCTCGCGCTTCGAGTTGTCCCTGGCCGGCAGCCCCGCGGCCATCTCGCAGGTCACGCCCTGGCTCCAGCGTCTCGTGGCGGCCATCAGCGCCGTCCAGCCCGTGCCCGGCGCCCCCCCGCCGGAGCTGCTCCAGGAGAAGGGGCGCGTCGGGCTCCGGGCCGCCCTCACGGACGCCCAGCTCAAGCTCATCATGGAGAAGCTCGGACAGCCCGGGCTCAGCTTCGGTCCCCTCCAGGCGCCCCCCAAGGCATGAATCCCGCCGCCCCCCTGCCTGCCCCTCCCGTCGGAGGGACACCCCCGCCCGAGGGGGAGACGCCCGAATACTGGATGGCCCGCCTCAAGGCCGGCCACGAGGAGGCCCTGGCCCACCTCATGGCCCGGTTCGAGCGGCCCCTCTGCGCCTTTCTCCACCGCCGGCTGCAAGGGGAGGCCGGGGTGGTCCAGGAGCTGGCCCAGGAGGTTTTCCTCAAATGCCTCCAGCACTGCCAACGGTTCGAGGAGGGCCGTCCGGTGGCCGCCTGGCTTTTCACCCTGGCGGCTAATGCGGCGACCGACCATCTGCGTAGAAGAGGTCGGGAGGTACCCCCTCCCGAGACCTTTGACGCTCCGGACCCCCATCAGGCTTCACCCTGGGAATCCGTGGACCAAAGCCGGCGACTCCAGGCCCTCCGAGGGGCCCTGGAGGGGCTGACCCCGCGCCAGCGGGCCATGGTCCTCGCCTACTACGTCCACGAGCATCCCGTGAAGCGCATCGCCCAGGACCTGGGCTGCGCCGAAGGCACGGTGAAAGCCACCCTGTTCCAGAGCCTCCAGAAGCTCCGCAAGTCCCTTGGATCCCAGCCATGACCCCCCGCCCCGACCTCAGCCCCCTCGACGATGCCCGGAGCTTCGAGCTCCTGGAGCGACCCGAGCTCTGGCCCGAGGATCCCGCCGCCCAGCGGGAGCTGGCCGAACTGCTGGAGCTGCACCTGGCCCTGGGCGCCCACGGGGAGGCCCTCGCCCCCGAGCTGGCCGCCCCCGCCCGTCCCTGGTACCGGACCTGGGGCCTCACCGCCGCCGCGGCCCTGCTCCTGGCCGGGATCCCCTCCCTCTACATCGTCGAGCACACCCGACACCTCCGGGCCCTGGCCCAGGACACCGAGCGCCTCGAGCTGCTGGCCCAGCGCCGCAGCCAGGACCGGGTGTGGATCGCCTTCTTCCAGCAGAGCAGCACCCTCCTCCAGGACTTCGAGCAGAACCCCACCCTTTGCCGAAAGGGCGAGGAGGACCGCCACCAGGAGCGCGAGATGGCCCTCGCCCTGCTGGAATCCAGCCACCAGCTCGCGGCCCAGGGCGCACCCACCCCCGAAGCCGAGGCCACCCGGGCCAAGCTCCATGCCTGGCTCTCCGAGCTGGCCCTCGAGGACAGCTGCCTCAGCACCGAGCGCGCCGAGCAGCTCCGGAAGTGGGCCTCCGCCCACAACCTCGAGGATCAGGCCGTCCGCATGGAACGCCACCTCAAGGAGGGCGGCGCATGAGCCTGCGCCCCCTCCTCATGCTGCCCGCCCTGCTGTCGCCGGCCCCGGCGGATCCGGCCTTCCTGGCCGCTCCGCCCGAGGGCCCGGCCGAGGCCCTCTTCCAGCGGGCCCGGGACCTGCGCTACGCCCAGCGCTGGTACGAGTCGGCCCAGGCCTACCGCCAGCTCCTCCACGACTTCCCCGATTCCTCCCGGGCCGCGGACGCCCGCTACTGGCTGGCCTCCAGCTTGGAGCAGGACCAGCGCTGGGACGAGGCCGCCGCGGCCTATTCCGACTTCCTCCAGCGGGACCCCGACCAGCGCCTCCTGGGCAAGGAGGCCAAGCTGAACCGGGTGCGCTGCTGGGGCATCCGCCAGTGGGACAGCGCGGCGGCCCAGGCGGGCCTGGCCGAGGCCCTCTCGGATCCGCTCCCCGACGTGCGCGTGGCCGCGGCCCTCCAGCTGGCCCGGCGCCGCGATCCCCGGGCCGTGCCCGTGCTCCAGGCGGGGCTCCAGCTGGACGCCTGCACCGAGCCCTGCCGGCTGGCGCTCCTTTCCATGGGCGTCCAGCCCCAGGCGGCCGGTCCGGTGCAGGGCCGCTTCCTGGTGATCCACATCCGGCAGAAGGGCCAGAAGGATGTCGTCACCATCCGCGTGGCCACGGCCCTGGCCCGGGCCGTGGGCGGCTATCTATCCGACGCCCAGCTGAAGGAGGCCCACGCCAAGGGCATCCACATGGACCGGCTCATGGACCAGGCGCTCACGGTGCCCAAGGGGACCGAGCTGTTCAGCCTCGACGACGGGAAGAGCCGGGTGACCGTGACGGTCGAATAGGCCTGTTCAGATAAGCTGATGGGTCGAGGCCCGCTTGAACCCCATCCGCCGTTTCTTCCGCCACCACCTGAGGCCCTACCTGCCCGGGACCCTCCTCGGCGGCGTCCTGCTCACGGTGGGGAACAGCCTCCAGGCCCTCATCCTGGTGGCCCTCAAGCTGCTCTTCGACCACCAGCTGGGCATGGCCGGGGGCGCTGTGGCCAAGTGGCCCCAGGCCGTCCAGGCCCTCACCCGCTTCCTTCCCCCCGCCGAGACGCTCCAGTCCAGCATCTTCCTCATCCCGGCCCTCATCGCCGCGCTGTTCTTCCTCCGCGGCCTCTTCCTCTACGCCGGGTCGGTCCTCGTGGCGCGCAGCGGCATGAAGGCCGTGAAGGACCTCCGCGAGCGCCTCTTCGACCGAGTCCTGCAGCAGGATCCGGCCTTCTTCCAGGCCCGTCCCGTGGGCGAACTCATGAACCGCATCCTGGGCGACGTGGGCCTGGTCCAGCAGCTCGTGTCCACGCAGGTGGCCGAACTCCTCCGGCAGGTCACCATGGCCGTGGTCATGGTGGTCCTCATCGTGCGCACGGACTGGCGCCTGGCCCTGGTGCTGGTGGCGCTCTTCCCCATGGTGTTCCTCCCCATCAAGCACCTGACCCGGCTCATCCGCCGCCAGGGGCACAAGGCCCAGAGCAGCGCCGACACGCTTCTCCAGCGCCTCAAGGAGGTGCTCTCGAACATGCGGGTGGTGAAGGCCTTCGCCCGGGAGGACTACGAGTCCCGTCGCTTCCGGAACCAGAGCCACGGGCTCTACCGCCTGGGGATGAAGGTGGTCCGGATCCAGTCCCTGTCGAGCCCCATCATGGAGAGCGTGGGTGGTCTCCTGCTGGCGGGACTGGCCCTCTACGGCGCGGCGCGGATCCGCAGCGGGGCCATGACGGGCGGCGACTTCCTCATGTTCCTCCTGGCCATCTACCAGCTGTACGACCCCATCCGGCGCCTCACCCGGATGTTCGGCGAGATGCAGATGAGCACCGTGGCCCTGGAGCGCATCTTCACCCTGCTCGACGTCCAGCCCCAGCTGACGGCCCCGGCGGATCCGAAACCCGTGCCGGCCCACCCCTCGGTCCTCCGCTTCGAGGGCGTGGCCTTCGCCTATGACGCGAAGCATCCCGTGCTCCGGGGCATCGATCTCGAGGTGCGCAGCGGGGAGACCGTGGCCCTGGTGGGCGGCAGCGGGGGCGGCAAGACCACCCTCGTGAACCTCGTCCCCCGCTTCTTCGACCCCTCCGCCGGCCGCCTCACCCTGGACGGCATCGACCTCCGGGAATTCGATCCCCGCGAGCTGCGGAAGATCATCGGCATCGTCACCCAGGAGACGCTGCTCTTCCTGGACACGGTGCACGACAACATCGCCTACGGCCTCGACGCCGACCGCGAGGCGGTGATCGCCGCCGCCCGGAAGGCCCATGCCCACGACTTCATCCAGGCCCTGCCCAAGGGCTACGACACGCCCCTGGCCGAGACGGGTTCCAGCCTCTCCGGCGGCCAGCGCCAGCGCATCGCCATCGCCCGGGCCCTGCTCCAGGATCCCCCCATCCTCATCCTCGACGAGGCCACCAGCGCCCTCGACACCGAGAGCGAGCGGGCGGTCCAGGCGGCCCTGGAGGCCCTCATGGAGAACCGGACCACCCTCGTCATCGCCCACCGGCTCAGCACCATCCAGCGGGCCACCCGCATCTGCGCCCTGAAGCAGGGCCGGATCGTGGAGGAGGGCACCCACGAATCCCTCCTCTCCCGCGACGGCGAGTACGCCCGGCTGCACCGGCTGCAGTTCTCCGAAGCCTGACCGGCCCGGCATGCAGCGCTCCGACTTCCACTTCGACCTCCCGCCGGAGCTCATCGCCCAGCATCCGGCCCCGGAACGGGACGGGGCGCGCCTGCTGGTGGTGGATGCCCGCACGGGCGCCTGGTCCCACCGGACGATCCGGGACCTGCCGGACCTCCTGCCCGGGGGCTGCCTCTGCGTGCCCAACGACGTGCGGGTGCGCCACGCCCGGCTCTTCCTGAAACGCGCGGGGGGTGGCGCCGGCGAAGCCCTCCTGCTGCGCAGCCTGGGCGGCGGAGCCTTCGAGGCCATGGTGAAGCCCGGGGCCCGCCTGAAGCCCGGGGCCCGGGCCACGGTGGTGGACCCGGTCTCCGGTACCTCCCTGGCCGAGCTGCAGGTGCTGGAGACCCTCCCCGAGGGCCTGCGCGCCGTCCGCGTCCACGCGGAGCACGGCCTGGACTGGGGCGAGATCGACCGCATCGGGCGCCTGCCCCTGCCCCCCTACATCGAGCACCTGGCCGAGGACGAGGACGAAAGCCGCTACCAGACCGTCTTCGCCGCCAGCCAGGGCGAGGCCGTGGCCGCCCCCACGGCGGGCCTCCATTTCACGCCTGAGCTCATCGGACGGCTCCGCGGGCGCGGCTGCGGGTGGCACCCCGTGCGCCTCCACGTGGGCCTGGGCACCTTCCGGCCCATGACCGCCGAGCGCCTCGAGGACCACGCCATGCACGAGGAGCGCTACGAGATCCCCGAGGGCGCCGCCGCCGTCCTCGAGCCCGTGCTGCGGGGCCGCACACGCCCCCTCCTCTGCGTGGGCACCACCTCCCTGCGCACCCTGGAGGCGGCCTGGGACGGCCGGGCCCTCGCCCGGGAGGGCGCCACGCGCCTCTTCATCACCCCGGGCTACCGGCTCCGCACCGCCGACCACCTGCTCACCAACTTCCACCTGCCCGAGAGCACCCTCTTCGTGCTGGTGAGCGCGCTGATGGGACTGGACCTGGCGAAGGCCGCCTACGCCGAGGCCGTGCGGGAACGGTACAGATTCTTCAGCTACGGCGACGCGATGCTGATCCTGAACGCCCGGCCCTCCGCCCCGTGATTCGCTTCCTGTGGGTCCCCGCTCCGCAGGCGACATCCAGTCGCCTGCTCCGCGACCCACATGGTCGCGACTTCAGCTACGGCGACGCGATGCTGATCCTGAACGCCGGAGCCTACAAGTAGTCCACGAACTGGTGGATGACGGGGATCTTGTTCCGCTTCCCCTTGGTGGCCTGGAGGATGCTCGTCACGGACATGCCCAGGCACCAGAGCAGCCAGAGGGGGAGGAAGAAGCGCACGGATACCGCCCCGAAGATGGGGAAGAGGCCCAGGAAGACCAGCGCCAGGGTCACCACGCACTCCGCGAAGGCCAGAATGACGCCCTGGCGGGCGTGCCAGAGCAGCTCCAGATCCTCGCGGCACCGGAGGTAGGGGCGGAAGGCCCAGGGCCCCGCGTAGCAGAGGATCAGGTCTCGCAGGCGCTCCCCGGTGAAGAGGGGGGTCTGGGCTTCCAGGGACACGGGGTTACCTCCCCGTCGAGGATAGCGCATCGCCTCCAACCCTTCTCGTCTACCCAGGGCCTCCAGAAATTACCTGTTCAAACCTTGACTTGGCACATCCAATGCTCATGCTGGATGGACCCTCCCGGAGCCCCATGCGAATCGCCCTCCTCCCGGCCCTCGCGGCCCTTCCGGTCCTCCTGTCCTGTGGTGGAGGGGGCGGGGGGACGGCGGCCGCCCCGCCGCCTCCAGCCCCTCCGGCCACCACCTGCCCCATCGCCACCGCCAAGGCCAACCCCAGCTTCTCGGCCGACCTCCTGCCCGCTCTCCAGAGCAGTTGCGGATCCGCCGCCACCAGCTGCCACGGCGGACCCTCCCCCACGGGCCACGTGATCTATTCCGGCACCGCCGCGCAGGTCTACGCCCAGCTCGTGAACGTGGTCCCCGCCAACGCCCCCACAGGCCAGGGCTGGGTCCTGGTGAAACCCGGCGACGTGGCCCACTCCTGGATCATCGCCAAGGTGACCCAGGACCAGCCGGGCGGAACCGGCTACGGCGCCCGCATGCCCCTGGCCGCCCCCAACCTCTGCCAGCCCACGGTGGACACCCTGTCCGCCTGGATCGCCGCCGGCGCCCCCAACAACTGAACCCCAGGAGCACCCATGGCCGTCCTCACCGCCATCACCGCCTGGACCGTCGCGGACGTCCAGCACTTCGCCCGCCGCGCGGGGTTCGGGCTTTCCCCCGAGGACGCCGCGACCCTGGCCGGCCAGGCCCCAGGCGCCGCCATCGATGCCTGGATCGACGGGACGGCCCTCGACCTCACGGCCTACCAGGCCGCCGCCGCCACGGCCGACGTCGTCCTGGAGCCGCTGATCTCCGCGAACACCAGTGTGGCGGGGAGCGTGGACGTGCCCGCTGTCCAGCCCCCCCATCCCTTCCTCGTGGAGGGCGCCGACGCTTGGCGGAACAGCCTGAACACGGCCCAGGCGCTCACGGCCTGGCGCATGCAGTTCAACCCCTACGCCTTCCAGGAGCGGATGGCCCTCTTCTGGCACAACCTGTTCGCCACAGGCCAGCACAAGGTCAACAACGCGGCCCTCATGCTCAAGCAGTACCAGCTGTTCCGCGACAAGGGCCTGGCGAAGTTCGACGACCTGCTCGTGGCCGTGAGCCAGGATCCCGCCATGGCCGTGTGGCTCGACTCCGTCCTCAACAACGCCGCGGGATCCAGCATCGCCAACGAGAACTACGCCCGCGAGGTGATGGAGCTCTACAGCCTGGGCGCCGACAACGGCTACAACCAGACGGACATCACCCAGCTGGCCCGCGCCCTCAGCGGCTGGAGCTTCACCTACGCCGACGCCGACGTGAAGGTGAACCCGGCCAACCCCAGCGTGAAGTACCCGGCCGATGCCCGGTTCAAGGTCTACGACGGCAGCGCCATCGCGCCGGACACCCGCCTCTGGTACGGCGGCACCGCCACGAACAGCCCCAACATGCACGCGACGGGCACCGTCACCTACCTGGGCCAGACCTTTGATGTGACCACCACCGGGGGCCTGGCCAAGGGCGAGAACGCCCTCCGGAGCATCCTGACCTCCCGGGGACCCAACTGCGCCCAGTTCCTCGCCAAGCGCCTCCTCACCCACTTCGTCACCGCCACCTACTCCGCCACGGATCTGGCCGACGTACAGGCCATGATCCAGGCCGCGGGCTTCGACCTGCGGGCCGTCGTGAAGACCCTCCTGAAGTCCCAGTACTTCTTCGACCCGGCCAACCGGTTCGCCCTGGCCGAAGGCCCCGTCTCCTGGACGGTCCGGGCCGCCCGGATGCTCTGCCCCGCCCTGGCCGCGGCCTCGGCCGCCAGTCCCAAGGGCTACCCCGCCTGGCGGCTCGTGGCGAACAACGCCACCACCTTCGACCAGGCGGGCATGAAGCTCCTCGACCCCACCGGGCCCAACGGATGGAAGGAGCACACGGCCTGGCTGAACAGCAACACCCTCCGATACCGGGGCAAGCTCGCCGCGGCCCTGGCCCTGGCGGAGACCCGCAGCTACAACAGCACCACCTACCCCCTCTTCCCCACCACCGTCGCCGCCTGGTTCCCCACGGCCCCGGCCTCGCCCCAGGACGTGCTGGCCCGCCTCACGGCCCTGCTCCAGCCCGCACCCCTGCCCGCCTCCGTCACGGCCGCGTGGCTCGCCGCCCTCTGGCCCTCCACCTTCGCCTGGGACACGGCCTCCCAGGCCAAGGCCCGGGAACTGGCCTTCCTCATCCTCTGCTCGCCTGCGGGCCAGCTCTACTGACACCGGAGGAACCATGACCACGCGACGGGATTTCCTCCAGACCCTCGGCGCCGCGGGCGCGACCCTGGCCGGCCTCAGCGCCTGCGGCGGCGGCCACGGCGGCGCCTCCTCCAGCGGGCCCTCCCAGCCGCCCATCTCGGCCCCCACCTCGCCCATCCTCGTCATCGTGAACATCGATGGCGGCAACGACTGGCTGAGCATGATGCCGCCCAATGCCGGGGCCAACCTCACGGCCTATGAAGCCAAGCGGCCCACCCTCGGGATCCCCGCCACCCAGCAGACCGACCTGGGCAGCGGCGTGGGCCTCAACACCGACTTCACCGGAATGGACCAGCTCCACGCCCTGGGCCGCGTGGCCTGGATCACGGGCATCGGCATGCCCAATCCGAACCTCTCCCACTTCACCTCCATCGACCTCTGGGGCCAGGGCGCCACGGTGCCTGCGGGGAACGGCTGGCTGGGCCGCTTCGCCGACACCGCCTTCAGCGCCACCGGGGACGTGCTGCGGGGCCTCACCGTCACGGCGGATCTTCCCATCATGCTCAAGGGGGTCACCCGCAGCTTCGTGTCCATCACCGGCAGCGGGGGGTACGTGTACCCCGCCTACCTCCTCAGCAGCTCTCCCGTGGCCGACGCGGCCACGCTGGAGCAGGGCTGGGGCGCCTCCCTGGCGGCCACCAGCGCCGATCCCGCCTCGGCGGCCGCCTACCAGGCCGCCGCTGCCGCGGGAACCCTCTTCTACGACGCCCAGAACAACCCCGCCTTCGGCGCCGGGGGCTCCCTCCCGAGCCGAACGCCCAAGGTCCTCTACCCGGGAGACGCTGGCTACCCCGTCACCCGCCTCAACGGCTCCGCCCTCACCTCCAGCCTGAGCAACCAGTTCAAGCTCATCGCCCAGATGATCGCCGCGGGCCTGCCCACCCAGGTCTTCTTCACCCGGCTCAGCGGCTGGGACACCCACAGCAACCAGGCCACCGACCACCCCAACCTGCAGCGCGCTCTCGGAGGCTCCATCAAGGCCTTCTACGACGACCTGGCCAGCATCACCACCTCGTCAGGAACAGCCCAGGACCGGGTGATGATCCTGGCCTACAGCGAGTTCGGTCGGCGGGTGCAGGAGAACAGCAGCGGCACGGACCACGGCACCGCGGGGCTCTCCTTCTGCGTGGGCCGGGCCGTGAAGGGCGGCCTCTACGGCGGCTACCCGGATCTCACGAACCTCGACGCCAACGGGAACATGAAGTTCACCACCGACTTCCGCAGCCTCTACGCCACGGTCCTGGACCGGTGGCTGGGCCAGGCCACCGCCACCACGGACAGCCTCCTTGGCACGAGCTACCCGCGCCTGGGCTTCCTCTGATCAGCGGAAGGCCAGCAGCAGGGCCATGGCCACGGCCAAGGCGGCGAAGGCCTGCTTGAGCCGGACCCCGCGGAGCCGGGTGGCCACGCGAGCCCCCAGGTAGGCGCCGAAGGCGAAACCGACGGCCACGCCCCCGATGACCAGCCAGGGGAGACCGCTGCCGGAGCGGGCGTAGACGATCACGCCCGGCAGGCCGATGGGGGGCAGGAGCATGGCCAGGCTCGTGAGCTGAGCCTCGTGCTGGGTCATGCGGAAGCGGCCAGCCAGGAGGGGGATCACCACGATGGCCCCGCCCAGGCCCGTGAGGCCCGAGACCACGCCCGCCAGCGCCCCGATGGGCAGGCCGAAGCGCCAGGGTCCCTGCGACAGGTCCAGGGGCTCGCCCCCCCGGTCCACGGCGGCCGGTTCCTTCCGGCGCCAGGTGTGCATGGCGATGACGAGGAGGAAGGCGATGAAACCCCACCGGAGCGCGGCCGCGGGAATCCCGTTGGCCACGGCGGCGCCGCCGGTGATGCCCGCCAGGAAGCCCAGGATCAGGATCGTCACCAGCCGGAGGGAGGTGTGGATGCCCCGGCGGCGGTACTCCAGCACGGCAGGCAGGCCCGTGGGCAGGAGCATGGCCGCCAGGGTGGCGCCCTGGGCCTGGCGCTGGTCCAGGCCCAGGATCAGGCCCAGCAGGGGCACCATCACCAGGCCTCCGCCTACGCCGAAGACGCCCGCCAGCACGCCCCCGGAGAGACCCGTGGCCAGGCCCGCGAGCAGGGGGGCGAGGTTCATGGGGCCTCCAGGGGATGGGTCTCGAAGAAGGCCCAGATGAGCTCCGCCGCCGGCAGGTCCGGGACGGGGGCATCCGCGCCGGGGGCGTAGGCGCGGCCCCCCGGCCAGGCGTGGCCCATGCCGGCCACGGTCCAGAGCCCCACTTCCGCCTCGCCGCTCCGCCAGCAGTCCAGGGTGTGGAGGCCCTGAACCCTCCGTTCGAGCACGCCCTCGCAGCCCATGAGGGCGGCCCACCGGGCCCAGGCCTCAGGCGCCGCGGGAGCGGGCAGGCGCCGTCCCTGGCTACCCGTGCCGCCCAGGTAGGGGATGTGGCGGTCCGCCGTGCCGTGGAAGGCCAGGGTGGGCACGGGGCGGGGGGGCGCGGGGCCGTCGACCGGCGACCCGGCCACGGCGGCGATGGCGGCCACCCAGCTGGAGGCTTCCAGGGCCATCCGGGTAGCCATCCGGGCCCCGTTGGAGAAGCCCGCCACGTAGATGCGACGGGGATCCACCGGGCCGTGGCGCTCCACCCGCTCCACGACCGCCTGGAGGAAGCCCACGTCGTCAGCCGCCG
Source organism: Holophagaceae bacterium (assembly GCA_036391515.1). Lineage (GTDB taxonomy): Bacteria > Acidobacteriota > Holophagae > Holophagales > Holophagaceae > Geothrix. The sequence goes on from DASVZU010000003.1 coordinate 20,219, forward strand.
GGTGCAGGGGGCAGCCGAAGCCCGGCCCCGCGTTCCAGGCCGCACCCCGCGCCGGATCCTCCGTGCCGGCCTCGCCCAGGGCCTGGGGGTAGGCCACGCGGAAGCCCTCCCGGTCCGCCAGGCGGCTCAAGCCGGAGAGGGTGGCCATGATCCGGCCCGTGCCGCCGGTGCCGTGGAGGGCCAGCACCAGGGGCAGCTGGCGGCCGGCGGCATCGGGCGGATCGTGGAGCAGCACCTTCCGGGCCTCCCCCCGCCAGTCCAGTCTCAGGCTGTGGCCCTGGCCATGCGACACGCGTCCCCCTCCGGGGATTCTGGGGCGCCCTGTGGTCCAATGGAAGCGGGAGGCCCGATGCAGGTCCAGCTCAGCGACGACGTGGTGCTCGACAGCCGGCGGGCGGTGTGGCTGCCCCGGCAGAAGACCCTGGTGCTGGCGGACTTCTTCTTCGGCCTGGGAGCCGCCCGGCGCCGGCGGGTGGATGCCCTGCCTGCCACCCCCCAGCAGGAGATCTGGGAGCGGGTCTTCAGCCTCCTGGATGACTACGCTCCGGAGCAGCTGGCCCTCCTGGGCGACCTGAAGCCCTCCCAGGGCACCCTGGATGGCGACGAGGCGGACGAGCTGCGCACCATCTTCCGCAAGCTGAAGGCCGGAGGACGCAAGGTCGTGCAGGTGGTGGGCCACCCGGACCGGAGCGACGGGCCGGCCCTGGAGGGCACGGGCATCCGGCCTGTGGAGCAGCACAAGGTCGGGCCCTTCACCCTCATGCACCGCCGCCGGATCTTCGTCTATCCCCGCCACGACCCGCACCACGGCTTCTGGATCAACGGGGGGGTGCATCCCCTCTTCGCCGTGCCGGCCCCGGGGCCCGCGGCAGAGCCGGACTGGATGCGCCTGCCTGCCTTCCTCTACACGGGCTTCGCCCTGGTGATGCCCCCCTTCGTGAGCTACGCCCAGGGTTTCGAGGTCATCCAGCCCGAGCGGCTGCCCCGCCAGGCCCGGGCCTGGAAGCTCCTGGCCGACCGCCTGGCGCCCCTGGACCTGCCCGAGCTGCCCCCCACCCCGGAGGCCCTGCGCACCCTCACCCGCCCGCCGCGCAAGGGGCGGGAGGGCGCGAAGGCCGAGGAATAGCGCCTACTTCCGCTTCTTCCTCCCCTCGGGCACCGGGGCGCCGCCCTTCACGCGGGTCCCGTCGTCCAGGGTGAGGTCCCAGCCCAGCCGGTCCCCCTTGCGGAGGCCGAGGCGCTTGAAGGTGCCCACGGGGAACTCGATGAAGTAGCGGGAGGGCACCGTGCCGCCGTAGGTGGGGCAGTCGTCGCCGCGCATGGGGGAGCAGGGCGGCACGTTCTCCGCCACCTCGGCCACGCGACCGTCCGCCTCCACCCAGGCCACATCCAGGGCGATGAGGCAGTTCTTCATCCAGATGGCGTGGTAGCCGTCCTCCGAATAGACGAAGAACATGCAGCGGTCCTTGGCCAGGGACTGCCGGTACATGAGGCCCTTGGCCTTTTCCGGATCCGTGGCGGCCACCTCGGCCATGAAGGTGTGCTGCTTGAAGGCCACGGTGCCGCCCCCGCCCGCCAGGAGGGGCAGGACGGCCAGGATGGCGATGAGCAGGGTGCGCATGGGGACTCCTCGGACCTCTGTAGGTGCGTCCAGGATGCCCGAGGCTCCCGGTCCTTCGTGATGCCTCGCGTCGTGTGGCAAGATGATACGCCACGCGCGGGCCCGGCGGGTCTGCATCCTGGAGGCCCATGGCCGCTCCCATCCGGTCCCTCGCCGGGCTCCTGCTGGGGCTGGCCCTCGGCGCGCAGCCCACCCTGCAAGAGCTCCGCGCCGTCCGGATCCGCGGCCCCATCCGCATCGACGGCCGCCTGCGGGAGTCGGACTGGCGCCTGGCGCCGGCCGCCACGAGCTTCACCGAGGAGTGGCCGGACCGCGGAAAGCCCGCCCGGCAGGTCACCGAGGTATCCATCCTCTACGATGACCGCTACCTCTACGTGGGCGCCCGAATGCACCACGATCCCGCCCTGGACGGCGGCCGGACCACCATCGTGCGCCGCCTCCACCGCCGGGACCAGGACAGCTCGAGCGACTGGTTCAGCGTGGCCCTGGACACCACCCACGACCACCGCACCGCCGTGGTCTTCGAGGTGAACGCCGCCGGCGTGCAGCGGGATGGCGTCATCGCCAACGACACCGACTACGACACGAGCTGGGATGGCGTCTGGGAGAGCGCCGTCACCCGGGATGCCGGGGGCTGGACGGCAGAGCTCAAGATCCCCCTCTCCCTCTTCCGCATCCGGGAGGACGAGGGGCCCCAGGTCTGGGGCGTGAACTTCACCCGCACGGACCAGGGGCACCTCCGCGAATCCTCCCGCTGGCACGTGGTGCCCCAGGGGGAGGGCGGCTTCGTGAGCCAGTTCCCGCTGCTCGTGGGTCTCGAGGATGTGCACCCCCAGCCTCGTCGGGAGATCGTGCCCTTCGTGAGCGTCGCCCGGAAGTTCGAGACGGCCCGGAGCTACGACGACCGCGGCTGGCAGCGCCGGGCCGGCCTGGACGCGCGCTGGGGCGTGGACGGCATCGGCCAGGTCGACCTGAGCGTGCGGCCCGACTTCGGCCAGGTGGAGGTGGACCAGACCGTGCTGAACCTGGGCACCGTGGAGACCTTCTTTCCCGAGAAGCGGCCCTTCTTCCTGGAGGGCGCGGACATCTTCCGCGTGGCGGGGCCCGATCTCTTCTACAGCCGCCGCATCGGACGGGGCCTCTCGGACCCCGACCTCAACCCCGGCGAAACCCTGGTGGACCGGCCCGATGCCACCACCCTCACCGCCGCGGCCAAGTACACCGCCAAGTACGAGGGGGGGCTGAACGTGGGCCTCCTGGGCGCCAGCGTCGAGCCGGCCCGGGCCGGGATCCGTGGCGCCTCCGGCCAGGTCACGGAGCGGGAGCTGGCCCCCCTCACCAACTACGGCGTGCTGCGGGTGCAGCAGATGATGGACGACCGGGGCAGCTACCTGGGCGGCTTCGCCTCCCAGGTCCACGAGGCGGGCCCGGAGGGGCGCGTGGCCCAGGTGCAGGCCCTGGATGGCGTGTACCGCAGCGACGACCGCAGCGGCCTCCTGGAGGGCACCCTCAGCCGCAGCCAGGCGGGGCCCAAGGACGCCCAGGGCCAGGGCTGGCGCGGGCGCCTCCGGGCCCACCGGGACTGGGCCTCCGGCTGGGGCCTGGAGGCCCAGGCCATCGACGCCGGCCGCGACTACAACCCCAACGACCTGGGCTACCTGGGCCGGGCGGACGAACAGAAGGTCTACGCCGAGGTAACCCGCCGCTGGGACCGCACCGCGGGCGTCTTCCGCAACTGGGCCTGGGGCCTCAATCACCTCGCGGCCCGGGACCAGGCGGGCCATGTCTTCCTCCGCGAGTTCAACACCTGGGGGCGCACGGACTTCATCAACTACATGTCCCTCTGGGGCGGCGGCGGCGTGGACCTTCCGGCCCAGGACGACCGGGAGCTGCGCACCTACGGGGACCCGGTGAAGAAGTACCTCCAGCGGCCCGCCATCCCCTACGCCAACCTCGGCCTGGACACCCCCGGCAACCGCCCCTGGTACCTGCGCGTGTCCCTCAACCGGGCCTGGCGGGAGGGCGGTCCCTCCTCCGACAGTTCCCTTTTCCAGTCCATCAAGCCCACGCCGGCGCTGGAGATCCAGCTCTCCACCTCCCTCACCCGGGACGAGGGCGAGCTGATGTGGCTGGAGACCCCCGTCCTCACGCCCCTCGTGGGCCTCCGGCGCCTCAGCCAGTTCAACCAGACCCTGCGGGTGTCCTACGCCTTCAACACCCGCCTCACCCTCCAGGCCTTCAGCCAGTGGCTGGCGGCGAACTGGGCCTTCCGCGATCTGCAGTACTACGTGGACGACCAGACCCTCGCCAGCGGCCTGCCCCCGGATCTCCCCGCCGGCACCGCCCCCCAGACGGCATTCAGCTACCGGGACTGGAACCTGAACCTCATCACCCGCTGGGAGTTCCAGCCGGGTTCCACCTTCTTCCTCGTCTACACCCACGGCGCCAGCACCGATGCGCTCGTCAACGATCGCGCCAGCCTGGCCCCCCGCCCGGATCTCGCCATCCTCCCCCACCTGCCCTCGGACGACGTGGTGCAGATGAAGCTGAGCTACCTGTTCCGCTAGGCGGGAACGGTCCGGAGCCAGGCCGCCACCCGATCCGCGTCGGCCTCTGTGTGGAAGCCGTGGAAGGCGATCCGCAGGTAGCCCTCCCGCACCGAAGCGTAGACGCCCCGGCGCATTCCCGCCTGGAGCACCCCCTGGAGCCCCTGTGGCCCCCGCCCTTCGTGGTGGAAGGCGAGGATGGGGCCCAGCCGGCCCGCCGCCCGGAGGTCCCCCAGGCGCCGGGCCTCCGCGTCCCAGCAGGTGCCACCGAGGGCGCCCAGCAGCCGGGCCTGCAGGTGGTCCACGTGCGCGGCGATGGCCGCCAGGCCGGTGCGGTTCAGCAACTCGAGGGAGGTGCGGAGCGCCGCGGCGTGGAGGAGGTTCGGGCCGCCCGGCTCCAGCCGGCGGCCATCGGACAGCCAGTCGCGGCGGAGGTCCGTGGAGGGGCGGCCGAGGTCCCCGGCCCCGTCCACGGCCAGCCAGGTGCCGGAGGGCGACAGGGACTGGCGGAAGGGCTCGGAGGTCCAGAGGAAGCCGAGGCCCTCCGGTGACAGCAGCCCCTTGTAGCCCCCCGTGGCGAAGGCCGAGACCCCTTCGAGATCCACGGGCAGCGCGCCTGCCCCCTGGATGCCATCGACCACCAGGGCCACGCCCCGGGCGGCGCAGGCGCGGCCCAGGCGCGGAAGATCCAGCTTCAGGCCGTCCTGGAAGCGCACCCAGGAAAGGGCCAGGACACGCGTCCTCGGCCCCAGGGCCTCCAGGAGGGCGGCTTCCGGATCCACGTCGGCGGGGGGTGGCGTGCCGTCCCAGGCCGCTCGACCCGCCTGCTGCCCCGCCCAGAGGGGCACCTCCCGGAAGGCCACGCCCCGCGCCGCGAGGGCGATCCAGGGCCAGGCGTTGGAAGGGAACTCGCCCAGGGGCGCCACCACTTCGTCGCCCTCCCGCCAGGGAAGGCCCTGGGCCACCGTCTGCAGGCCCGAGGAGGTGGTGGGCGTCAGGCTGATGTCCTCCGGCCGGCCGCCCAGGAGGGTGGCCGCCTCCTGCCGAACCGCCGCGGATAGGTTGAGGAAGTCCGCCTCCCAGTCCATCTCCCAGGGGCGCAGCTCCTTCAGCATCATCGACCGCACCGCCCGCATGCCGGCCCGCGGCACAGGGCCCTCGGCGCAGTGCATCACCCAGAGGTGGTGCTCGTCCAGGTGGAAGAGGGCCGGGTTGAGGGGGGGCCTGCTCACCCCTTCTCCGAGTCCAGGAGGGCGGCGAGGCTGACCGGATACAGGGGTTCCACCGCCTTCCGCACGGCGGCGGCGTACTGCTGGATCTCCCACTGGGCGTGGCTGTCGGAACGCAGGCGGATGAAGTGGGCCACGGCCTGCAGGCTCACGGTCCAGTAGACCTCGGAGTAGAGGCCCAGGGGCAGCACGCAGCGGGCCTGCTCGCGGCAGACCCCCAGCTCGATCAGCTCCTTGTAGTGGGTCACGGCCCCCCGGCAGCTCTCCAGGTAGGCGGCCCGGGCCCGCTCCCGGTGCGCCGCATCGATCTCGCCCTCGCTGCCCTGCTTGTTCACCTTGGCCTGGCGGCGGAACAGGTCGGGCACGAAGAACTCCTCTTCCGCGAACTCCACGTAGCGGCCGGAGATCTCGTTGAACTCCGAGGCGATGCGGTGTTTCATCCATTGCCGGAAGACGAAGATGGGCGCCTTCACGTGGAAGGTCATGGCCGTGTGGCGGAAGGGCGAGGTGTGCTCGTGCGCCGAGAGGTAGCGGATGAGCTTGGCGTCGCCGTCATCCAGGGCCTCCTTGCGCTTGCCGAAGGACACCCGGGCCGCGTTCACCACGGAGAGGTCCGACCCCATGTGGTCGATGAGCCGGACGAAGCCCCTGTCGAGGACCTGGATTTCGGGATTCTGCATGGAAGACTCCGGGCTTCCAGCTTCCCGCGCGCCCTGGGAGAATGGAAGGGTTACGGCGGGAGCCGGCCAGGAGTTCGCGACCATGAAGTTCTTTATCGACACCGCCAACATCGACGAGATCAAGCGCATCAACGCCCTGGGCGTGCTGGACGGGGTGACGACGAACCCCAGCCTCATCGCCAAGGAGAGCGGCAAGCCCTTCGAGGCCATCATCGAGGAGATCTGCGGCATCGTGGACGGCCCCATCAGCGCCGAGGTCATCGGCCTGGAGGCCCCCGGCATGATCGAGGAGGGCCGACGGCTCGCGAAGATCCACAGGAACGTGGTGGTGAAGCTGCCCCTGATCGCCGAAGGGCTCAAGGCCTGCAAGGTGCTCAGCGCCGAGGGCATCCACACCAACGTGACCCTCTGCTTCAGCGCCACCCAG
>DASVZU010000004.1:0-1693 GCA_036391515.1 Holophagaceae bacterium
GGGTTCGCCGGTTTCAGGGCCGCCTCGAGCCGTTTCAGCCAGCCGCGCACCTTGGCGACGGCCCGTCGCCAGAGTCCGGCCGGAGCGGTCTCCCTGAGGGGCAGGAAGGTCCGGCGCAGCGCGGCGGCCGTGTGCCGCTCCGTCCGGACCACCACCCGCGTCAGGCGCTGCGCGGGACCCTGGAGGGGCGCCGTCCAGACCTGGGCGGGAGGCACCAGGCGGTGCCAGGGCACCGGGGCGTACAGGCCCATCATTCCGGCCACCGCGCCCAGGTAGGCCGCCTCCAGCGCGATCCGGGGGCGGTGCAGGAGCCTCCGCCAGGCCGTGCGCGCATCGGTCCCGCGTGCGGCGGGCCGCCTCGAGGTGCTCCGCAGGACCCGCTGGGTGAACCAGGGGCCCGGATCCGCCTCGGCCAGGGCGGGCAGGAGCTTCCCGCTCTCCGCCAGGATGCGCACGAGCGCCGAGCATGCGGTGCAGTGCGCCAGGTGCCCGCGCAGCAGGTCCGCCTGCGCGCCGTCCAGGCCGCCGTCCACGAAATCGCAGGCCAGGGCCCGGGCGCGCCGGCAGGGCGCACCCGAGGTGCGGGCCAGGATGGCCTGGGTCAGGGCTTCCGGATCCAGGGAACGCTCATCCATCTCAGCCTCCCATGCCTGCGGCGGCGAGCTTCTGGGCCAGCTCCAGGCGGGCGCGGCTGGACCTGGACTTCACCGTCCCCACCGGCACCTCCAGGATGGCGGCGATCTCTTCCAGCCCCAGGCCCTGGATCTCCTTGAGCAGGATGATCTCCCGGTTGAGGTCCGTGAGCTCCTGCAGCGCGCGGTGCACCATGGTCTTCCGGACTGCCTCCAGGTGGGCCTCTTCAGGGCTCTGGTCCGGAGACCGGAGGTCGAACAGCTCGTCCGCGGAGAGGTCCCAGAGGGGCGGCCGCGCCTTCCCCCGCCGCAGGTGGTCGATGCAGGCGTTGCGGGTGATGCGGAGGATCCAGGGCAGGCAGCCGTCCTCGTCGGGGACCAGGGCCAGGTTCTGGTAGATCCGGATGAAGACCTCCTGGGCGAGGTCCCGGGCGTCCTCGGCCTGCGCCGTGTAGTGGTAGGCCAGCCCGAAGACGCGCCCCTGGAAGCGGCGGACGAAGGCCTCCCAGGCCAGCTCGTCGCCGCTCCGGACCAGGACCAGCAGGGGGGTGGGCTCCATTGGGGTTTCGACGCTCCAGGGCAGGGATGCCTCAGGAGCATTAACGCAGGACTGTCCGGAAAGGTTCGGTGGACTGGAAGGACGGCCATCTTGATTTTCGCTAAAAATTCGCCATACTTGGATCCCCCGAGGAGGTCCTGGTGCTGGCGATGTGGGTTCCCGAGCTGCCGTTCCAGCTGGCCTGTGGCCGGGACGGGGCCCTGCGGGACCGGCCCCTCGCCTTCCTGAGCCCCGAGGCCCCCCGCACGCCCGCCCTCTGGTTCGTGAACCGCCTGGGCCGGGCCGAGGGGCTGGTGTCGGGGATGTCCATGGATCAGGCCCTCCGCACCGCCAGGGGGCTGCGGGTGCTGGATCCCTCCCCCCAGGTCTGGTGGGAGGCCCAGGCGGAGCTGGGGACCTTCCTCCAGGCCTGGACGCCCCAGGGCCAGCTCCTGCGCCTGGGGGAGGCCCTGGTGGAGCTCCAGGGCACCCAGCGGCTCTTCGGGCCCCTGGCGGACACGGC
>DASVZU010000005.1:0-2081 GCA_036391515.1 Holophagaceae bacterium
GGGGGCTGCGGGTGCTGGATCCCTCCCCCCAGGTCTGGTGGGAGGCCCAGGCGGAGCTGGGGACCTTCCTCCAGGCCTGGACGCCCCAGGGCCAGCTCCTGCGCCTGGGCGAGGCCCTGGTGGAGCTCCAGGGCACCCAGCGGCTCTTCGGGCCCCTGGCGGACACGGCGGAGCGCATGCGCCGGGAGCTGGCTGGCCGGAACGGCTGGGAGAGCCACGGGGGCCTGTCCCTCAGCGCCACCGCCGCCCAGTTCGCCGCCCACGCCGAGCACCAGCTGGAACGGGTGGGGGAGGGCGCCGAGGCCGCCTTCCTGGCCCCCCACCCCCTGCGCCGCCTGCCGGACCTGGCCCCGCGCCTGCAGGAGCGCTTCCGGCGCCTGGGCCTGCGCACCTTCGGCGACCTCCAGCCCGTGCCCCTGCCCGTGCTGGCGGAGCTGACGAACCCCAAGCTGGCGCCGGACCTGCGGGCCCGGGTGCGGGGCGAGGACCGGCCCCGCCTGCCTCTGCTCACGGAGCGCCCCGGCCACGCCCGTCACGGCTGGCGCCTCCAGCCCCCCCGCCTGCCGGAGGAGGTGGGCCTGGCCGTGCGCTGCCTGGACTGGCTCTGGTCCGACCCCCGCCATCCGCGCACGCTGCTGCTGCGGTGGTGGGACGTGGACGGCGAGCCCCACGCCTGGCGCGCCGGGCCGGAGGATCTCACGGCCCCGCCCCTGGTGCTGGCCCGCCGCATCCAGCAGGCCTTCCTGGCAGGCGCCACCCGGCGTCTCCTCGTGCGCGAGGTGGAACTGCGCCTGGCCTGGGGCCTGGGCCGCGAGCGGGCCCTCTTCGAGGATCCCCGGAACGCGAAGTTCGACCGCCTCGAACCCGTCTTGGCGAGGCTGCGCCGCCGGTTCCCCGACCGGGCCGTGCTGCCGGGGTGGATGGGACGGGGTGGTCACCTTGAAACAGCCTGATAAAAGCCTAATATCCAGGAGACCTCCATGACCTCCCCGCTGTCCTGGGCAGGTGCCTCCCGGTGCTTCCTTGGCGGCCATGGCCCCCGTGAGCCACCCCATGTCCATGGCGAACCCCGACATCCCCCGCGCCAACCACCTCTGGTTCGAGCGGGGGCGCCTGGTGATCCAGCTCCAGGACGGCCGGGAGCTGGCCTGCCCGCTGGCCTTCTTTCCCCGGCTGGCGGGGGCCTTCGCCGCCGACCTGGCGGACTGGCGCTTCACGGGCGGGGGGACGGGCATCCACTGGCCACGCCTGGACGAGGAGCTGTCGGTCCAGGCGCTGCTGGAGGGGCGCCGTGCGCCGGGGGTGGAGGCCCGGGCGGCCCTGGCGCCGCACCTGCGCGCCGCCCGCCGCCAGGCCGGGCTCACCCAGGCGCAGCTCGCCGAACGGATGGGCCGCTCCCAGGCCCTCGTGAGCCTCGCCGAGCGGGGCGGCCTGCGCACCGGGATCCCCTACCTCCACGCCGTCCTCGACGCCTGCGGCCTGCCCCGCGACTGGCAGCCCTGATCCGGCATCTCCATCAAAAAAGATCTCCACGAGATGCCCGTTCGTCTCGCGCATCGGCTCCGTCGATGCCGGGAGGGACAGGAAGGGGAAAGCCCAGCACACGAATCGCCCTTGGTGCGCTTGGTGCCTTTCTTCGCGTCCTTCGTGGAGTTCCCTTCTCCTCTGGATGGCCTCCCCATGTTCGCCCTGGGCATCTCCGATTTCTCCGTTGGCGAAGGCGTCTACCCGGCGAAGCAGCTGCTGCGCCTGGCGCGGGCCCTGGGCTACCGCGACCTGGTCTGCTGGGACCGGGGCGTGGCCGGCTACCCGAAGCTGCGGGCGGAGCTGGAGTGGATCCACAAGTCCCGCGAGCTGGAGGGCCTGCCGCCGGACCCGGACTGGATGGGCTTCCGCTTGCACCTGGGCGCCCGGTTCGCCTGGCGCGGGCACGAGTACGGCGCGCTGCCCTTCACGGACGGGGGCTACGCGGCCCTGAACCGCCTGCTGTCGGCCCAGGCCCATGCGGGGCGCGACGACCTGCCCGTCCCCGGCCTCGGGGACCCCGGGCCGCCGGAGGGCTGCGTGCTGCTGGCGGAGGA
>DASVZU010000006.1:0-8174 GCA_036391515.1 Holophagaceae bacterium
GCGTGGAGGGTGGCCCAGGGGAGGACGGCGCACTTCACGCGGCTGGGGAGGTCCTTCACACCCTGGAAGAGGGTGAGCTTCCCCAGCAGGGGCGTCTGGGTGGCGGGATCCAGCTCGCCGCGCACCATGCCGCGGAACTGCTCGGCCATGGCCTCGGCCTCGGCCACGGGCCGCCCCTTCACCGCCTGGGTCATGAGGGAGGCGCTGGCCACGTCGATGGCGCAGCCGCTGCCCTGGAACTTCACGTCCTGCACCAGGCCGTCGGCCACGACGAGCGTGAGGTCCAGCTGGTCGCCGCAGAGCGGATTGTGCCCTTCCGCGTGGTGCGTGCAGGGCTCCAGCTTCCCGAAGTTCCGGGGCTTCCTGTTGTGCTCCAGGATCACTTGCTGGTAGAGCTCGCGGGGGTCGGTCATTTGAACAGCTCGATGGCCTTGAGGACGGCCGACACCAGGATGTCCACTTCCTCGCGGGTGTTGAAGTAGGCGAAGGAGGCGCGGGTGGTGGCGGGGATGCAGAAGCGCGTCATCACCGGCTGGGCGCAGTGGTGGCCGGCGCGGACCACGACGCCCTCCCCGTCCAGCAGGCTGCCCATGTCGTGGGGGTGGATGCCGTCCACCACGAAGGAGAGGACGCTGGCCTTGGCCTGCGCGTTGCCGATGATCCGGAGGCCGGGAATGCCGGAGAGCCGATCGGTGGCGTAGGCCAGCAGCTCGTGCTCGTGGGCGGCGATGCGGTCGAGGCCCAGGGACTTCAGGTAGTCGAGGGCCGCGCCCAGGCCGATGGCGGCGGCGATGGGCGGCGTGCCCGCCTCGAACTTTCCGGGGGCCGGCATGTACGTGGTCTTCTCCCAGGAGACGGAGCGGATCATGCTGCCGCCGCCCTGCCAGGGGGGCATGGCCTCCAGGTGGGCCAGCTTGCCGTAGAGCACGCCGATGCCCGTGGGGCCGGAGAGCTTGTGCCCGCTGAAGGCGTAGAAGTCGGCGTCGAGGTCGCGCACGTCCACGGCCAGGTGCGGCACGGCCTGGGCGCCGTCCACCACCACGGGCACGCCCTTGGCGTGGGCCTTGGCGATGATCTCCTTCACGGGGTTGATGGTGCCGAGGACGTTGCTGACGTGGACCACGCCGAGGATCTTGGTGCGCGCCGTGATGAGCGCGTCGAGCGAGTCGAGGATCAGCTCCCCGGCGTCGTTCATGGGGATGACCTTGATCGTGGCGCCCTTCTCCTGGGCCAGCATCTGCCAGGGCACGATGTTGGCGTGGTGCTCCATGGCGGAGAGGAGGATCTCGTCGCCCTCCTTCACCACCATGCGGCCGAAGCTCTGGGCCACCAGGTTGAGGGCTTCCGTGGTGCCGCGGGTCCAGACGATCTCGCGGGCCGAGGCGGCGTTGAGGAAGCTCCGCACCTTCTCACGGGCCTCCTCGTAGCGGTCCGTGGCCTCCTGGCTGAGGGTGCTCACGCCGCGGTGCACGTTCGTGTGCTCCTCCCGCTCGTACTTCGCCATGCGCTCGATGACGGGCAGGGGCATCTGGCCGCTGACGGCGCTGTCAAGGTAGACCACCGGTTTGTCGTGGAACACTCGGGAGAGGAGGGGGAAGTCCTTCCGGAGAGCGGGCAGGTCGAGGGGCTGGAGGGCGGTGGTCATGCCAGGTCTCCCAGCGAGGCCGCCTGGGTGCGGGCGAGCACAAGGTGGCGCAGGCTGCGGCGGAGGCTGGCCACGGGAATGCGGGCCAGCAGGTCGGCGGCGAAGCCGTAGGTGAGCAGGTTGCGGGCGTCCTCCGGGTCGAGGCCGCGGCTCTGGAGGTAGAACAGCTCGTCGGGGTCCAGCTGGCCTACGGCGGCGCCATGGCTGCACTTCACGTCGTCGGCGTAGATCTCGAGCTGGGGCTTGGTGTCCACCCGGGCCTTCTCGGAGAGCAGCAGGTTTCGGCTCTGCTGCTGGGCGTCCGTGACCTGGGCCCCGGGCGCCACGCGGATCTGCCCGTTGAAGACGGCCCGGGCCTGGCCGTCCACCACGCACTTGTGGAGCTGGCGGCTGGTGCCATGGGGTTCCGCGTGGTGAAGGAAGCTGTGGGTGTCCGCCACCTGGCTGCCGCCCAGCAGGGCCAGGCCGTCCAGGGTGGCCTCGGCCCCTTCCGCCAGGCGCACCCGGGGGCGCTGGCGGGAGATGCGGCCGCCGAAGCTCAGCGTGCGGGAGTGGTACTGGCCGCCCCGGGCCACCTCGGCCTTCAGGGCGCTGAAATGGAAGGCCTCGGCCCCCTCGCGCTGGATGCGCTCATGGCGCAGGAGGGCGCCCTCGGCCACGCGGACCTCCACCACCGGGCAGCTCAGGTAGGCGCCTTCGCCGTGGTGCTCCTCCACCAGCTCCAGCTCGGCGCCGCGGTCCAGGGCCACCAGCACGCGGGGGAACACCGCGGGCAGGGCCCCGTTCCCGGCGGGCCGGTTGAGGAAGAGCAGGTGGAGCGGGACTTCCACCCGCACGTTCTGGGGCACGAGGAGGACGGCCCCTTCGGTGAAGCGGGCGGTGTTCAGGTCCTCGAAGAGATCCGGCGCCCCCTCGCCCAGGGTGCCCAGCAGGCGGCAGGCCTCGCTGGCCGCGGAGATGGGGAAGAAGCGCACGCCGGCGGGGAGGGCCGTGACGCAGCTGGCGTGGGGGGCGTGGTAGCCGTTCACGAAGACCTGGCGCGTGGCCATCATCTCCGGATGCACGAAGGGCTGGACGTCGGCCGAGGCCGGCGCGGCCGCGGGGGCCGCTGCGGGCCGGAAGGCGAGGTCGCGCAGGGGTGCGAGGTCCACGTACTTCCAGTCCTCCAGGGATGCGTCCGGCAGCTCCAGGCCGGCCAGGCGGGCCTCCGCGGCGGTCCGCAGGGCCTCCCAGCCCTCCGGGCGGGCCGGGGCCAGCAGATCGGCCAGCAGGCCGGAATCGACCGCGGGTGTCATCGGCGGCCCCCGGCGGCGGCTTCCTCCAGCACCCAGTCGTAGCCCCGCTCCTCCAGCTCCACGGCCAGCTCGGGGCCGCCGCTCTTGAGGATGCGGCCGCCGGAGAGCACGTGGACGAACTGGGGCCGGATGGTCTCGAGGATGCGGGGGAAGTGGGTGATGATCAGGAGGGCGCGGTCAGGGCGCATGAGGCGGTTGACGGCCTCGCCCAGCACCCGCAGGGCGTCGATGTCTAGGCCGCTGTCCAGCTCGTCGAGGATGGCGAGCTTGGGTTCCAGCACGGCCATCTGGAGGATCTCGTTGCGCTTCTTCTCGCCGCCGGAGAAGCCCTCGTTGAGGCTGCGGTCGAGGAATTCCGGCTTCATGGAGACGAGCTTGATCTTCTCCTTGATGAAGTCGTCGAACTCCAGGGGGTCGAGCTCGTCGCGGCCCTCGGCCTCTGCCTTCTTGTTGTAGGCCAGGCGCAGGAAGGCGGCGTTGCTCACGCCGGGCACCTCGATGGGGTGCTGGAAGCCCATGAAGAGGCCGGCCCGTGCCCGGACGTCGGGCTCCAGGTCGAAGAGGTTCTTCCCGTCGAAGGTCACCTCGCCACCCATCACTTCATAGGAGGGATGCCCAACTAGCACCTTGCCCAGCGTGGATTTGCCGGAGCCGTTGGGCCCCATGATGGCGTGGACCTCGCCCGCCTTGAGTTCCAGGTCGATCCCCTTCAGCACCGGTGTGCCGTTGATCGAGGCGGTGAGGTTCTTGATCGAGAGCATGGGCACTCCGGGGGTCATCCGACACTTCCTTCGAGTTTCAGGGAGAGCAGCTTGGTGGCTTCGACGGCGAACTCCATGGGGAGCTCGCGGAAGACGTCCTTGCAGAAGCCGTTGATGATCATGCTGATGGCTTCCTCCGCGGGGATCCCGCGCTGCTGGAAGTAGAGGAGCTGCTCCTCGCCGATCTTGCTGGTGGTGGCCTCGTGCTCCACCCGGGCGCTGCGGTTCTGCACCTCGATGTAGGGGAAGGTGCTGGCGCTGCAGCTCTGGCCGATGAGCATGGAGTCGCACTGGCTGAAGTTGCGGGCGCCCTCGGCCTTCGGCTGCACCTTCACCAGGCCGCGGTAGCTGTTGGAGCTGTCCCCGGCACTGATGCCCTTGCTGACGATGGTGCTCCGCGTGTTCCGCCCGATGTGCACCATCTTGGTGCCGGTGTCCGCCTGCTGCTTGTGGTTGGTGAGGGCCACGGAGTAGAACTCGCCGATGCTGTCGTCGCCCAGCAGCACGCAACTGGGGTACTTCCAGGTGATCGCGCTGCCCGTCTCCACCTGGGTCCAGCTGATGTGCGAGCCGCGGCCCTTGCAGAGGCCGCGCTTGGTCACGAAGTTGAAGATGCCGCCCACGCCGTCCTTGTCGCCGGCGTACCAGTTCTGCACGGTGCTGTACTTGATGGAGGCGTGGTCCAGGGCCACCAGCTCCACCACGGCGGCGTGCAGCTGGTTGGTGTCGAACTGGGGGGCCGTGCAGCCCTCCAGGTAGCTCACGCTGGCGCCCTCCTCGGCCACGATGAGGGTGCGCTCGAACTGGCCCGACTCCTTGTTGTTGATGCGGAAGTAGGTGCTCAGGTCCATGGGGCAGGCTACGCCCTTGGGGATGAAGACGAAGCTGCCGTCCGTGAACACGGCGCTGTTGAGGGCCGCGTAGAAGTTGTCGGCGTAGGGGACCACGCTGCCCAGGTACTTCTTCACGAGGTCGGGGTGCTCCCTCACCGCCTCGCTGAAGCTGCAGAAGATGATGCCGACGGCCTTCAGCTTCTCTTTGTAGGTGGTGGTCACGCTCACGGAGTCGAACACCACGTCCACGGCCACGCCGGCCAGGGCGGCCTGCTCGTTGAGGGGCACGCCCAGCTTCTCGAAGGTGCGCTTCAGCTCAGGATCCACCTCGTCCATGGAGGCGTACTTGGGCGCCTTGGCCTTGGGAGCGCTGTAGTAGACGATCTTCTGGAAATCGGGGCTTGGGTACTCGACCTTGGCCCAGCCGGGCTCGGCCAGGGTCAGCCAGTGGCGGTAGGCCTTGAGGCGGAACTCCAGCAGCCAGTCGGGCTCGCCCTTCTTGGCCGAGATGAAGCGGATGACGTCCTCGCTGAGGCCCGGGGCGACGCTGTCGGCCTCGATGTCCGTCACGAAGCCGTACTTGTATTCCTGGCTGGTGACCACATTGAAGGTCGAGTTCATCGTCCGCTCCCACGTCGTTCCATTCTGGAATCCCGACTAAAATTGTCAACTTAATAGACCAGGAGGTGACTCCGGTCACGCGCGGGGGGCGTCTGCCTCGAGTTCCTCCAGCAGGGTGCGGATCTGGCCCTGGACGCCCTTGGCCTGGCCCTCGTTGAGGTCGCCAGGATCTGCGTCGAGCCCCGCCTGCAGGAGGGCCCGGGCCTCCTCGCGCTCGCCCAGGCCCGCCAGGGCGGCCCCCAGCTGGAAGTGGTTCACGAGGGTCGGTTCGCGTTCGAGGATCGGATCGAGGAGGTCCAGCACCGCCTGGTGGTGCTTGAGGGCGAGAAGATACTGGCCGAGCAGGGTCCGGGCCCGGGGCTCCAGGCCCGGCAGGGGATGGGCGTGGAGGCGCTGGACCTCGACCAGATCCTGCTCCGTGGCCTGCCCGTTCATGAGCCGGTAGGCCTGGCGCATGAGGGCGGCCTCCCAGGCGCCGGAGCTCTTGGGGTGGCGGGTGAGGAAGGCGTCCAGGGCCCTGGCGATCTCGACTTCCCGCTTGCGCTCCATCAGGTGTTCCAGGGCCAGGCGCAGGGCCAGGAAGCAGAGACGGGGGTGGCGGTCGGAGCAGGCGAAATCCAGGGCCGCCTTCATCTGCTTCTCGGGATCCCGGCCGAAGGCCAGGCGCAGCTCCAGCCACTCGGAGCGCTGGCTCCGGCCCTTGCGGCGGACCCGCTTCAGCAGGGCCTCGGCGGCCTCCGGCTGGTCGGCGTCCAGCAGGTCCTCGGCCTCGTCCAGGAGGTGGTGGGTGGCGGGCTTGCCGTCCCTGGCCTCCCGGAGCTGGAGATGGTCCTCGGCGTCCAGGAGCAGCAGGAGCTGGGGGTCGCCGGGGTTCTGGTTCAGCAGCTCCTGGAGGATGGCGAAGGCCTTGGCCCGCTCCTCCAGCAGGAGGTAGGCCTCGGCCAGGGCCTCCCGCACGTGCAGGTCGCCCGGCAGGAAGGCGCTGGCGTCCTTGAGGGCCGGCACGGCCTGGGCGCCGTCGCCCCGGCTCAGGTGGACCTGGCCCAGAAGCAAGAGGGTCTCCCCGTCCTTTCGGCGGTTCACGGCCTCCTGGGCCGCCTCCAGGGCCCCCTGGAGGTCCTCCTGGTCCAGCAGCAGCTCGGCCAGCAGCATGCGGGGTTCCGGGTCCTCCGGCCGGATGTCGGCGGCCTGGTGGAGGGCCTCGATGGCCTGGTCCGCCTGTTCCGGCAGCTCCTGGAGCAGCTTGGCCAGGAGCATCCAGGCCTCGAAGTGGCGCGGACTCAGGCCCACGGCCCGGCGGGCCAGGACCTCGGCCTCCTCGAAGTTCTGGGCCGCCTCGTGGAGGGAGGCCACGGTGAAGATCAGCTCGTAATTCTTGGGATCGAGCGGCAGCACCTGGCCCAGGCGTTGGGCGGCCTCGGGGAGGCTGCCGGATTCCAGCAGGGCCGTGGTCTCCAGGAGGGCCCGCTTGAGCTGGGACATGGACTTGGGCCGGGCGATGGGCAGGATGCGAGCCCGGTAGCGGGTGAACAGCTCCCGGGCCCCGATGAGGTGCAGGTTCTCCTCCACCAGGTGTTCCCACCGCTCCGAGAAGCTGTGGGCGTCCAGCTGGCGGTTCTGCTCCATCTCCTGCACCAGGGCCATGAGGCCGTTGCGGAGCATGACCTCGCTGCGCTCCAGCTTGCCCAGCTGGTCGGACACGGTCTCCAGGTAGGTCTCCACCCGGCGGAGGGTCTCCTCCAGGGCGGTGATGCGCTCCAGGAGGTGCTCCTCCAGATCCTCGCCCTCCTCGGCCTCCTCGGGTTCGTCCTCCCAGGTCTGGTCCCCGGCGAGGATCAGCAGGCGGGTCCCGCATTTCCGGCAGGTCTCCCGGTCCCCGGTGTTCCAGGTGAGGCAGTTCTGGCAGTAGGAACCGGGGGTATCGCTGACCATGGCACCAGGATAGGAGGGATCGCCCCTCCGAGGGGGGTGAGCGGGATTTTCCCGGCCATGACCCCCTGGGGGGCCGATGGCCGTATGCTGGGGGGCCTCGAGGGTGCCCCATGAGCGAGGAACGGGAAGGCCAGGACAAGCGGCAGGAAGCCATGGAGTGGGTGGGCAAGGCCCACCAGCTCCACATGAAGGGCGAGATCGAGAAGGCCATCGCCCTCTACACGCGCTCCCTGGAGATCTGCCCCACGGCGGAGGCCTACACCTTCCGGGGCTGGGCCCGGTCCTTCGAGAAGGACTATGCCGCCGCCATCGAGGACTGCCATCGCGCCATCGACCTGGATCCCGAGTTCGGCAACCCCTACAACGACATCGGCGCCTACTACCTGGAGCAGGGTGAGCTGGACGATGCCATCCCCTGGCTCCGCATGGCCCTCAAGGCCCAGCGCTACGAGAGCTACTGCTTCCCCCATTTCAACCTGGGCCGGGTCTTCGAGGCCAAGGGGCAGTTCGACCTGGCCCTGGAGCACTACCGGAAGGCCCTGGACGAGAACCCCCGCTACGCCCTGGCCGCCAAGGCCGTGGAGCGGGTGAAGGGGAAGCTCGCACCGAAGGATCCGGAGGCCATCGGCTGAAGTGTGGTGAACTGGAGGCGAGGTCCGCCATGAGATTCACCATCGCCCACAGCCCGGATTCCGACGACGCCTACATGATGGCCCCCCTCGCCCTGGGGTGGCTGGACCCGGAGGGGTTCGAGATCGAGTTCATCCGCAAGGACATCGAGCGGCTGAACGCCGAGGCCCTCGAGGCGAAGTACGACGTGACGGCCATCAGCTTCGGGGCCTACCCGGAGCTGAAGGACCGCTACGACCTGCTGACGGCGGGATCGAGCATCCAGGAGGGGACGGGCCCCCTGGTGGTGAGCCGGACGCCCCTGCAGCCCTCGGCCCTGAAGGACGTGCTCGTGGCCATTCCGGGCAAGCGGACCAGCGCCTACCTGTCGATGCGGAAGTGGTGCGCGGCCTTGGGCTTCGAGCCCCGGGTGCACCTGGTGCCCTTCGACGAGATCATGCCCGCTGTGGCGGCGGGC
>DASVZU010000007.1:0-3771 GCA_036391515.1 Holophagaceae bacterium
AAGATCATCTTCAGGGCGATGAGGAAGAGGATCACCCCACCGGCGATGCCCATGGAGGTGTCCGTGAGGTGCATGAGGGCCAGCACCTTCCGCCCGAAGAGCATGAAGAAGAGCAGGATGCCGGTGGCGAAGAGCAGCTCGCGGAGGATGATGCGCTGGCGCCGGGCCGGATCCACCTGGCGCAGCAGGCCGATGAAGAGGGGGATGTTCCCCAGGGGGTCCGTCACCAGGACCAGCAGCACCACGGCGGAGACGAATGAGGAGGTCTCCACGGCTAGGCTCTGCCCCGGATCTTCATCGCCCACCAGCGCAACCCCACGAAGAGGAAGCGCCAGTCCTTGAAGAACTCCGGGGGCTTGCCCTCCGCAGCGTGCCCGGCGAACTGGAAGATCCAGCCCGCCAGGAACACACCCAGTCCCGGGCGCCAGAGGCCGTGCACGGGGATGGAGGCCACCAGCAGGAGCACCCCCAGGGTCACGAGCGGGATGCCCACGGTGTGGCAGGCCCGGTTCACCGGATGCCGGTGGCTCCGGGCGTACTCGGCGATCCAGTCCGCCATGGGCCGGCCGCCGAGCGCCATCGTCACCTCAGGTCCAGGTCGAAGGGCAGGCGGGCGTAGACGCCCTGCGGGTCGTTCAGGGAGGAGAGCATCTCGAACTGCCGCTTGAGGTCGCCCGCGAGCACGTCCACCGGGCCGACCTTGGCCAGCTTCCGCGGCTTGCCCTGGAGGAGGTTCCGGACCAGCTGCTTGAAGGCGTCGGGTTCCTCTTCGGGCCCGGCCACGTAGTAGTCGTCCCCGAGGTTGGCCTTCTTCGCGGCGTACTTCACGGCGGCGTCCAGCCCCCCGATCTCGTCCACCAGGCCCAGCTTCAGGGCCTCCTGGCCCGACCACACGCGGCCCTGGGCGATCTCCTGGACGGCCTCCTTCTTCATCTTCCGGCTGTCGGCCACCTTGCTGATGAACTGGTCGTAGATGTGGTCCACGATCCCCTGGATGCGGGCCAGCTCGACATCGGTCTTGGGCCGGGTGAGGGTCATGGGGTTGGCCAGCCTGGCGGTCTGGACGCTGTCCCAGGTGATGCCGTGGTCGTTGGCGAGCTGCTTCACGTTGGGCAGCATGCCGAATACGCCGATGGAGCCGGTGATGGTGCCCGGCTCGGCGAAGATGCGGTCGCCGTAGGTGCTGATCCAGTAGCCGCCCGAGGCGGCCAGATGGCCCATGGACACCACGACGGGCTTCACCTTCCGGGTGAGGATGACCTCGCGCTGGATGAGCTCGGAGGCCGCGGCGCTGCCGCCGGGGCTGTTCACGCGCAGGACCACCGCCTTGACCTTGTCGTCCAGGCGCAGGCGGCGAAGTTCGCGGCTGAGGCTGTCGCCGCCGATCTGGTTGGCCTTGCCCTCGCCATCCACGATCTCGCCCTCGGCCACGAGCACGGCGATGCGGTTGTGGCCCCGGTGGGCCTCGCCAGGGATCTCCGCGTAGGTGGAAAGGGCGATCTGGGGAAACTCGCGATCCTTGGGCTTCTTGCCCACAAGGGCCTTCAGCGCGTCCAGCACCTCGTCGTAGGGGGCGATCTTGTCCACCAGGCCGGCCTCCTTGGCCTCCTTCGCCTCGAGGACACCCTTGTCATCCGCCAGGGCCTGCAGGGCCTCGGGCGTGGTCTTCCGGTCCTTCGCCACACTGCCCTTCCAGTCGCCCCAAAGATCATCCAGGAGCTTCTGCACCTGCTCCCGGTTGGGATCGCTCATCTTGTCGAGGATGAAGGGCTCCACCGCGCTCTTGTACTTGCCCACCCGGGTGACCTGCACCTCCACGCCGTACTTCTTGAAGGCCTGGCCGAAGAACATGGGCTCGCTGGCGAAGCCGTTGACCTCCACGCTGCCGAAGGGGTTCACGTAGACCGTGCTGGCGCCGGCCGCCAGGTAGTACTCGCGCTTGCCCCAGCCCAGGTCGTAGGCAATGACGGGCTTCTTCGCCTTGAACCGCTGGATCGCCTCCCGCAGCTCCTTGAGCTGGGCCGGCCCGGCGGCCTGGAGGTTGCCCGTGAGGAAAAGGCCCGCGATGTGGTCGTCGGAGGCCGCCCGGTCAATGGCGTCGATGGCCGCGGGCAGGGATTGGCTGCGCCCGCCCCCGCCGCCAAGGGCCTGGCTGATCGCCTCGCCGGGCTCGGGGTCGTGCTGCCCGTCCGTGAGGCTGGTGTCCATGTCGAAGACCAGCACCGCCTTGGAGGGGACCGTGGGCTTGTTCGAGGCGCCGATCGCCGCCAGGATGCCGAAGAAGAGGATGAAGGCCGCGCCCCCGGCCACGATCAGGGCCAGCAGGGCGGCGAAGAAGGTCTTGAAGAAGTCCTTCATGGAAGCTCCAGGGAGTGGCTCCAGGATCGCACGAACAGGCTGTCAGCGCCGGGGTCCCAGACGCTCCGCAAGGGACAGGAAGGCCTCCAGGGCTCGGGCCGCCTGGGCCCGGGTGCGGGGGTCCGACGGGGCGCCGTTGACATCCAGCTGCTGGTCCGCGTGGGGGACCGTGAGCGCCTCGGGCAGGGCCAGGGCCCCCATGTTCGCCAGGGTGGCCCGCCAGGCCAGCAGACCCCGGGCCCCGCCGAAGGCGCCGGGACTGGCGGCGCAGAGCAGCACCGGCAGGCCGGGCCAGGGGCTCGGTTTCAGCGTGCTCAGCCAGTCCACGGCGTTCTTGAGGTGCCCCGGGATCCCCGCGTTGTACTCCGGCGAGACGAGGATCAGGCCCTGGGCCTCCAGCAGCGTCCGCTGGGCCGCCAGCGCCTCCGGCGGGGCCGCCAGACCCTCGGCGTACAGGGGCATGGCCAGTGCGGAACCGGAGAAGACCGCGGTCTCGTGGCCCCGCCCCTCCGCCTCCCGCGCGAGATGGCCCAGCAGCCGTCCGTTCAGGGACTCCGGCCTCAGGCTTCCTCCCAGCAGCGCCAGCTTCATGCGATTCCCTCCGTCCGGAAGTGTGATCTGGATCAATCTTGACTTGATCGGTAAACTTTTAGCACCCGAGGAGGAGATTGTGTCCAACTATCCCGAGCACATGGTGGCCCCGATGCGCCAGGAGCTGGTCGAGCAGGGCTTCCGCCAGCTCATGACGCCGGCCCAGGTGGACGAGGCCCTCCAGCAGCCCGGCACCACCCTGCTCCTGGTCAACAGCGTCTGCGGGTGCGCCGCCGCCGGGGCCCGCCCGGGCGTCATCCAGGCCCTGCGCGGCCACGGCCTGGCCTTCGACCACCTGGTGACGGTCTTCGCCGGCATGGAGAAGGAGGCCACCGCCCAGGCGCGGGAATACTTCGAAGGCGCCATGCCCACCAGTCCCCAGGCCGCGATCCTCAAGGATGGTCAGCTCGTCCACCTCATGCAGCGCGCGGATTTCCTGGGGCACGACCCCGAGGAGATCGCGGGCCACCTGGCCGCCGTCTACCGGCAGACCCTCGCCAGCGCCTGACCCCACTGATCCTGGGACCCACGGACTCGGGTTAGCCTGGAGCCATGCCCAAACCGCTCGCCCACTTCAAGGTCGTGGACCTGTCCTGCGTGCTCGCGGGGCCCTTCTCCACCCAGCTCCTGGCGGACCTGGGGGCGGAAGTGCAGAAGCTCGAGCCCGTGGCCGGCGATCCCACCCGCGGCTGGGGGCCGCCCTTCGAGCACGGGGAGGCGGGCGAGAGCGCCTACTTCCGCTGCGCCAACCGCGGCAAGCGCAGCCGGGTGGTGGACCTGCACACGGAGGAGGGGAAGGCCCTGCTCTTCGACCTCCTCAAG
>DASVZU010000008.1:0-2062 GCA_036391515.1 Holophagaceae bacterium
CAGGTCATCCACCAGCACGGGGCCCGGCTCTGTCTGGAGGGCCAGCCCCACCATGAACTGCAGTCCGTAGCGTCCCTTCGCCGTGCCCTTCATCCTGGCCTCCGGAGAAGAGGATAACGAAATACATAATAAAATCAATTAACAAACTTGACAATTTGGGATCCGGTCGCCATCCTTCTGGATCCCGGGCCGCGCCCGGAGCCCAGGAGACCCCATGAGCCGCCCCACCGACCGTCCCGACCGCGTGGACCACGCCTACCAGCTCATCGGCCGCACGCCGGTGGTGCGCCTCAACCGCGTGGTGCCCGCCGGCGCCGCCACCATCTACCTGAAGCTGGAGAGCGCCAACCCCGGCGGCTCCGTGAAGGACCGCATCGCGCTGAGCATGATCGAGGATGCCGAGGCCCGGGGCGTCCTGAAGCCCGGCATGCGGATCCTGGAGGCCACCAGCGGCAACACGGGCGTGGGCCTGGCTTTCGTGGCGACGGCCAAGGGCTACCCTTCCACCCTGGTGATGCCCGACACCATGACCCAGGAGCGGCGGGCGCTCCTCAAGGCCTACGGCGCGGAGCTGATCCTCACGCCCGGCAGCCTCGGGATGAAGGGCGCCGTGGAAAAGGCGGAGGAGCTGGCTGCGTCCGATCCCTCCTACTTCGTGGTGCGCCAGTTCGACAACCCGGCCAACCCCGAGGTGCACCGCCGCACCACCGCCCTGGAGGTGCTGGCCCAGGTGCCCGAGCTGGACGCCTTCGTGGCGGGCATCGGCACCGGCGGCACGGTGACCGGCGTGGGCGAGGTGCTGGCCCAGAAGAAGCCCGGCACCCTCGTGGTGGCCGTGGAACCCGTGGATTCGCCCCTGCTCACCCAGGGCAAGGCGGGCCCCCACAAGATCCAGGGCCTCGGCGCCAACTTCGTGCCCTCCATCCTCAACCGCAACGCCTTCCAGCGGATCGAGGACATCGCCTACGACGATGCCCTGGTCATGGCCCGCCGCCTGGCCCGGGAGGAGGCGCTGCTGTCGGGGATCAGCACCGGCGCCATCGTCCACGCTGCCGTGAAGGTGGCGAAGGAACTGGGTGCGGGCAAGACCGTGGTGGCCGTGCTCTGCGACACCGGCGAACGCTACCTGAGCCATCCCCTCTACGCGGAGATGGACCTGGCGGAGGCGGTCCGCTGAGCCGGCTGGTTCCCGCCGTCCCGCAGGGCCCCAGCTGCCCCGTCGCTCCCGGCCTGGTGGACGAGGCCGCGGGGCGGCTCGGCGCCCTGCTGTCCATGGGCCTGATCCTCCTCGCGGCCTGGAAGGGCTGGGGCGCGCTCGCCCTGGCGCTGGCGGCCGACTTCGCCCTTCGCGCCGCCGGGTGGCCGGACCTCAGCCCCGTCGCCCGCGCCGCGGTGCTGGCGCGCCGGCTGTCGGGGCTGGCCCCCCGGCCGGTCAACGCCGGCCCCAAGCGCTTTGCCGCCTCCGTAGGCTGCCTGTTCTCCATGGGGACGGCGCTGGCGCTGCTGGCCGGGGCCCGCGCCCTGGGCCTCGGCCTGGCGGCCGTCCTGACCGCCTGCGCGGGTCTGGAGGCGGCCTTCGGCTTCTGCCTGGCCTGCCGCCTCCATCCCTGGCTGGTGCGGGCCTATCCTGGGAGGCGCCACCTGGGAATCCCATGAGACCAGCCGCCCTCTTCTTCGCCGCCACGCTGCTCGGGGCCGGGGCCCCCGCCCCGGAAAGGGCCACGGCCTTCGAGCGGGCGGTGGTCCAGGAGATGAGCGACGCCCGCGTGGCGCCGAAGGCCTACGCGGAGCACCTGAAGGCCCTGCGCGGCCAGTTCGAGGGCACCCTCTGGCGGGTTCCTGGGCGGGTGCCGCTGCGCACGGAGGAGGGGCTGGCGGCCCTGGACGAGGCCATCCGCTTCCTGGAGACCACCCGGCCCGCGGGCCCCCTACGCTTCAACGAGGGCCTGGCCCGGGCGGCCCGGGCCCATGCCCGCTACCTCGGGCCCCGCGGCCTGCTCAGCCACCAGGGGGCGGATGGCAGCGGGCCCGCGGCCCGGCTCGACCGCCTGGGTCGCTGGCA
>DASVZU010000009.1:0-16546 GCA_036391515.1 Holophagaceae bacterium
GAGGCTCACGTGGCGCAGGCTCAGCTGGGACATCACCACCGCCACCGCCCGGCGCGCCACCTCGTTCAGGTCCGTCGGCTTCCGCATCGGCTGCGCGGGCCGCGAGAAATCCAGCAGACCCTTGATGATGCCCCGGCAGCGCACGGTCTCCCGCACGATCACATCCAGGTCGTCCGCTGCGGCCTTGTCCGCATCGAACCGCTTCCGGAGGAGGGACGCGTAGCTGAGCACTCCCGTCAGGGGGTTGTTGATCTCGTGGGCGATCCCCGCGGCCAGGCGCCCCACGGAGGCCAGCTTGTCGGCCAGGGCCAGCTGCCGCTGGGTTTCGGAGAGCCGGTCGACCATGGTGTTGAAGGCCTTCGCCAGCTCGCCCAGTTCGTGGCGGCCCACGAAGGGGATGGGCGTCGCGAGATCCCCCTCTCCGACCCGGCGTGTGCCCGCCACCAGCGCGGCCACGGGGCGCACCACCAGGCGGCGGTTGAGCCACCAGAGGATGGCGCTCCCGGCCAGGATAGCGGCCAGGGCTGCTCCCGCCATCACGGCCCGGCTCCGGGCGATCTCCCGATCCACCTCCGCCAGGGAGACGTTCACATCGAGCACGCCCAGGAGGCTCTGCCGCGGGCTGTGGGCGTGGCAGTCCGCCGTGGAGCAAGAGGATTCGTTGGGGATGGGGTTGATGATCCCCAGCAGCCGTGTCCCATCCGCGGCCCTGAAGACCCGGGCCCGCTGGTGGATGTCCAGGCGCTCCAGGGGCCGGCCCTCGGCATGGCAGGCGTAGCAGGCCTCGCCCCTCGGATCCAGACTGGTGCCGATCTCCCCGTGGTCGGAGGAGAACATGATGCGGCCTTCTTTGTTGAAGACCCGGACCTTGCGGATGCCCTCACGCTCCAGCCCCCCGATGGCCCGGATCTGCTCGTAGAGGTTCTCCCGGTGGTTCTCCAGCATGTCGAAATGCGTGCTGCTCTTGATGGTCTCGCTCAGCTGGTTGGCGCTGCGCGTCCGCTCGAAGAGGAGCTGGTTCGCGTGGTCGCGCACGATCACCACGGCCATGATCCCGATGACGAGGGCGGTCGAGAGGCCGGCTCCCAGGATCAGGCGCGTGCCGATGCGGGTCCGCATGAAGGAGCTCCTAGGAGCGGTTGGAAGGTGGCGAAGACGGCCGGACGGCCCCCTCCGGGAAGATGTTGAAGGTGCTCACCGCGAAGGCGAAGACCGCCATGCCCATGGCCACCAGCCCCAGCGAGACGATGATCTCCATGCCCGATGGGATGTAGCGGACGCCCGCCGCGCGTTCCATGCCCGTGATGCTGACGTTCAACCGGTTCGCCACGAAGCCCAGGACCGCCAGGAAGGCGCTCCCCACCAGCCAGTCGGGGTTGGCGCGGAGCCGCCGGAAGGACATGAGGGCCACGGGGAGGATCACCCCGATGGTGAACTCCAGCAGGAACATCCGGCCCTCGTACCCGAACTCGAGGATCGAGGCGAACGAGCCGTTGCGGTGGATGGCCTGGAGCCGCAGGAGCCCGTAGATGCCCAGGGCCACGACCATGCCACGGGCCAGAGGCTCGAGCAGGTCCATCTCGAGGTGCCGGTGGAAGGCCCGGCGGCTGAGATAGGACTCCAGGATCACCATGCCGATGCCTGCCCCGATGGCCGAGATGAAGAAGTGGAGGGGGAGCATGGGCGAATACCAGAGCGGATGGAGCTTGCTCGGAACGATCAGGTAGAGGGATCCCAGCGAGGACTGGTGCAGCGTGGAGAGGATGACCCCCAGGATCACCAGGGGCGTGATGAGGCCGTGGATCACGCGCGCCGGGGTGTGCCACCCGAACCGCTCGAACACCACCGGCGAGAACTCCACCGCCAGGACCGTGGTGTAGAGCATCACGCACCAGGCCACCTCGAACATCACGGAATGGGGGTTCCAGTAGATGATCGCGTGCCAGATCCGCCAGGGCTGCCCGAGGTCGAAGAGCAGGGCCAGGATCACGAAGGCGTAGCCCAGGAAGCCGGTGAGGATCGTGGGCCGCACGATGGGCTCGAAGCGCTTGAGGTTGAAGAGGTGGACGATGGCCGTGAGCGTGAAGGCGCCGGCCGCCAGACCCACGCCGCAGAGAAGGTCGAAGCCGATCCAGAGGCCCCAGGGGAACTGGTCGCTCAGGTGGGTGACGGCCCCGAGCCCCTTGGAGAAGCGGAGGAAGGTGACCCCGCAGAAGGCCACCACCAGGATCGCGAAGACGGCGGTCCAGAAGCCTGGACGGAAACGCCGCTGGGAAAGGGCGAGGGACGTGTTCATGACCGGCCTCCCTGGCCGTTGCGGCCGTTGCCGTGGTTTTCGACCTTCGCCACTTCCTCGCGACGGGCCGTGATCCAGTGCACGCCGTAGAGGAAGACGGCCCAGACCCCCACGAAGTCGGGGATGTTGGACAGCACCTGCCAGGTCCGCATGGCGGGCGGCTCGCTGGGCAGGTTGGACTTGAGGCCGAGCTTCTCGAAGGGCACGCCGGACACCATCAGGACGGAAGTCCCTCCGGCCTCCGAGAGCCCATATACGTGGTTCAGGTACTTCTCCGGCTCCTTGCGGAGGCGGGTCCGGGCCTCCCAGATCAGGTCGTCCCGCTTCCCGAAGGTCGTGGCCTCTACCGGGCAGGCCTCGGCACAGGCGGTGGGTTTGCCCTCCTTCACCCGGCTGGTGCACATGATGCATTTCCCCACGACAGGGACGGGTCGGTCCCACTGGTATTTCGGCACATCGAAAGGGCAAGCCATCATGCAGTAGCGGCACCCCATGCACTTCTTTCCGTCATAGACCACCGGCCCCTCCGGCGTCTTCTGGAGTGCGCCCACCGGGCAGACGGACACGCAGGTGGGCACCTCGCAGTGCATGCAGAGCCTCCGGACATTCACGCCCTCCCGCGGCTGGACGGTCGTCCAGGTGTAGGCCGTCGTCACCTCCTCCACCGGCCCCGGGAGCTTGTTCTGCTCCTTGCACGCGGAGCTGCAGGCGCCGCATCCGATGCAGCGCGTGGTGTCGAAGAGAAGGCCCATACGCATGGGTACTCCCCATTCAGTGGACCCCGAGGGCTTTCGGGTCAGTCCGGTGGAAGCATCACACTGAGAGGATTCATAGTCAACCCATGGGTAGTCAAAAAAACAACCCACCTGTCGGTGGGTTTTAGGCGCCATTCCATGCGTCTGAGACGCACTCGATTTTCAGTCAAAAACCGATGTCATCCCTTCTTGGCCTTGGGGCAGTCCGCCTTCTTCGGGCAGTCCTTCCCTCCCTTGCAGGCGGCCTTTTCGGCCTTGGGACAGTTCTTGCAGTCCTTGCAGGCCTGGGGGCAGTCGGCCTTCTTCGGGCAATCCTTGGGCGCATTCTGGGCGAAGGCCGTCGCGGTGAAGGCGATCAGGGCGAGGGGGAGGAGGAGCTTCTTCATGGGATCTCCGGGTAGGGACAACCAGACTACCTCGGCAGGGAAGGAGAAAACCGTCACAACGCCTCCGGATACACTGCCCCCATGCGTCTGGCCGTCGTGCACCACCGCCACCAGGAATGGGTGCCTGCCCTGCAGGCCGCAGAGCCCCGGCTGGAGATCCGGGGCTGGCACCCCCGGGAGCTGGAGGGGATGGACGCGGGATGGCTGGCCGGGGCCGAGGGCCTCTTCTGCTGGCGACTGCCGGCAGGACTGGTGGCCCGCATGCCGAACCTGCGCTGGATCCAGAACAGCGGCGCCGGCGTGGATCACCTGCTCTCGAGCCCGGAGCTGCCGCCTGACCTCCCCGTCTCCCGGGCGGACGGGGCCTTCGGCTTCTGGATGGCACGGTACGTGGCGGGCCACCTGCTCGCCGGGGCCCAGCGCCTGCAATCCTGCGCCGAGGCCCAGGCGGCCAGGCGCTGGGAGCCCGCGATCCTGCCGGAGGATCTCACGGGCGAACCGGCGCTCATCATCGGATTCGGCCGCATCGGCCGCCAGATCGGCAGGGCCCTGCAGTCGCTGGGGCTCGCCGTGACCGGCGTGGTGCGAAACCCCCGGCCGGATCCCGAATTCCCCCTCATCGGCCTGACGGACCTCCATACCCGCCTGGGCACGGCCCGGGCGCTCGTGCTGGCCGCGCCGCTCACGCCGGCCACCCGGGGGCTCGCGGGCGCAGACCTGCTCAGCCACGGGAACGACCGGCTCACCCTCTTCAACGTGGGCCGCGGCGAGCTGGTGGACTCCGAGGCCCTGCTTGCGGCCCTGGCGCGGGGCACCCTCGGCCAGGCCGTGCTGGATGTCTTCCCCGAGGAGCCCCTGCCCTCGGAATCCCCCCTGTGGCGCCATCCCCAGGTGACCGTGACGCCCCACCACAGCGGGCCCAGCACCCCGCGCCAGCTGATCCCGGACATCCTCCCGAATCTCCGCGCCTTTGCCGAGGGAAGGCCCATTCCCGCGACCGTGGACCGCGCCCTCGGCTATTGAAAAAGGCCCCGCTCGCGCGGGGCCCCTTCATGAACCGTCAAGCGGCTGATCAATACATGTCTTCCATGCCGCCCATGCCGGGACCCGCAGGGGCGGGAGCCTTGGGCTCGGGCAGCTCGGTGATGATCGCCTCGGTGGTGAGCATCATGGCGGCCACGGAGGCCCCGGCGCCGAAGGCGCACGCAGCATCATCCGCAGGGCGGACTTGGTCACCTTGGCGGGATCGATGACGCCGAACTTCACCATGTCGCGACCATGTGGGTCGCGAAGCAGGCTCCAGTGGAGCCTGCGAAGCGGGGCCCCACTGGGAGCGAATCATGATCGGCAGAGCAGCCCCCGAATTCTCCCCTCCCCTTCATCATGGAAAAGGCCCCGCAACCGCGGGGCCTTTCCAGAACCGCAGTTCGCGGCTGATCAATACATGTCTTCCATGCCGCCCATGCCCGGACCCGCAGGGGCGGGAGCCTTGGGCTCGGGCAGTTCGGTGATGATCGCCTCGGTGGTGAGCATCATGGCGGCCACGGAAGCCGCGTTCCGCAGGGCGGACTTGGTCACCTTGGCGGGATCGACCACGCCGAACTTCACCATGTCGCCGTACTCGTTGGTGGCGGCGTTGTAGCCGTGGTTGCCCTTGGCCTCGCGGACGGTGTTCACCACCACGGAGCCTTCGACGCCGGCATTGTTCGCGATCTGGCGGAGGGGCTCCTCGAGGGACTTGCGGACGATCTCGACGCCCGTGGCCTGGTCGCCGGCGGCCTTCAGCTCGGCGAGCTTGGGCAGGCTGCGGAGCAGCGCGACGCCGCCGCCGGCCACGATGCCGTCCTCGACGGCCGCCTTGGTGGCGTGCATGGCGTCTTCCACGCGGGCCTTCTTCTCCTTCATCTCGGTCTCGGAGGCCGCGCCCACCTTGATGACGGCGACGCCGCCCACGAGCTTGGCCAGGCGCTCCTGCAGCTTCTCCTTGTCGTAGTCGCTGGTGGAAACCTCGACCTGGGCGCGGATCTGCTTCACGCGGCCCTGGATGGCCTCGCTGGCGCCGGCGCCCTCGACGATGGTGGTGTTCTCCTTGTCGATGACGATCTTCTTGGCGGTGCCGAGGTCAGCCAGGGTGAGGTTCTCGAGCTTGAGGCCCAGGTCCTCGCTGATGGCCTTGCCGCCGGTCAGGATGGCGATGTCCTCGAGCATGGCCTTGCGGCGGTCGCCGAAGCCGGGGGCCTTCACGGCGGCGATGTTCAGGGTGCCGCGGATCTTGTTCACCACGAGGGTGGCCAGCGCCTCGCCGTCCACGTCCTCGGCGATGATCAGCAGGGGGCGGCGGCTGTTGACGACCTGCTCCAGCAGGGGCAGGAGGTCGCGCATGTTGGAGATCTTCTTCTCGTAGGCGAGGATGTAGGCGTTCTCCAGCTCCACCTTCATCTGGTCGGGATTGGTCACGAAGTAGGGGCTGAGGTAGCCGCGGTCGAACTGCATACCCTCAACCACGTTCAGCTCGGTCTCGCGGCCCTTGGCCTCCTCGACGGTGATCACGCCGTCCTTGCCGACCTTGGCCATGGCCTCCGCGATGATCTTGCCGATCTCGGCATCGCCGTTGGCGGAGATGGTGCCGACCTGGGCGATGGCGTTGCCTTCGACCGGCTTCTTGATCTCATCGATGGCGGCCACGACGGTATCGACCGCGAGGTCGATGCCCTTCTTGATCTCCATGGTGTTGGCGCCGCTCACGACGGCCTTGATGCCCTCGCGGTAGATGGCGCGGGCCAGGACGGTGGCGGTGGTGGTGCCGTCACCGGCCACGTCGGAGGTCTTGGAGGCGACCTCGCGCACCAGCTGGGCGCCCATGTTCTCGTGCTTGTCCTTCAGCTCGACTTCCTTGGCGACGGTGACGCCGTCCTTGGTCATGAGCGGGGAGCCGAACTTCTTCTCGATGAGGACGTTGCGGCCCTTGGGGCCGAGGGTGACCTGCACCGCGTCGGCGAGCTTGTTCACACCGCGCAGGATGGCCTGGCGGGCGTCTTCGGCGTAGATGATGGACTTGGCCATGTGTGTCTCCTTGGATTCAGTTCAGTCGTTCAGCCCACGATCGCCAGGATCTCGTCCTCGCGCACGATGACGTGGTCCACGCCGTCGATCTTCACTTCCGTGCCGCTGTACTTGCCGATCAGCACCTTCTGGCCGGGCTTCACGGACATGGGGTTGCGGGTGCCGTTCTCGTTGATCTTGCCTTCGCCCACGGCCACCACCTCGGCCTCCATGGGCTTCTCCTTGGCGGTGTCGGGGATGATGATGCCGCCCTTGACGACTTCGGCGGGGTCGACGCGCTTCAGTACGACGCGGTCGGACAGGGGCTTGATGGCCATGAGACCTCCTTGGATGAAAGAAAGAGCGATGGGCTGCTGTTAGCACTCGGCCACAGCGAGTGCCAAGTCTCTCAGCCCTCCCAAACCGACGTCAAGGCCAAAGGTAAGGGAAGAGGCAAAATCTTAGTTTATTTGATTCATATTTTCTTCTTTTTAAATGAAGAACCCCCTCGAAGGCGCAGCCCTTCCTGCGGGTGTACGCTGGCAGGCATGGACCTGCTGCCCACCCTTCGCGAACTCCAGTCCACGCTGGACTACCTACGGACCATCGAGCGGGATCTCGCGGCCCTGCCCCCGGACCTGGCTGCCCTGGATGCCCGGCTGAAGGCCCTCGCCAAGCAGGAAGCAGAGAAGGCCAAGGCCCTGGAGTCGGCCCGGGCCCAGATCCAGACCCGAAGCAAGGACCTGGCCGTCGCCCAGAAGGAGGAGGAGCGCGCCCGGACGGCCCTGAAGGCCACGAGCCAGAAAGTGCACTACACCGCCGCCATCCGAGAGCTGGACGAGAAGGAGCGCCAGAAGGCCCTGATCGCCAAGCCCCTGAAGGCCCTGGAAACCCAGGCGGAGTCCCTCGAAACCGCCCTGGGCGTGCTGGAATCCGAGCGGACCAGCCTCCAGGCGCAGTTCGACGAACTGCACGCCGTGTTCCTCGAGGAGCATGGCAACCAGGTGGCGGCTCGCACCCAGCTCCAGGCCAAGCAGTCGGAGCTTGAAGCCAGTCTGCCCGAGGCAGAGCGGGCCCGCTTCCACCGCCTGCTGGGCGGCCGCCAGGGCAAGGCCCTCGCCGCCGTGGAGAACGGCGCCTGCACCGGCTGCCGCGTGAAGCTCCGCGGCCCCTACCTGTCCGCCCTGCGCGAGGCGAAGGAGATCCTCGCCTGCGAATCCTGCCAGCGGATCCTCTTCCTCCCGTGACCCTGGCCGAGCGCATCGAGGGCCTGCGGGCCCGCATCGCCCGCGCCTGCGCCGAGGCCGGCCGCGACCCTGCGTCCGTGGAGCTGCTCCCCGTCTCCAAGCGGCAGCCGCTGGCGCTGGTCCGCGAAGCCGCCGGCCTCGGCTTCACCCGCTTCGGCGAGAACTACGTGCAGGAGGGCGCGGCCAAGGCGGAGGCCGCGCCGGACCTGGCCTTCGTGCTGCTGGGCCCCCTCCAGCGGAATAAGGCCAAGCCCGCGCTGCTGGCCTTCCGCGAGCTCCTCAGCCTCGACCGGCCCGAGCTGGCCGAGCGCCTGCGGCGCCTCGCGGAGGAGCTCGACGTGGTGCGCCCGGTCTGGATCCAGGTGGACCTCTGGGACGAGGCCACCAAGCTGGGCGGCTGCCCGGAGGCCGACCTCCCCGCCCTGCTGGGGGCCCTGGGCGGCGACCCGCGGCTTCCCCTCCAGGGCCTCATGGCCATCCCGCCCCCGGAGGCCCCGGCCGCCTTCACCCAGCTGGCCGCGCTCCGCGAGCGCCTGCGGCAGGACCTGGGCTGCCCCCTGCGCCTCAGCATGGGCATGAGCGCCGACCTGGAGGCCGCCATCGCCGCCGGCTCCGACCAGATCCGCATCGGCACGGCCTTCTTCGGCGAGCGCCTCCGCTGATCTGCGGCCCTGTCCCCCGGTAGGGCCTCGCAGTTCCCGGGGCTTCGTGGTTCGATGGCGGTTTCCCACCGGAGTCCCGATGACCACCCTCCAGACCGCCACGGCCACGCTGCCCGTCTCCGCGGACACCCTCTACGCCTTCCTCTCCGACCTGTCGAAGCACCGGGCCTTTCTCGAACCCGGCGCCATGAACTTCCAGGGTGAGGCCGACCGGCACAGCTACGTCATCGAGGTCATGGGCATGAAGATGCCCCAGGAGCTGGTGGTGAAGGAGCGCGTGCCCGGCCAGCGCGTGAGCCTCGTGCCTGGCGGTAAGAAGATGTTCGACCACGAGCTGCGCTTCGAGATCGCCGCCAGCGGCAGCGGCAGCACCCTCCGCCTCGTGGACGAGGCCGACATCCCCGCCATGATGAAGATGATGGGCGCCGAGAAGCTCCTCCAGGGCCAGCTCGACACCGCCCTGGCGCGCATCCAGGAGCTGGCCGCGGCGGGGAAAATCTGAAGAGAAAGGAATCGGATAAGCGGAGGATGGCGGAGGGACGGAGGTGAGCGGAGAGGGAAAGCCCTACTGGGACATTTCTCTCCGCTTACCTCTGCTCCCCTGCTCTCCTCCGCATACTTCATTCTTTTCATGAAAGGATGTCCCCCATCCCGGCATGACCCTGTATCGGGCCCTTCGCCCGCACCCCGGAGGTTCCATGCGCCCCGCCCTGCTGCTTGCCGCCCTGCCTGCGCTCCTGGTCGCCCAGGAGACGGCCACCACGCTGAGGGACCAGAAGGCCCTGGCAGTGACCATCTACAACGACAACCTGGCCCTGGTGAAGGACACGCGGGAGGTGCGGCTGCCGAAGGGCGAGGCGCGGCTGGCCTTCGAGGAGGTGTCGGCCCAGATCCGGCCCGAGACGGCGCTGCTGCGGAACCTCACGGCGCCGAAGGACTTCTGGGTGGCCGAGCAGAACTTCGACTTCGACCTGCTCACGCCCCAGAAGCTGCTGGACAAGTACGTGGGCAGGCAGGTGACGGTGGTGCGCAGCGTGCCCAACGCCGATGGCGCCGGGGCGAAGGAAGTCCGCGAGAATGCGACCGTGCTGGCCACCAACGGCGGCGTGGTCCTGCAGTTCGCGGACCGCATCGAGACCAGCATTCCCGGCCGCATCGTCTATCCCGGCGTGCCCGCCAACCTGCGGGCCCGGCCCACCCTCGTCATCAGCCTCCACAGCGGCGCGGAGAAGGCCCAGAAGCTGGAGCTGAGCTACCTCACGGGCGGCCTCTCCTGGCGCGCCGACTACGTGGCCAACCTGTCCCCCGACGAGAAGACCCTCGACCTCAGCGGCTGGGTGACCCTCACCAACCAGAGCGGCGCCGCCTACCCCGACGCCACCCTGCAGCTGGTGGCGGGGGACGTGAACCGCGTGCAGGACAGGAAGCCCGTCATGTACGAGATGGCCCGGATGGCCCCCGCGGCGCCCCCGCCACCCCAGATGCAGGAGGAGGGCCTCTTCGAGTACCACCTCTACACCCTGGACCGGCCCACGACGCTGGCCTCCAACCAGACCAAGCAGGTGGCGCTGCTGAGCGCGGGCGGGGTGCCGGTGAGGAAGGAATACGTGCTGCAGGGCCAGCCCTACTACTACCAGGGCAGCTACGGCGACCTGGGCGGCCCGCAGAAGGTGGCCGTGTACGTCAGCTTCCAGAACGAGCCCGCCCAGCACCTCGGCATGCCGCTGCCCAAGGGCATCCTCCGCGTCTACAAGCGCGACAGCGAGGGCCGGGCCCAGTTCGTAGGGGAGGACCGGATCGACCACACGCCCGCCCACGAGCAGGTGCGACTGAAGCTGGGGGACGCCTTCGATATCACGGCCCGCCGCAAGCAGACGGACTACAAGAGCCTGGGCCGCCAGGGGAGGTTCGGCAACGTCTCCGAGAGCGCCTACGAGGTGGTGCTGAAGAACGC
Organism: Holophagaceae bacterium; assembly: GCA_036391515.1. GTDB lineage: Bacteria > Acidobacteriota > Holophagae > Holophagales > Holophagaceae > Geothrix. The sequence continues at coordinate 10,343 of DASVZU010000009.1, forward strand.
CAAGAAGGAGCCTGTGGCGGTGCTGGTGCGGGAGGCCCTACCCGGCGACTGGGAGATGGTGCAGAACAGCCACCCCTTCACCAAGGAGGACGCCCACACGGCCCAGTTCAAGGTGGAGGTGCCGGCGGAGGGCAGCGCCACCCTGACCTACCGAGTGCGGGTGAAGTGGTAGAGGCGTTCCCCGGGGCGGCTGGGGCATACTGACCGCATGCCCCTCCCCACCCGGTTCCTGGCCCGCCTGCGCCGTCTGCCCCTGCGCCTGCGCGGACGCCTGGGCGGCGGCACAGAGGGCCTCCATCCCTCCACCTTCAAGGGGGCGGGCCTCACCTTCGTGGAGAACCGGCCCTACGTCCCCGGGGACGATCCCCGCTTCATCAACTGGCCCCTGACGGCCCGCACGGGCGAGCCGATCATGAAGCGGTTCGAGGCCAGCCGCGACCTGGTGCTGTGGCTGGTGGTGGATCCCTCGCCCTCCATGTTCCTGGGCGATCCCGTCTCCCCCCTGCGCTGGGCCCTGGAGCTCTGCGGCGCGGCCTTCGCCACGCTGCAGGCCACGGGAGACCGCCTGGGCCTCATCGTGCCCGGGGATGGCCGCACGCCCGCCCTGCGCATCGCCCCCAAGCGCGGGCGGGTCCACGGGCTCCGCCTGCTGGAGACCCTGGTGGAACGGGGCCCCGCCATCCCCACCGAGGCCGCCTGGCGGGAGGCCCTGGGCCGGTGGGGCGAGCACGGGAAGGGGCACCGGCTCTGGCTCTTCAGCAACGGCGCCGGGCTGGGCGGCCTGGCCCCCCTGCTCAAGCCCCTGGCGGCGCGGCACCGCGTGGTCTGGTTCCAGCCCACGGAACCCCGCAGCCGCTGGTCCGTGGACTGGCCCGATCCCGGCTTCGCGCCCACCATCGAGCGCCAGCCCTGGGACCTCGCGGAGGACCCCGTGGTGAAGCTCAACGCCTGGCTGCGGGCGGGGGGCGCGTGATCGGGGGCGGCTCCTGCCCGCGTCTCGGCTTGCTCGGATTTCGCAGGCGACATCCGAGGTACGGGAAGCTTCTCGTGATGGTCATGGTCTCCTGGCTGGGGGCTGGCGCATCACCGGTCTGGAAGACTCCGGCCCGACTGAAGCTGGGGGAGATCCAGACGCTGGAACTGCGGGAGGAGGATCCAGCGCGGCCCGCGCCGGGGCGCCCGGCCCTGGAGGACCGGCTGGGGTCCCTCCACCTTCGCGCCGTGGAACCCCTGCCGGACGGGCGGGGCTGGCGGCTCCAGGTTCAGGCCTTCTCGCCGGGCGAGGCTCTCGTGCCGCCCCTGGATCTGGGCGACGGCCAGCGCAGCCCGGAACTGCGGATCCCCGTGCCCCGTACCATCCCCTTCGGCGGCCCCTGGGTGGGCTTCGGCGGAGGGAACGACGACCTGCTCCCCCCCATTCCCTTCCCCTGGGCCTGGGCCAGCCTGACGCTCCTCCCGTTCCTGGCCCTCGGGACCTGGCTTCTGCTGCGCTGGCGCCGGGGCCGGGGCCGGCGGCGGCTCCATCACGCCGTGCACGCCTTCCGCCGGCACTGGCCGCCGCGCCCGGTGGATCGGGCGACCCTGGACGCGGCGCACGCGATGGGCCGGGACCTGCTCGCGGCGAGGTTCGGCGAGGGGGCCCGGGCCTGGGGACCGGATGACTTCAGGGCCCTGAACCTCGGCCCCTGGGACCAGTGGGTGCTGAGCCTGGACGCCGCCCGGTTCGGCCGCACCCAGCCCCCCTTCCCCGGAACCGATCCCCTGGTCGCGGCCCTGGATGGCCGGAGCGGACGCCCGGAGGGGGGAGCATGATCGCCTTCCGCCAGCCCCTCCTGCTGATCCTGGGGCCCCCGCTCCTGGTCTGGGCCTGGCGGGTGGTCTATCGCTGGGGCATCCCCCACTCGAAGCCCTCGGGGCGCCTGGCGCGATTCAGCTCGCACTGGCTGCCGGTGCTGCTGGCGCTCTGCCTGGGCCTGGCCGCGGCGGGCCCCGAATGGCGGACGGACGTGCGGGGCGTGGCTCCCGTGGTGGATTTCGCGGTGGTGCTGGATGGCAGCAGCAGCATGCGCATCCTCGACCAGCCGGACGAGGACCGCTGGCACGCGGCCCGGCGGCTGCTGGCCCAGTTCGTCCTGAAGCGCCCGGACGACCGCTTCGCCCTCATCCTCTTCAGCGCCCACCCCGTCACCCTCAGCCCCCTCACCTCCGACCACATGCGCCTGCTGCGCATGCTGGCGCGGCTCGACCTGGACAGCCGCGACGACGGCACCGCCATCGGCTCGGCCCTGATGACCGCCGTGCGCCGGCTGGAGGACAGCCCGGCCCGGTCCCGCGTCATCCTGCTCATCACTGACGGATCGCAGAACCGGGGCCGCGTCACCCCCCAGGAGGCGGCGGCGGAGGCCCGCCAGAACGGCATCCGCATCCACACCGTCGCCCTGGGCCACAGCGGGGAGAGCCTCGTGCCCATCGAGGGCGGCGGGTTCGTCCGGCTGCACGTCGAGGTGGATCACGAGGCCCTGAAGCAGGTGGCCCAGGCTACGGGCGGCGAGGCCTTCAGCGCCGAGGATCCCGGCGGCCTGGCCCGCAGCCTGGCGGCCGTGGACCAGCTGGAGAAGACCGTCCTGCCCGTGGATCCGCCCACCGAAGGCCAACCCCTCGCCCAGTGGTTCCTCCTCGCCGCCGCGGTCTTCGCCCTCCCGCTGGCCGCCGACCTGGCCTTCAAGCGCGGGAAGCCCCGGCCCGCCTGGGTGGAGGGCCCATGAACCTCCCCTTCACCCACCCCTGGATCCTCCTGCCTGCGGGTCTGCTGGCCCTGGCCGCCCTGGGCTTCGGGCTCTTCGCGCAGCTCCGGCCGGGCCTTGGCGTGCGCGTGGTGGGCCAGCGGCCCGCCTGGCAGGGCCTCGGCATGGCGCTAATGCTGGCGGGCCTGGGGCTGGGCCTGGCGGAGCCCCGCTGGGGCCTGCCCGACTTCCCCCGGCTGACGGTCCACGTGGTGCTGGACGCCAGCCGCTCCATGACCGTGCCCGACGCCGGCGGACGCAACCGCTGGGATGCGGCCGTGACGACCCTGGACCGCATCTGGTCCCGGCCCCAGCCGGGCCTGCGCTGGAGCCTGGACCTCCTCACCGGTGACGACATTCCTCTCCAGCCGCCCGGCGAGGACCGCACCCTCCTGCGCGAGTCCCTGCGGGCCGTTACGCCCGGGGATGTGGGCTCCCCGGGCACCAGCCTGGGCCGCGGCCTGCCCCAGGTAGCCGCCCAGGCGGACCGGGAGGGGCCCGAGGTGATCCTGCTCCTCAGCGACGGCGAGGAGACCTGGGAGACGCCGGAGGCCGCCCTGGCCCGGGCCTCGGAGGCCCTCAAGAAGGCGCGCCTGCCCCTCTACGCCCTGGCCTTCGGCGACGGCCAGCCCCATCCCGTCCCGCCCCGGCCGGCCCCGGCCGAGGCGTCCGCTGGCCCATCCGGAGCGGTCCCGGCGCCTGCTCCCCCCGCACCGGCGGCCGAGCCCCTCGTCAGCACGGCCCACCCGGACTTCCTCGGGAAGCTGACCCAGGCCACCGGCGGCCGGATGCTGGCCGACGGCGCGACGGCCGCGGCGACCTTCCAGGATCTGGCGGCCGGGAAGCTGCCCCTGCCCGCGCGCCGTTCCCTCCAGCCCGCCCACCCGGAGCTGGGCGCCTGGGTGGCCCTGGCGGGCCTGCTGCTCTGGCTGGCCTTCGCCGGACGACCCATGGCCCGCTGGCGGCCCGTCCTGGGACTCCTCCTGCTCCTCTCAGCCCCGGCCCTGCGCGGCGAGGCGCCCACCCGGATCTGGGCGCCTCCGACGGTGCGCGCCTGGCTGGCCCAGCGGGCCCTGGAATCCGGCGATCTCCCCGGAGCCCAGCGCTGGCGGCCCATGGACGGGAAACCCTCCCACCTCCTCCTCGCGGCGGCCATCGACCTCAAGTCGGAGTTGCCCGGGGACGCCCTCCAGACCCTGGGGCCCCTCGTGGGCCAAGGCGCGCCGCGGCCCATCCCTACCTGGCGGGCGCCGGCCCTTCTGCTGGCGGCCCGGGCCCTCCTGGACCTCAAGCGACCCGACGAGGCCAGGAGCCTGCTGGAGCGCCTGCTGCTGGAGCAGCCCGGCCAGCGGGATGCGATCCACGACCTCCAGACCCTGGTTCGGGACACCACCCCGCCCCCGCCGAACCCGAAGAACCCACCGCCCCCGCCGCCGCCCCGCCCCAGCATGGGCGCCCAGCAGGACGAGCTGGAGGGGATCAAGCAGCGACTGCCCAAGCCCCCCAAGAACCCGGGAGGAGTGAAGGACATGTAGGCCGGGGGCCGGCCGCAAACAAACGGCGGCCCGAGGGCCGCCGTGAGGGAGGGATGCGAGGGCCGGGAGCTACTTGGCCAGCCAGGCCGCGAACTCCGCGCCGGTGCGGAAGGCACCCACCTGGCGGCGGACCTCCTTGCCGTCGGCATCGAGGATCACCATGGTGGGGAAGGCCTCCAGGTGGAACTGCTGGGCCAGCTTGGTGCCCTCAGGCACGGGGGTGCCGTCCTTCTTCTGGACCAGGGCGGAGTAGGGCACGAAGCGGCTGAGGGCGGCCTGGCCCTCGGCGCTGGGGAAGATGTTGGACTGGAGGTAGCGGCAGGGAGGGCACCACTCGGTCCACAGGTCCATGAAGACGAGCTTCTTCTCGGCCTTGGCGCGCTTCAGGGCGGACTGCATGTCGTGCTCCCACTTCACAGGCCCCTGGGCGGCGAGGGGGGCGGCGACGAGCAGGAGGGCGGCGAGGGTCTTCATTCGGGATCTCCGGAGAGGGGCGGTGCAACCGCTCGGCAAGTTGGATGACCGGAACCGGCGGACCGTTCCCGGCCTTCCAGGATAACCGGGCTAATCCTCCCCCCCGGAGCTTCGTAATCCCATGCGAGCCGGGGACATCCCGGCCCCCCTTCAAGGAGGCCGCCCATGCGTGCCGTCATGCTTCCGCTGGCCCTCGCGGCCAGCCTCGCCCTTCCCCTGTCCGCCCAGCAGGCCGCCCGCTTCATCAAGGTGGACATCGTCTCCAAGTCCTTCCACCCCCACCACGAGCGGGCCCGGAACGCGGATGGCCCCACCGAGGTCCACATCCGCATGCCGGTGAACCTGGCGAGCAGCATCCTGGACATGGCCGGGGACAGCGAGATCAAGGTCAACGGAGAGGCCAAGAAGGGCCTCAAGCCCGAGCAGCTGCAGAAGCTGCTGAAGGAGTCCAAGCCCGGCGACCTGCTCCTGGAGATCACCACGGACAAGGGCGATCACGTCCGCGTGACCATCGAGTAGCCGGAGCCCCGCCCCGCGAAACGGCCCCGCCCCCGGGCGGGGCCGTTTCATGGACAATCAAGCCATGGAATCCCTGACCGAACTCCGGGTGCGGTACGCCGAGACGGATGCCATGGGCATCGTGCACCACGGGGCCCCCTCCGCGATCGCAAGCGGAGCGCCGCGGGAGCGGGAGGACAGCGCGGGGCGCTGTCCGATCGGGGGGTAGTCAGGTGGGGCACAATCAAGCCATGGAATCCCTGACCGAACTCCGGGTGCGGTACGCCGAGACGGATGCCATGGGCATCGTGCACCACGCCACGTACCCTGTGTGGATGGAGCTGGGCCGGAGCGACTTCCTCCGGGACCTGGGCCAGAGCTACGCCGAGTGGGAAGCCCGGGGCGTGCGCCTGGTGGTGAACGAAATCCGGGTCCGGTTCCGGGCGCCGGCCCGCTACGACGAGCTGGTGGTGGTGCGGACCCGTCTCGCCGAAGCGGGCCGGCGCCGTATCGTCTTCCACTACGGGATCGAGCGGGAGGGCACACTCCTGGCCGAGGGGGAAAGCGTCCACCTCGTCGCCGGCTCCGATGGCCGGGCGCGGGTGCTGCCGGACGATCTGCTGGCCCTTGTCCAGATCTCCTAGGCGCTCCGCTGGAGGCACCGCGCCAGGATGATGCCCAGGGCATCCATGATCCGGCGGCGCCGTTCGTCGAAAGCGTCTGTCTGGAAACTCTGGAAGCTGAGCAGGCCCACGGGCCGCTCGCCACGCCCCAGCGGCACGCCGTACCAGCTGTGGGGGATGAGGCCCGTGGCCTGCTCGGCGGCCGTAAGCAGGCTGCCTGCGGCCTGTCCCTCTTCCATGGTCCGGATGTAGAGGGGTCGCCCGGAGGCCAGCACCCGCTCGGAGAGGCCC
>DASVZU010000010.1:0-26997 GCA_036391515.1 Holophagaceae bacterium
CTCGCCTCCCTCTTCCCCACCCGGCACCTGGACGCCGTGAAGCGCCTGGCGGCGCGGAACGTGACGGCCTTCTCCACGGACTGCATCCCCCGCACCACCCGGGCCCAGGCCATGGACACCCTTTCCAGCCAGGCCAACATCACGGGCTACAAGGGCGTGCTGCTGGCCGCCGTGGAGTTCCCCGCCTACTTCCCCATGTTCATGACGGCGGCCGGAACCACGCTGCCGGCCAAGGTCTTCGTCATCGGCGCAGGCGTGGCCGGCCTCCAGGCCATCGCCACCGCCAAGCGCCTCGGCGCAGCGGTCACCGCCACGGACGTGCGACCCGAGGTGAAGGAGCAGATCGAATCGGTGGGCGGGAAGTACGTGGGCATCGAGCTGGCCCAGAGCGCCCAGGCCGGCGGCGGCTACGCCGCGGAGCTCTCGGCGGAGGACAAGGCCCGGCAGGCGAAGCTGCTGGCCGACCACTGCGCCCAGGTGGACGTGGTCATCACCACGGCCCTCATCGGCGGCGTGGTGGCCCCGAAGCTGCTGGACGAGGCCACGGTGCGCGCCATGAAGCCCGGCTCCGTGATCGTGGACCTGGGGGCCGACGGCGGCGGCAATTGCGTGCTGTCGAAGCCGGGCGAGCGGGTGGAGGCGGGCGGGGTCACCATCCTGGCGCCCACGAACCTGCCCGCCACCGTGCCCCGCGCCGCCAGCACCCTGTTCTCGAAGAACCTGCTGAATTTCGTCATGGCCTTCTGGGACAAGGACGGGAAGGCCTTCCGGCTCGACTGGGACGACGACCTCCAGAAGGGCTGCGCCATCACCCACGAGGGGAAGGTCCTCCACGGGCCCACCCTCAAGGCCCTCCAGGCCTGAGCGGAAGGAGGACGACGTGCGCGAAGGGATCGGAACCACCACGGCGGCCCAGGGCGCCCCTCCGGCGCCCGGCGGCCACGGGCAGCTCGACATGATGGGCGCCCTGTTCGTGTTCATGCTGGCGACCTTCATCGGCCTCATGGTCATCCAGCGGGTGTCGCGGCTGCTGCACACCCCGCTCATGAGCCTCACCAACGCCATCTCGGCCATCGCCGTGGTGGGGGCCGTCATCGTCTCCGCCGGGAAGGGCCAGCCCGCCTACATCACGGCCCTGGGCCTCGTGGCCATCGTCTGCTCCACCACGAACATCGTGAGCGGGTTCTTCATCACGGACCGGATGCTGAAGATGTTCAAGAAGCGGGAGAACGGGGGGACGGCGAAATGAGCGCGGAGACCCTCGTCCAGCTCCTCTACCTCGTCTCCACGGCCCTCTTCATCCTCTCCCTGCGGTGGATGAGCGATCCCGAGACGGCCCGCCGGGGCGTCTTCTCCGGCGTGGCCGCCATGCTGCTGGCGGTGCTCGGCACCCTGGCGGGCGTGGCCGCCACGGGCGGCACCCACTACTGGTGGATCCTCGGCGCCTTCGTCCTGGGTTCCGCCATCGGCTACCCCCTGGCCCTGGTGCCCCTCACGGCCGTCCCCCAGCGGACGGCCCTTTCCCACGCCTTCGGCGGCCTGGCCGCGGGCCTGGTGGGCACGGCCAAGTACCTCCACTACTACGGCCAGCACGACGCCGCAGCCCTGGCCCCCTTCACCATGGTCGCCCTGGTGGCGGAGATCCTCCTGGGCTTCCTCACCTTCACGGGTTCGCTGCTGGCTGCCGGGAAGCTCCAGGAGGTCCACTGGATCCCCCAGCGGCCCGTGACCTACCCCCTCCAGAACGTGAGCAACCTGGGGCTGTTCGCCCTGGCCCTGGGCCTGGGCGTGGCCCTGGTGATGAACCCGCTGGCGGCCTGGGGGCCCCTGGCCTTCGGCCTCATCGTGCTGCTCTCCCTGGCCTTCGGCGTGCTGCTCATCATCCCCATCGGCGGGGCGGACATGCCCACGGTCATCTCGATCCTGAACTCCTACGCGGGCCTCTCGGCCGTGGCCATGGGCTTCGTGCTGAACAACAAGCTGCTCATCACCGCTGGGGCCCTGGACGGCAGCTCGGGCCTCATCCTCTCCATCATCATGTGCAAGGCCATGAACCGCTCCTTCGCCAACGTGCTGTTCGGCGCCTTCGGCCAGGCCCAGCAGAAGGCCGCCGGCGGGGAGGAGAAGGTCTACAAGGCCGACACGCCGGAGAGCGCGGCCCAGATCATGGAGCAGGCCAGCCTCGTGGTCATCGTGCCCGGCTACGGCATGGCCGTGGCCCAGGCCCAGCACAAAGTCCGGGAGCTCTACGACCTGCTGAAGAAGAAGGGCGTTTCCGTGAAGTTCGCCATCCACCCCGTGGCAGGCCGCATGCCGGGCCACATGAACGTGCTGCTGGCGGAGGCGGAGATCCCCTACGACGACCTGGTGGAGATGGACGAGATCAACGGCGACATGCCCCAGGCGGACGTGGCCCTCATCATCGGCGCCAACGACGTGGTGAACCCCGCGGCACGCACGGACAAGGCCAGCCCCATCTACGGCATGCCCATCATCGACGCGGACAAGGCCCGGACGGTCTACGCCATCAAGCGCTCCAAGAACCCGGGCTTCGCCGGCATCGACAACGAGCTCTACTTCCTGGACAAGACCTTCATGCTCTTCGGCGACGCCAAGGCCGTGGTGGGCGAGCTGGCCCGGAAGCTGGCCGGCGAAGGCGGGCACTGAACCGTTCCAGGGATGAACCCGGAGAATAGCGGAACACAGAGGACACGGAGGGCCGCGGAAGACACAGAGAACTGCCGAAGCTTTTTCCTCTGTGCCCTCTGCGGAATTTCTGTGTCCTCTGTGTTCCTCTCTTCACTTGGAGCATTCAAACCGGCTGTACCATCCGGTCCTCCGCCGGCATCCAACGCCCCGAGGGGGTCGTACCATGAACTTGGGCATGAAATGGGGGACCACCCTCCTCGTGGCGCTGGCAGGCATCGGGATCGTGCTGGCCGGTGTCCACGCCACCCGCTCCGGCACGAACCCACAGACGAACGAGGCCCCTTTGAACGACGCCAGGAAACCCGGGCAGGACGCCCTGAGGCAGCGGCTCACGCCGGAGCAGTACCACGTCACCCAGGAGGCCGGCACGGAGCCGCCCTTCCGCAATGCCTACTGGAACGAGCACCGGGCGGGTGTCTACGTGGATGTGGTGAGCGGCGAGCCCCTCTTCACCTCCCTCGACAAGTTCGACTCCGGCTGCGGCTGGCCCAGCTTCACGAAGCCCCTGGCCGCGGAGGAGGTCGTCGAGCGGACGGACCGCTCCCACGGCATGGTGCGCACCGAGGTCCGCTCGAAGCAGGCCGATTCCCACCTGGGCCATGTCTTCGACGACGGCCCCCGGGACCGGGGCGGCCTCCGCTACTGCATCAATTCCGCCGCCCTCCGCTTCGTCCCCGTGGACGACCTGGAGCAGGAGGGCCTGGGCCGCCTGCTGCCCCTCTTCGGCCGGGCCGTCCCGGCGCCCGCCAAGGAGGAGGTCGCCACCCTGGCCGGCGGCTGCTTCTGGGGCATGCAGGACCTCCTGCGGCAGCAGCCCGGCGTGATCGCCACGGAAGTGGGCTACACCGGCGGCACCGTGGCGAACGCCACCTACGAGCACCACGAGGGCCACGCGGAGGCCGTGCAGATCCGCTTCGACCCCGCAAAGACCAGCTTCGAGGCCCTGCTGCGCTTCTTCTTCCGCATGCACGACCCCACCACCCTGAACCGCCAGGGCAACGACCTCGGCACCTCGTACCGCAGCGCGATCTTCTACCACGGCGAGGCCCAGCACCGCATCGCGGAGCGGGTGAAGGCCGAGGTGGACGCCAGCGGCAAGTGGCCCCGGCCCGTCGTCACGGAGATCGTCCCCGCGGGCCCCTGGTGGAAGGCCGAGGAGTACCACCAGGACTACCTGATCAAGCACCCCGGCGGCTACACCTGCCACTGGGTGCGGGACTGAGCGCTCAGAAGGCCCGCACCCAGGCCCGGCCCTCCAGACCCAGCAGCCAGGCCTCCACGGGCACGCCGGGGTGGAGCTCCCCCAGGGCCTCGCGGTAGCCCGCGAGCTGGGCCTGGTGCAGGGCCAGCACCTCCTCCGGGAAGGCGGCCGCCAGCTTGAAGTCCACGAGGATGAGGGCCTCCGGCGCCTGGCGGTCCGGGCGCCACAGCACCAGGTCCGCCCGGCCGACGCCGCCGGCCTTCCCCGCGCCCGCCAGCTCAAACTCCGTACGTCGGGGCAGGCGGTCCCAGCCCCGCGCCGCCAGGTCCTCCAGCAGGCCCGCGGCCATGCGCCCGGCTTCCGGCCAGGCCCGCACGAGCGGATGGGCGGCCAGGTGGGCCCGCGCCGCCGCGGGATCCACCGCCGCCCGCACCAGCACCTCCCGCAGGAGGGCGTGGATCTGGACGCCCCGGCGGGCCCGTTCGCCGGATTCCGCAACCTCCCGCCCCGGCGGCGGCGCGTGGATGACCATGGGAGGCGGCGGTTCCAGGGGGGGCGCCGCCGCCATGGAGGGCGGCGCCACCGCCGGAGCCGGGCCCGCCACCGGCCGAAGGTCCGCGCAGGCAGCGGCCAGGTCCGAAGCGACATGGTGCCACTGGACGGACTTCCTCTCCGCCAGCCGCGCGGCCCCCGTGGGTGGGGCCCCGGCGACGCCCTCCTTCTCCGGCCACTGCTGCAGGAGCAGCACCCGGTCCCGGGCCCGGGTGAGGCCCACGTAGAGCAGGTTCAGCCCCTCGCGGAAGGCCCGGCGGTCCTCCTCGGCCTTCACGCCCTGCAGCACGGGACCTGTGGCCGGTCCCAGCTTCCAACCCATCCACAATTCCGGGGATCCGCCCCGGCGGCGCACGGTCCCCTTCCGCACGCTCTTCACCGCGTCGGCCATCAGGGGGAGGATCACGTCGTCGTATTCCAGGCCCTTCGAAGCGTGAAGGGTCTGCACCACCAGATCCGCCGCCACATCCTCCGCCGGGGCATCCCCGGGATCGTCGGTGGCCCGCTGGCGGCGCAGCGTGGCCCAGGCCAGGGCAGGCACCGGCGGAAGGGCGGGCACCCAGCCCAGGAAGCGGTCGAGGTTGCGCCTGGCGCGAGCGGGTTCCAGGGCGCCGTGGACCGCCGTGGCGGCCAGCAGCTCCAGCAGGCCCGGCCGGGCCAGGGCTGCGGCCACGAGGGCCTGGGTGCAGAGACCGCGCAGGCCCTCGAGCCAGGCCAGTCCCTCGCGGATCCGACCGGCGGCGGCCACTTCGCCTCCCCTCGCGAAGGCCGCCAGCTCCGCATCGGTGGCACCCACCCAGGGCGAGCGCAGGAGGGCCAGTCGAGGTGCCTCGGCCTCGGCCCGTCCCGCGGCCTCCAGGAGGGTCATCATCAGCCGCACGCCGGGGCTCTCCCAGAAGCCTTCCCGGCCCTGGACCAGGGGTTCCACCCGGGCCCTCTGGAGGGCCTGCCGGAGGGCCGGGAGGCCGGTGCGCCGGGGCAGGAGCAGGGCCCTCCGGCGCGGTCCCGGCAGAGGCGCGAAACCCGTCGCATCCCAGCCCGACTCCCGTGCGAGCGCCGCGATCCAGGGGGCGGCGGCGGGCAGGTCGCCGCCCCGGGCCTTCGCCGAGGGCAGGGCCGCCAGGGCCACCCGGACCTCGCCCTCGCCCCGCCCGCCGTGGGCCTGGGTGCCGTCGGGATCCGCGGATGCGGCATCGAGGACCGGCACCACGTCCCGAACGAAGGCGTTGGCCAGCTCCACCACGGGCGCCGCCGAGCGGTGGTTGGCGGGAAGCCGGAAGGCCCCGCCCCGCTCCGCCGCAGCCCGCAGGCGAGCCTGGAGCAGTTCGGGCACGCCCCCCCGGAAGCCGTAGATGGCCTGCTTGGGATCGCCCACCACCACGGTGCGCGCGGCGCCCAGCGCCTCGAGGAAGGCCTCCTGCACGGGGTTCACGTCCTGGTATTCGTCCACCAGGAGCAGGGCCGGCGGCGCGGGGTCCGGGTGGTCGCGGAGCAGGCCCAGGGCCTCCCGCACGAGGTCGCCGTAGCTCTGCAGCCCCTGCACGGCCTTCAGGTTGCGGAACCGCTGGAAGACCCGCTCCAGCAGCAGCGTCATCCACCCCTCCAGGGCGGCGGGGAGTTCCTCCTCGAGGGGGGCCAGCGCGGCCTGGAAGGCCTCCGCGTAGTAGTTCGGGAAGCCCCCGTCCGCCTTCAGGAAGCGCGAGGCCAGGCGTTCCATGGCCTCCAGCAGCGCCTCGCCGTCGCCGCCGGGTTCAGCCTGGAGCTTCGGAAGGCCCAGCTTCAGGAAGTTCGCGTGGGGCCTGCCCGCCTTGGTGAGGGCCGCCGCCGCGGCGGGTTCCGCCGCATAGGGCCCGTAGGCGGCGAGCACCCGCCGGCCCTCGGCCACGAAGGCGTCGCGGAAGGGAGCCGCGTCCACCGAGGTCCGCCAGCCGCCCAGGGCATCCAGGTGCGCGTCGAAAGCCCCGGCCAGGGCGCTCCACCGGTCGCGGCCCTCTTCGAAGCCCTCGCACCAGGCCCAGAGGCGCCGGGCCGCGGGGGCATCGGGATCCGAGGAAGGCAGGTCCAGCAGTTCGCGCCCCGCGGACCGCAGGAGGCCCAGCAGGCGCGGATCCTCGGCCTCCAGCAGCTCGCCCTCGCGGTGGCCCCGCCGGCGCAGCACGGAGAGGGCCAGGGCATGCACGGTGGCGGCCTGGAGCAGCTCCGCCTCGCGGCGGACGCGCACCCAGTGGGCCCGGGCCCGGACCGGGGAGGCCGTCCAGTCCGGCGCCGGTCCGGCAAGCCAGGACCGGGCTGCCCCGGCGATCTCGGCGCGCACCGGCGGGGTCCGGTCCTCCAGCCAGGCATCCCAGGCCCCGAAGCCTGCCGCGAGGGCCGCCAGGGCGCCGGCCCAGTCAGCCTCCGTCCAGGCCGCCAGCTGGTCCAGGGGCAGCAGGAGACGGCCCCGCAGATCCGCCGCCGCCTCCCGGCCGAAGGTGGTGGCCACCACGTCCGGGGCCCGCCCGCCCCGGCCCAGGAAGCCCAGCACCAGGGTCACCAGGGCGAAGGTCTTGCCGGATCCGGCGCTGGCGGAGACCACGAGGGAACGGTCCGCCACGGCGGCTGCCAGAGCGGGGTCGCGCAGGTCGAGGGCCGGAAGGCTCACGGGGCCTCCTCCTCGCCGGTCTCCGCGGCGGCGCCGTCCACGTCGACCGGACGCCCGCAGAGGGCCGAGAGGCGGCAGGTGCCGCAGTGTTCACCGGGCAGGGCGGGAAAATCGCCCCGGCGGGCCCGTTCCAGCAGGACACCGAGGTTCGCCAACATCCGTTCCCGGTCCGCGTCCTGGAGCATCATGGGCACCGGCTTCCAGCCGGCCTTCAGGGACAGCAGCAGGGCGGTGACGGGCAGGCCCGTCTCCGCCACCAGCATGGCCTGGTAGAGGGGCAGCTGCAGGTGCGTGCCGAAGGCGCCATCCTCGTCCGCGTAGGCCTTCAGGGCGGCGGCCGCGCTGGTCTTGTAGTCGAGGATCCGGAGGAAGGCCCGGTCCCCGCAGACCAGCCGCTCCAGGCGGTCCATGGTGCCCTTCACCCACACCTCGCCTCCTCCAGGCAAGGCCACGGCCCGGGGTTCCAGCCGGTGTTCCACGCCCACCAGCTCGCGGCGCCACGCGTCTTCGGGATCGAGGCCCAGGGCCGCGATCTCGTCCTTCGTGGGCCCGCCCTGGGCCAGATCCCCCGCCAGCAGCTCGGCCAGGGCCGGCAGCAGCTCTCCCATGCCCAGCCGCAGCCGCTGGCGGTCCGTGGCCGTGGTGTCCTCCAAGGCCGCCAGCCAGGCCTCGCCCCCCGCGGCCCAGCGGGCCTTGAGCAGGCCCAGCAGGGCGGCAGTCGAGGGCCCGGGGAGGCCGTTCCGATCCTGGAAGGCCGCAGGCCAATGGGGTTCGCCTGCCAGGCCCTGGAGCAGGTCCTCCAACAGGTGATGGGCGAGGGTTCCGAGATTCAGCGGATGGGCGGCCTCCCTGTCCCAGGATTCGAGCCCGAGGTGCCGCTCGGCATGCACCCGGAAGGGGCACCGGGCCAGGCCCTCCAGCAGGGTGGGCGAGAGGGGATGCTCCGGCGAGTCGCCATGGATCCAGAGGCCCGGCACCCGGTCCGCCTCCGGCGCCGAGCGGACCGCGGCGGCTTCGGGATCCGCCGCGGCCACCACGAGGGCGGCCTGGCGGGCCCCGGCCAGGGCATCCGGCTCAGATGTCTCCCACCGCCAGCGGAGGAGGCTGGTGGCCCGGCCCGGTTCCGGCGCCCAGGTCCCGGCGCCATCCAGGGCCCGCCAGAAGGGGCCCTGGGCCCGCCGCTGGCCACCGGCGTCCCGGCCGGCGCTGAGGGCCACCACCTCGCGCCGGGTGAGGGCCAGCAGGCGGTTGAAGCCGTAGGCAGGGCGGTGGAAGGCCCGCGGCAAGGTCTCTCCGGCTTCGGTCTGGGGCAGCGGGAAGGCCTGGAGGCGGGGCGGGAAGTCCCGTGCGCCCTCACCGGCGGCATCCATGGCCCGCAGGGCCGCATTCAGGGCCACGAGGCGGGGCCAATCCAGTTCGGGGTTGGCCACGGGCGCGCCCGGCCAGACACCGTCGCCCAGATCCAGGATGAGCGTGGCCTCGGCGCCGGGCCAGCGGTGTTCCAGGTCCGCGGGCGGGACCAGGCGCAGGCCGTCGGGGTCCCCCTGGACGTCCGGCGCCCGCAGCACCTCCAGGCTGGCCTCCAGGGCCTCCAGGAAGGCCGGGAAGGCCAGGGGTTCGGGATCCAGGCTCCAGGCCTCCCGCAGCAGCCCGAGGGCGGGGTAGAAGGCGCCCTCCTCCATCAGCTCCAGACGCTGGGCCAGGGCCTCCAGGTCATCCAGCCAGATCCCCGGGGTCTGGCGTCGCGCCGGCAGTTCCATCAGGAAGGCCCAGCGGTCGCGCAGCCAGGCCCGGTCCCCCTCGCGGAGGGAGGCGTAGGCGGCCTGGATGGGGGCATTCCCCGCTTCGTCTGCGCGGTCCAGCCGCGCGGCCAGGGTGCGCAGGGCCCGGCCCAGGGGCGTGGGCCGGAGGCTGGCGCCCAGGCCGGCGGCGAGGGCGCCGGGATCCCCATCCCGGAGACCCGCGAGGAGCGATCGCAGGGGTCCCCACGTAGGAGCCTCCGCCAGGCTGGGACCGGGATGGCCCCGGAAGGGCAGCCCCTCCGCGGCGAGCAGGGGGGCGAGCAGGGGCCCCAGGGCCGCTGGATCCGGGTGCACCAGGGTGATGTCGGAGGGCGCGATCCCCGTTGCCACCCAGGCCTTCGCCTGTTCCACGGCGGCCCGCCACACCGCCGCGTCCGAGGGCGGCTCCGCCCGGCGGAGGGCGGCCCGGGCCTGCTCACCCAGGGCCAGGGGCCCCTCGAAGAGGCGGTCCAGGGCCTCGCCCCAGGGGGCGTCGCCCCAGCCCTCGGGTGACCCCAGCTCGAAGTGTTCGAGGCCCGAATCCACGGCCAACGCTTCCAGCCCCGGCAGCAGGAGACGCACCAGGTGGGGTTCCTGGCCCTCGAAGAGCCCGCTCCGGCCCGCCCCCCGCCGGGTCGCCAGGGCGAAGCGCACGGCACCCAGGGACCGCAGGGCGCAGAGGGCCCGGAGCCTGGGCGGTGCCAGCTCCTCCAGGCCCGCAGCCAGGGGGCCGTCCTCAGGATGCCGCTCGATCCAGAAGCCCTGTCCACCCCCGGCCTGGACACCGGCGGCCCGCCAGAGGGCGGCCATGGGCTCCAGCCAGCCCGAACGGTCGACCGCCTCGAGGTAGGCCTCCAGGTGGCGGATCAAGGAGGCGAGGCTGAGCGGATCCCGGACCGATCCCAACGCCAGGCCGAAGCGGTCCAGGGCGCGGAGCTGGTCCGGCAGGAGTCCCTGCCCCAGCAGGGCCCGGCACGCGCCCGCCCGGTCCGCCAGGCCCTTGGGTCCCAGGGGCGACCGGCCGTCCCGGAGGGCCAGGCGCCGCTCCACCCGGAAATGCAGCGATACCGCCACGGCCCCGGGGATGGGATCGCGGGGATCGTCGAGCAGCACGCCATCGAATGGGGCGAAGGCCAAGGGGCACCAGCCGGAGAAGCCCCATGCTACCCGGGGGGATGCGCCAGTTCCTGTCGATTCCGGTCCCTCAGCGGGTGACGGGAATCTGCAGGGTGCCGGAGGCGGTGTCCCCGGCCGCGTTGGTGACGGTGCACCGCAGAGTCAGGGTGGGCCCCTCCTCGGCGGAGAAGGTGAGGACGGGTCCCCGGGCACCCGTGGTGATGGTGCCTCCCTGGATCTCCCAGGCATAGGCCGCCCCTGGCTGCTCCGGCACCCGCGCCACCAGCCCCCGGGCCCCAGCCTTCGCGGAATCCGGCGCGGTGATGACAGCCCGCGGGGCGGCCACGACCTTCACCCGGGCCCGGTCCGCGGCCTCCGGGTGCACGCGGGAGGCCACCTGCAGCGTGTAGGTCCCGGGCTGGGCCGGAGCGCGGTAGGTGCCGGCGGGATCCACGCTGCCGCCCCCGGGGGAGTCCACGCTCCAGATCACCTCGGCGCCGCCATTCCCCTCCAGGGTGTAGCCGAAGGTCATGGAGCGCCCCACGGTGAGGGTGGCCTTGGCGGGGCCGATGTGGATGGCGAGGGGCCGCGTCACGGGGATCTCCACGGAGGAGCGGAGGCTGTCGCCGGCGGCGTTGGTGACCCGGCAGGCCAGGACCAGGCTGGGCCCCTCGCCGGCAGCGAAGGTGACCGTGTCGGTGTCTGCCCCGGCGAGCAGGGTGCCGCCGGTCAGCGTCCACTCGAAGCGGCATCCCGGCTGGACCGGCACGCCGGCGCGGAGCCCCGTGGCCTCCGGGGCCACGGTGGGAGGCGCCGAGAGGGTCCCGACGGGGGCCGGCACGACCCTCACCCGGGCGCGCACGGCCTGGGCGGGATCCGCCTGGGGCCGGGCCTCCACGGTGAAGACCCCGGCCCGGTCGGGAGCCTGGTAGCGCCCCAGGGCATCCACGGTCCCCCCTCCGGGTTCCAGCACCCGCCAGTCCACACCGGTACCGCTTCCACTGGTGATCCGGTGGCCGAACTGGAGGTCGTGGCCCACGGTCACCGTGGCTGCCGTGGGCTGGAGGGTCAGGGTCACGGGCGGCGGCGCCGGCAGGGCTGGTTTCGGAGGCCGGCAGGCCCCCGAGGCCAGAAGGACTGGCATCGCCATTCCCGCCCGGATCCAGCCCTTGTGCCCCATGACCCACCTCACGAGCCGCCCTCGCCCCCGGTGGTTCCGGGGCCGGTCGGCAGGATCTCCATTTTACCTCCGCGCCCCGGGGTGGGACTCAACCTTCCCCACCCCTGGGGCGTAGCCTTGTCTTCTCCCCCCCTCACTTGGAGTACCCGATGCGCCTCCTTCCCTCACTGGCCTGTGTCCTGGCCCTGGCTGCCCCGGCCTGGGCCGAGATCGATGCCCGGCTCATGCGCTATCCCGATGTCTCCGCCAGCCAGATCGCCTTCACCTACGCGGGCGATATCTGGGTGGTGCCCAAGACCGGCGGCCTGGCCAACCGGCTGTCCACGCCCAAGGGGGAGGAGACCTTCGCCCGGTTCTCCCCGGATGGCCGGTCCCTCGCCTTCAGCGCCGACTACGACGGCAACCAGGACATCTACGTCATGCCGGTGGACGGCGGCGTGCCGGCCCGCGTCACCCACCACCCCATGCCCGACCGGGTGCTGGACTGGACCCCGGACGGCAAATCGCTGCTCTTCGCCTCCGGCATGCTCTCGGGCCGGGACCGCTTCAACCGGCTGTTCGAGGTCTCCGCCCAGGGAGGCCTGCCCACGGCCCTCCCCATGCCCTACGGCGAGTTCGGCGCCCTCTCGCCGGACGGGAAGACGCTGGCCTACCAGCCCATCTCCACGGACTTCCGGACCTGGAAGCGCTACCGGGGCGGCATGGCCTCCGAGATCTGGTTCTTCGACCTTGAGAAGAAGACCGCCCGCCGCCTGCCCCACGCCGAGGGCGGCTCCAACGACGCCCAGCCCATGTGGCACGGGGACACCCTCTACTTCCTCTCCGACCGCGACAGCCTGAAGCGGAACAACCTCTGGTCCTACGACCTGAAGACCGGCGCCTTCAAGCAGGTCACCTTCTTCAAGGAATACGACGTCCACTTCCCCGCCATCGGCCCCTCGGATATCGTCCTGGAGGCCGGCGGGCGGCTGTACCGGGTGGAGCTGCCCTCCGAAAAGCTGGTGGAGGTGAAGGTCGAGGTGGCCACGGACATGGCCACCCTGAAGCCGCGGGAGGAGAACGCCTCCAGGCTGATCCGCAACACCACCCTCTCCCCCCAGGGCAAGCGGGCCATCTTCGAGGCCCGGGGCGACCTCTTCTCCGTGCCCGGCGAGCGGGGCTACGTCCTCGACCTCACCCGCACTTCGGGCGTGGGCGAGCGGTTCCCGGCCCTCTCTCCCGACGGCAAGGAGCTGGCCTACTTCAGCGACCGCAGCGGCGAGTACGAGCTGTGGGTGCGACCCGCCGACGGCTCCGGTGCCGAGCGCCAGGTCACCCACATGGGCCCCGGCTTCCGCTACCACATCACCTGGTCCCCTGACGGCAAGCACGTGGTCTTCGCCGACCAGGCCATGCGAATCAACCTCTGCGACGTGGCCACGGGGAAGGTCGCCGCGGTGGACAAGGGCCTGTTCATGTATGAGGGCAACCTGGAGGGCTTCCGCGTCAGCTGGTCCGCCGACAGCCGCTGGTTCACCTACGTCCGCGACACCGAGAACCGCAACAGCGTGGTCGTGCTCTACGACACCCGGGAAGGCAGGCGCCACGAGGTGACCTCGCCCTTCTACGATGCCGGGGACGTGGTCTTCGATCCCGAGGGCAACTACCTCTTCCTCACCACCGGCCAGCACTTCAGCCCCACCTACAGCGACCTGGACAACACCTGGGTGTACGCCGCCACGTCCAAACTGGCGGCCCTGCCGCTCAGGAAGGACGTGGCCTCCCCCCTCGCGGCGCGCAACGACGCCGACGCCGCCAAGGACGAGAAGGCCAAGGAGGAGAAGAAGGAAGACGACGCCAAGAACGGGGACGGAAAGGGGAAGGAGGCGGCCGCGAAGGAGTCCCCCAAGCCCGTGGACATCGACCTGGAGGGCATGGAGGGCCGGATGGTCCTGCTTCCGCCCGCGCCGGGCTACTACATGGATCTGGCGGCCGTGAAGGGGAAGGTGGTCTACCGCCGGGCGGCCCAGATGGCCATGGGCGGGGAGACCAAGACCCCTCTCTACACCTACGACCTGAAGGAACGGGAGGAGAAGACGGTCCTGCCGGATGTGGACGGGGCCACCGTCTCCGCCGACGGCAGCAAGGTCCTCGTGAACAAGAAGGCCGACTTCGCCATCGTGGACCTGAAGCCCGACCAGAAGATGGACAAGAAGCTCCCCACCGGCGAGCTGATGATGCAGGTCGATCCCCGGGCCGAATGGCGGCAGATCTTCGACGACGCCTGGCGCCAGGAGCGCGACCTCTTCTACGACCCGGGCATGCACGGCGTGGACTGGAAGGCCATGCATGAGCGCTACGGGAAGCTGCTGGACGCCTGCGTCACCCGGGAGGATGTGAACTTCGTCATCGGCGAGCTGATCTCCGAATTGAACTCCTCCCACAGCTACCGGAGCGGCGGCGACCTCGAGACCGGACCGAGACTGGGCGTGGGCCTGCTGGGCGCCGACTACACCCTGGAGAACGGGGCGTTCCGCATCAAGCGCATCCTGAGGGGCGCCGACTGGGACACCCAGGCCAAGGCCCCCCTGGCCCAGCCCGGGCTGAAGGTGAAGGAGGGCGACTACCTCCTCGCTGTGAACCGCGTCCCGCTGGATCCGAAGACCGACCCCTGGGCCGCCTTCGCGGGCCTGGCCGGCAAGACCGTGCTCCTCACGGTGAACGACAAGCCCACGCTGGACGGCGCCCACGACCTCCAGGTGGACACCGTGCCCAGCGAGGCGCGGCTCCGCTACCTGGACTGGGTCGAGGCCCAGCGGCGGTACGTGGACAAGGCCACCGGCGGGAAGGTCGGCTACGTCTACGTGCCCGACACGGGCATCGGCGGCCAGGACGACCTCGTCCGCCAGTTCCGCGGCCAGTGGACCAAGCCCGGCCTGGTCATCGACGAGCGCTTCAACAGCGGCGGCCAGATCCCTGACCGCTTCATCGAGCTGCTGGGCCGAAAGGTCCTGAACTACTGGGGCGTGCGGGACGGCATGAACTGGCAGTGGCCGCCCGTGGCCCACGACGGCCCCCTGGCCATGCTCATCAACGGCTGGAGCGGCTCCGGCGGCGACGCCTTCCCCATGTACTTCCGCCAGGCGGGTCTCGGCCCCCTCATCGGCCGGCGCACCTGGGGCGGTCTCATCGGCATCAGCGGCGCCCCCGGCCTCATCGATGGCGGCGCGGTGACCGTGCCCACCTTCGGCATCTACTCGAAGGAGGGCCAGTGGATCGTCGAGGGCCACGGCGTGGACCCCGACATCGAGGTGATGGACGACCCCGCCCAGCTGGTCCAGGGCAAGGATCCCCAGCTGGACCGCGCCATCCAGGAGGTTGAAGCTTCCCTCGCGAAGCACCCGGTCAAGGCGACACCTCGGCCCGCCTACCCGAAGAAGGCCGGCTACTGAGCTTTCCCGCAACTCGAAGCGCCCGGCTCCGGCCGGGCGCTTCGCCGTTCAGCGGCCCGTGGATCCGTAGCCGCCGCCCCCGCGGCCGGTGTCTCCCAGAAGCTCCAGCCGGTCCTCCGGCCCCCAGATCCAGGCGGCCGCCGGGGCCACCAGCAGCTGGGCGATGCGTTCGCCCCGGCGCAGGAGGAAGGGCTCTGCGCCGTGGTTCACCAGCAGCACCTGCACTTCGCCGCGGTAATCCGCGTCGATGGTGCCCGGGGCGTTCAGCACCGTGATCCCGTGCTTCAGGGCCAGGCCGGAGCGGGGCCTCACTTGGCCCTCGAAGCCGGGGGGGATGGCCATCACCAGCCCTGTGGGCACCAGCCGCCGCTGGCCCGGGGCCAGGTCCCAGGCCTCCTCCTCGGGGATCGCCGCCCGCAGGTCCATGCCCGCCGCGTGCTCCGTGGCGTAGGCCGGCAGGTCGAGGCCGAGGCCGTGGGGGAGCTGGTGGACCGGGATGCGCATGATCCATCATTCAACGGGTGGATGGGTCGGGGCAAAAGATTAAAGCGGAACGCAGAGGACACTGAGAACCGCAGAGGACGCAGAGGAAAACAAGGAGAAGACCCCGGGGGGACCATCCGGGGATCCGTGCATGCCCATCCGACTTTTCTCTGTGTCCTCTGCGAGCCCCCTGCGTCCTCTGTGTTCTGCTTTTCAGGCCTCCCGCTACTTCTCTTTGACCAGCTGTCCGCAGGCGCCCTGCACGTCCCGGCCGCGGCTGCGGCGGACGGTGACGAAGCAGCCACGGTCCTTCAGCCAGTCCGAGAAGCGCTGGAGGTGGTCCTCCCCCGGCTCGCGGAAGGCGCTGGCGCCGTGCTCGTTCATGGGGATGAGGTTCAGGTTGTGGCCGTGGCGGAGGTCGCCCAGCCACGCGGCCAGGCGCTCCGCGTCGGCCTCGGTGTCGTTCTCGCCGGCGAGCAGCACGTACTCGAAGGTGAACTTCTCGCCGCGCTTCAGGCCCCAGGCATCGAGCGCCTGGCGCAGCCGGGCCAGGTTCCACACCCGGTTCACGGGCATGGTGCGGCTTCTCGCCTCATCCGTGGTGGCGTTGAGGCTGAGAGCCAGCAGGGGCCGGGGCTCCATCCCTGCCAGCCGCTCGATGCCCGACACCAGTCCGGAGGTGCTCACGGTGATGCGGCGTGCCGAGAGGCCCAGGCCCGCCGGATGGCAGAGCAGGCGGAGGGCCCGATGCAGGTGGTCGAGGTTGTGGAGGGGCTCCCCCATGCCCATGAAGACCAGCGTCAGGTCGTGGCCGCGCTCGGGGCCCAGGTCCCGCATCGGGGTCAGCACCTGGCCCAGGATCTCCCCGGGCTGGAGGTTGCGCAGGATGCCCATGCTGCCGGTGGCGCAGAAAGTGCAGCCCATGGCGCAACCCACCTGGCTGGAGATGCAGTAGGTGACGCGCGGATTCCGCACCTTCCGGGGCATGTGGACGGCCTCGATGCGCTTGCCGTCGGAGAGCGCCAGGGCCAGCTTCGTCGAGCCGTCCCCCGAGGCCTGGCGCTCCACGATCGCCGGCAGCCGAAGGTCCGCCGCGCCCTCCAGCCAGCGTCCCACGGCTGGACCCAGCCTCGGCGCACCGTCCTCCCAGGTCCAGGGCCGGTGCAGGCGGCGGAAGGTCTCCAGGGGGCTGCCCGGGCAGCCCAGGGCCGCCAGGTCCTCCGGAAGCAGCGACCAGGCCGAGGGCAGTCCCGCGCGTTCCGGCGCGGGGCGATCCCAGGGCATGACGGAAGAAGGGTTCATGGACGAAAAAGGGGGCCGAAGCCCCCGTTCATTCTAGCCGGAAGGCGGACTTCACGCCCCTGCCGCGGGTGCGGCCGGGCCTTGCAGGGTCTCGGCCCTGTGGGCGAGCGAGGCGGCCTCCAGGGCGATGTATTCCTCGGTCAGGGCGCGGTAGAACCAACCCAGGAGGCCTCCGATCGGTCCCGCGAAGGTGAAGCGGAGGACCACCTTGGAGGAGCTGGAGCTCTCGTCCAGGAGGATGTGCTCCGCCCTCATGCGGAGGCCCGGGGACCGGGCCTGCCAGACGAACCGGCGGCCCGGCTCCAGGTCCGTGACGGTCCAGACTGCCGGGCGGAGACGGGGCTGGTGAAGCAGGTAGCGGGCGCCGACCTTGAGAGCCCCACCATCAAGCGCCTCCAGGGCGGTCACGGTCGGAAGCCATCCCGGCCAGGCCGCCACGTCGGCAAGCACATTCCAGGCGGCCTCCCGGCTGGCGGCGATCCGGCGGGAGACCTGGAATGTGCGCATGGGGATCCTTCTGGCAACGGTGTCGGGCGGGAGGATTTCAGGCCTTGGCCGCCAGGTCGGCGTGCTGGGACTGGTAGGCCTCCATGGATCCCGGATTCCACCCGTCCCGGTTCAGCTTCCAGCCGTTCTCCACCTTTTCCCAGCCGACGTGGGCGTAGTAGTCCCGCGCGATGGGGGAGGCGAGGAGCACCCATTGCACGCCCTCACCGATGGCGAGGGCGCGGTCCAGGAGTGTCCTCCCCACCCCGGCCTTCTGGTAGGCGGGGTGGACGGCCAGGTCGCAGATGTAGCCGTCGAAGGCGAAGTCGGTCCAGCCCCGGAGCAGGCCCACGAGGCGGTCCCCGTCGTAGGCGGAGATCACCACGTTGGAGCCTTCGAACATGCGGCGGATGCGCGCCGGGTCGTGGATGGGACGGCGCAGGGGCGCGGCGGCGTAGAGCGCCCGGATGGCCTCGATCGCAGGCGTCCGGTCCTGGCGGTAGGCGATGGCCGGCGCGCTCATGCGGAGACCCCGGGGAGGTCGGGCTGCAGGCCCACACCCAGGCGGTTCCAGGCGTTGATGAGGGCGATGGCGTAGGTCAGGTCCACCAGCTCCTGCTCGGAGAAGTGTGCACGGGTGGCCGCGTAGAGGGCATCGTTCACGCCATGGGTGCCCAGTTCCGTGAGCGCCTCGGTCCAGGCCAGGGCCGCCCGCTCCCGGGGAGAGAACAGAGGCGCCTCGCGCCAGGCGGCGAGCAGGTTCAGCCGCCGCTGGGACTCGCCGCCCTCCAGGGCCGCGGTGGCGTGCATGTCCATGCAGAAGGCGCAGCCGTTCAGCTGGGAGGCCCGGACCTCGATCAGGTGGAGGAGACCGGATTCCAGCCCCGAGGCGCGAAGGTATCCAACCACCTGGAGGAAGCCCTGGTAACCCTTGGGGGCGATTTCGGGATGGGGTTTCGTGGTGCGCATGGCGGCTCCTGGGCCCGACGGGGCCACCTCCAGGATCCGGCCCAGTGGCCCATTGAAAAGATCCATTTATGTCATTACAACTAGACCATGCGTCCCTGGACCTTCCCCGTGGCCCTCCAGGCCGGCAGCGCCCGCCAGCCGGTCTTCCAGCAGATCGCCCAGGCCATCCGCGGCGACATCCGCCGGGGCCGCCTCCGGCCCGGCGACGCCCTGCCCGGCTCGCGGAGCCTCGCGCGGACCCTTGCCGTCCACCGCAATACCGTGCTGGCCGCCTACCGGGAGCTGGAGGCCGAAGGCTGGACCGTGTCGGAGCGCCGCAGCACGCGCGTGGCCCCGGGCCTCCCGGAGCCCGCGGCGGGACGGAACCGGACCAGCGCGGGGCCCGGCTACGACCTCGAGGTCCCTTCCCCCGCCCCGTTCCGCCCGGTGCGGGGGGAGCTCGATTTCGGCGGCGGCCTGCCGGACCTCCGCCTGGTGCCCACGGACCTCCTCGCCCGGGCCTACCGCCGGGCCCTGGGGCACCCGGAACTCCTGGGGTATGGCGATGCCGCCGGCGAGCCCCGTCTCCGCGCCGCCCTGGCGCGGCTCCTCTCCGAGATGCGGGGGCTGGCGGTCGTCGCGGATCGCCTGATGGTGGCCGGGGGCAGCCAGGGCGCCCTGGACCTCGTGGCCCGCACCCTGCTTCGGCCCGGGGACCGCGTGGTCGTGGAGGATCCCGGCTACCCCGCGGCCTGGGCCACCCTGCGGGCCGCGGGCGCCCAGCTGGTGCCCGTGCCGGTGGACGCGGCGGGCCTGCGCGTGGACGCGCTGGCGGAGGCCCTGGCGAAGGGACCCCTCCGCGCGATCTACCTCACCCCCCACCACCAGTTCCCCACCACGGTGACCATGGGCGCGGCCCGCCGGCTGGGCCTCCTCGACCTGGCGAGGCGACACCGGATCGCGATCCTGGAGGACGACTACGACAATGAGTTCCACTTCGAGGGCCGCCCGGTGCTGCCGCTGGCCGGAGAGGACCCGGCGGGGGTGGTGGTCTACCTGGGGACCCTCTCGAAGATCCTGGCGCCGGGCCTGCGCATGGGCTTCGTCTCCGGCCCGCCGGCCCTCGTCCAGGCCCTGGCCGCCCGCCGGGCCGCGGCAGACGGCCAGGGCGATCCCGTCCTTCAGCGGGCTGTGGCGGAGCTGCTGGAGGACGGGCTCCTCCAGCGCCACGCGCGGAAGATGCGCCGGACCTACCAGGCCCGGCGCGAGGTCCTGGCCGAGGCCCTCCGACGCCACCTGGGCGGGGCGGTGGCCTTCGATCTCCCGGCGGGCGGCATGAGCCTGTGGCTGGCCGTGGATCCCGCCATCGACACCGAGGCCTGGGCCGCGCGGGCGCGGGAGGCGGGCATCGGGCTCTACACCGGCCGCCGCTTCGACTTCCAGGGCCGCCCGAGGCCCAACCTCCGCCTCGGGTACTCCAGCCTGGACGAGCGGGAGCTGGAGGAAGCCGTCCGCAGGGCGGCCCGGGTCCTGCCCCGCGGATAGGTCAGGCCACCAGGTCCTTCGGGCGGATCTCGCCGTTGCGGCGGGTGCCGAGGGCGCTGAGCCCGATCCGGGCCGGGTCGAGCAGCTCCCTGGCCACCCGGGCCACGTCGGCCAGGGTGACGGCCTCGATCTCGGCCATCTGCTCGTCCAGCGTCTGCAGGCGGCCCTGGTGGATGGCCTGGTGGGCCAGACTGAACATGCGGCTGCTGCTGGATTCCTGGCTGAAGACGAGGCTCGTGCGGGCCTGCAGCTTCGCGCGGTCCAGCTCGTCGGCCTGCACGCCGGTTTCGCGCACCTGGGCGCACTCCGCCATCGCGCGGCGCACCAGCTCGCGGGCCTGCGCCGCGGCGCAGCTGGCGGTGATCTGCAGGGCCCCCGTGTCGGCGTAGGGGCTCAGGTAGCTGCCCACCTGGTAGCAGAGGCCCCGCCGCTCCCGCAGTTCCAGGAAGAGCCGGGAGGCGGCCCCGCCGCCCAGGACGTGGCTCAGGAGGTTGGCCGCGGCGCGATCCGCGCTCTGGTGCGAGGGCGCCGGGAAGCCCAGCACCAGGTTCACCTGCTGCAGGTCCTTGCGCGGCACGTTCAGGAGGAAGGGCCGGGCCAGGCTGGGGGCATCCGCCCCGTGGGGCGTCCCGCGCGGAAGCCGTTCCAGGACCGGACTCAGGAGCTCCATCAGCGGCCCGGGTTCGAGGGCCCCCGCGGCGGTGATCACCAGGTTCTCCGGCCGGTAGGTGGCCTCGAAGAAGGCCCGCGCCTCCGCGGAGCCGTAGGCGGCCACCTGCTCCGGGCGGCCCAGGATGGGATGGGCCAGGGGCGATCCCTCCCAGAAGCGCCCGTAGAACAGCTCGCTCACCCAGTCGTCGGGCTGGTCCTCGCTCTGGGCGATCTCCTCCAGGATGACGCTCCGCTCCCGGGACAGCTCCTCCGGGTCGAAGCGGGGGGTGGTGACCAGGTCCCCCAGGAGCCGCACCAGGTCCGGCAGCTGGTCGGCCAGCACCTTGCCGTAGAAGCAGGCCACCTCCTTGCCCGTGAAGGCGTCCACGTGGCCCCCCAGCCGGTCCGTGGCGGCCGCCAGCTCGTCCGGGGTGGGGTAGTGCGCCGTGCCCTTGAAGACCGTGTGCTCCAGGAAGTGGGCCAGGCCCTCTTCCGCCGGATCCTCGTGCCGCGAGCCCCTGCGCACCCAGAACCCCAGCGCGCAGCTGCGGACCTGCGGCAGGGTCTCCACCAGGATCTCGGTGCCCTCGGGCGTGACGGTGCGGAAGGTTCCAGCCATCCCGCCAGTCTATCGCCCGGGGGCCCCTGCCGCCTTGAGAACCGCCTTGAGGAGCCCGGGGAACCGCGCGTCCAGGTCCTTCTTCCGCAGGCTGATGAAGCGGTAGACGCCTTCCGCGCGGGTGTGGATCAGCCCTGCCTCCCGGAGCACCTTGAAGTGGTGGCTGAGGGTCGCCTTGGTGGTGCACACGTCGAAGGTCCCGCAGGCCCGCTCCCCATCCTGGGAGAGGCGCCGGACAAGCTCCAGCCGCGTGGGGTCGCTCAGCGCGTAGAGCACGGCCGCCAGGTCGAACTGGTCGCGCTCGGGCTGCTGGACGGCTCGCATGGCGCGAGGATGGCACCGCAGCTCCCAGGCGTCAAATAGTTAGGCAACGATCTAACAATGTGCTTGACGCCACCCGAGGCAGGTGCACCATGGTTGCGTTGTTTGATGACTTTCAAACAATTGGAGGCAGCCATGAACCACCAGATCCAGATCCAGGCCACTGGGGGTCCCGAGGTGCTCACGTGGGTGGAGGCCTCGCTGCCCGAACCCGGCCCCGGGGAAGTCAGGATCCGGCACCGGGCCATCGGCGTGAACTACATCGATGTCTACCACCGGAGCGGGGCCTACCCGGTGCCCCTGCCCGCCGTGCCGGGCTTCGAGGCCGCCGGCGTGGTGGAAGCCCTGGGGCCGGGGGTGGAGCACCTCTCCGCCGGGCAGCGCGTCGGCTACGTGGACGGTCCCACGGGCGCCTACGCCGAGGCCCGGAACCATCCGGCCGATCGCCTCGTCCCGCTGCCGGACACCCTCGCCGACGACGAGGCCGCGGCCCTCCTCTTCAAGGGGCTCACGGCCCACATGCTTCTGCGGCGGGTCTGGCGGGCCGACCGGGGGCCGTGGGTCCTCGTCCATGCGGCGGCGGGCGGCGTGGGCCTCATCCTCACCCGCTGGCTTTCCCGCGAAGGGGCGAAGGTCATCGGGGTGGTGAGCACTCCCGGGAAGGCCCGGGCGGTCGAGGACGAAGGCGCCGCGGCGACGATCGTCGTGCCGCGGGGCGGCGCCTACGACGGCCTGGCCTCGGAGGTCCGCCGCCTGACGGGCGGTCGCGGGGCGGGCACCGTGCTCGACTCGGTGGGCCAGGACAGCTTCACCGCCTCCCTGGACAGCCTGGCCCCCTTCGGTCTGCTGGCCTCGTACGGCCGCAGCAGCGGCCCCGTCCCGCCCGTGGACGCCGCCGATCTGGGACGCCGGGGCTCGCTGGCCTTCCAGCGGCCCAGCATCTTCCACCATGTCGCCGACCCCGCGGACCTGCGCGCCGCCGCCGCGGACCTGTTCCGGGCCCACGCGGAGGGGAAGGTCCGGGCCCACATCCACGCTCGGCTCCCCCTGCGGGAGGCGGACCGGGCCCACGCCCTGCTGGAATCCCGCGCCACCCAGGGGGCGGTCATCCTCCTGCCCTGAATCCCGCCGGGCGGGGCGGGGTTCAGCCCTCCGCCTCGCTCCCCGCCAGCCCGATGGGGGTGCGGTGCAGCTTCCATCCCGCCAGGGCCCAGCAGAGGGCGCCGAAGGCGACCAGCACGAGGATCGCCACGGCGGGATGGGTGGTCACCTGCTCCTGGGCCAGCAGCTCGTGGGTCTTCACCTCGGCGGCGCGGCTCCCGGCCAGGCTCTCGATGTAGTGGGTGAAGGTGAGCCGCTGGAGGAAGGGCGGGAAGATCCGCAGGAGCGGCTCCCAGAGGAAGAAGTAGAGGGCGCCCCAGAGGGTGCCCCGCTTGAAGAGCAGGCCCACGAGGGTCATGAGGGCCAGCTCGCCCCACCACGCGCCCACCAGGGCCGCGATGCGCCCGAGGAGCAGGGAGGGATCCCCACCCACCACCTGCAGGCCCAGGGCGCCGAGCACCAGCCAGGCCGCCCCCCAGAGGAACCAGGGCAGGCCCTTGCCCAGGGGGTAGGCCCACACCGCCGCGGGCCGCACCAGAAGAAGCGGCAGGGTCCGCTGCTCCAGATCCTCTCGGATGCCGGCCGGGGCCGCCACGAGCGCCATGATGGGCAGCATCATCTTCACGAGGCCGTCGTGGAAGATGCGCAGGGCCTCGGCAGGATCGGAATCGAGGCCCTTCAGGCGGGCGAAGGTGAAGACGGCCATGCTGATGCCCACGGGTACGGCCACGAGGGCCGCCACGGCCCAGCCCCGCCCCTGCAGGATGCGGGGGGCGTAGCCGAAGGCCGTGGCGCGGAGCGTCGCGAGGGGGGAGGGCGTGGCTTGGCTCATCGGTTCCTCTTGCGACTTGGGAGGAGGGTGCGCCCGGAGCGGACCTCGTCCGATCCGGGCGCGGGGGCCCGGGGGGAGGCTCCATGTCCGCAAGCCAGAGGCGAGCGGGAGCCACGCGCAGCGTGGTGATCCATGGAGTCGCGCAGCGAGGAACCCCCGGAGAGCATCATGCGTGATCCTTGGTCAGGTACTGGAAGACCGCATCGAGGTTCAGATCCAGGGGATCCAGGGCCCGGAGGGGGAGCTGCCCGCCCGCGGCGGCCTGCTGGAGGCGCGGGAGGATGTCCCGGGGCGAGCGCACGGAGAGGACGACGGCGCCCTCCTCCATGCGGAGTGCCGCCAGTTCCGGCTGCTCCACCGCCCAGCGGGCCAGGTCCAGGGGCTCGCCCGCGAGGCGCAGTTCCACCGGGTGGCGGTCCAGCAGCTGGCGGATCTCCGTCACGGTGCCCTCCGCCAGCAGGCGCCCGCGGAAGAGGAGGAGGATGCGATCCGTGAGCTGGGCGATCTCGGAGAGGATGTGGCTGGAGACCAGCACCCGCGTGCCGTCGGCCGCGAGCCGTCGGAGGAGGTCCATGAGGCCCAGGCGGGCCTCGGGATCCAGGCCGTTGAAGGGCTCGTCCAGGATGAGCAGCTCCGGCGCGTGGAGCAGCGCCTGGGCCAGGCGGATGCGCTGGCGCATGCCCTTCGACATGCGGGCGAAGGTCAGGTGGGCCCGGTCGGCCATGCCCACGGTCGCGAGGGCGCGGGCCTGGGCGGCCTTCAGGGCCTCGCCGGACAGGCCCGACAGCTCGCCCATCATTTTCAGCCAGCGATCGGCGCGGAGCCCCGAGGGCAGCCGGTCGCCCTCGGGCACGAGGCCCAGCCGCGCCAGCACCGCGGGATTGCGGAAGGGAGCCTGGCCAAAGACCCGCACCTCGCCGCCGGAAGGAGGCAGGAGGCCCGAGAGCAGCTGCAGCAGCGAGGACTTGCCTGCGCCGTTGGGCCCCAGCAGGCCCGTGATGCCGCCGCCGTCCGGCAGCTCGAAGGTGGTGGGGCTCAGGCCCAGGATGGGGCCGTACCGGAGGGAGGCTCGGTCGAGGCTGATCATCAGATCACCGCTTCGGAAGGCTGGGTCCGCTTCGCGGCCACGAAGGTCCAGAGGCCGATGTGGAAGGCGGTCCCGAGCGCGGCCGGGATCCACCCCATGAAGGGCCGGTCCATGCCCGCGAACAGCTGAGGCCAGGTCTGCGCCAGGAGGACGGGGTTCAGCGCCTGGGCGCCGGCGAAGCCCGTGAGCCCCTGGACCAGGGAAGCCAGGGCCGAGGTGCCCAGCACCAGGCCCAGCACCCAGCCCACACCCGCCCGTGGCGTGGCGGCCATGGCCGAGGCCCCCACGGCCATGGCCCCCATGAGGAGCGACAGCACCGCCACCGCGGGCAGGAGCCGGAGCGGCGCCGTGGGCCACACCGGACCCTGCAGCCCCGCCACCATGAGGGACATGGCCCAGGGCAGCAGCACGAAGGGCAGCAGCACCGCGAAGGGCAGCGCGCTGGCGAAGCCCAGCTTGGCGGCCAGGTAGTCCCGCGGCGAGACCGGATGGGCGTACATCAGGGGGCGCACGCGGTAGAGCGTATCGCGGGCCACGAGGCCCCCCCCCACCAGGGCCACCAGGAACCAGAGCAGGTAGCTGGCCGGATCCAGGAGCCCCGCCTGGAATTCGGCGCCCTGGGAAAGCACCGCCTTCGCGAAGTCCTGCATGGGCCGCAGCGCCACGTTGGTGTCCAGGAGGTACTTCACGTAGATGACCGTGAGCTTCACGATCAGCACCAGCAGGAAGGCGAAGCCGAAGAAGCGGCCGATCTTCTGGCGCCAGAGGCGGGCCAGGTCGAAGCGCATGAGCACGAGGGCCGGGGACTGGCCCTGGCCGAGGTCCGGCGCCGGCGGCAGCGTGGGGGCGTAGATGGGCATCTCAGGCCTCCGATCCGGCGGGAGTGGCCCCATGCAGGGCGCGCAGCAGCACCTCGTCCAGGCGGTCGTGGCGGGGCGTGAGCTGGATGAGAGTCGCCCCCTTGGCCTCGGCCCAGCGGAACACGGCCGGCGGATCGGCCTCCGCCAGCTCCAGGTCGTAGAGGCCATTCCGGGCCTCCAGCACGGCCCCGAGGTCGGCCAGGGCCGCCTCCTGGGCCGCATCCAGGGGATCCAGGAAGCGCAGCTCCACCCGGCGGGCCAGGGCCCGGCGCAGGCCCGCCATGGAGCCCGCGGCCTTGATCTGGCCCTGGTCGAGGATCACCAGCTGATCCGCCACGCGTTCCACGTCGCCCAGGAGGTGGGAGGCCAGGATGACCCCCGTGCCCAGCTCCGCGTGGACCCGCAGCACCAGG
The DNA here is from genome assembly GCA_036391515.1 of Holophagaceae bacterium. Classification (GTDB taxonomy): domain Bacteria; phylum Acidobacteriota; class Holophagae; order Holophagales; family Holophagaceae; genus Geothrix. Next base: position 25,260 of record DASVZU010000010.1, read on the forward strand.
TCCAGCATCCGGCGGCGGCCGTCGGGATCGAGGCCGTTGGTGGGCTCGTCCAGGAACACCAGCTCGGGACTGTGGACCAGGGCCTGGGCCAGCTTCACCCGCTGGCGCATGCCGGTGGAATAGCCGCTGGCCGGCCGGTAGCGGGCCTCATCCAGGCCCACGAAGTAGAGCACCTCGTGGGCGCGGTCCCGGGCCGCTTCCCGGGCCAGGCCCGAGAGCTCGCCCCAGAAGGCCACCTGCTCGTAGGCGGAGGCATCCTCGATGAGGGCGTCGTACTCCGGCATATAGCCGATGCGCCCCCGGAGCCGCGCCGACTCCGGCGCCCCCAGGGGGATGCCGAGGACGGTGCCGCCGCCGGCGGAGGGCCGGAGGAGGCCCAGCAGGGCCTTCAGCAGGGTCGACTTGCCGGCGCCGTTGGGGCCCAGCAGGCCCACGATGCCCCGGTCGAGGGACAGGGTCAGGCCCTTCAGGGCGGGCGCCGCGGCAGCGGCGTAGCGCACTTCCAGATTCTCGAAGGCGATCAAGGGGGGCTCCAGGATGTTTGCGGCTACGAGCTCGGACCGGTTTGGATTAGGCTGGACGGACCTCCCATCCTCCCACCAGCCGGACGGTTCCGCATGCAGCTCCTGGACTGGACCCTTCTCGACGCCCTGCAGGCCGGGGCCCTCTTCGCCCTGACCGTCGCCTACGGGGCGGATGCCCTCGCCCGGCGGGATCGCATGATGGGCTGGCTGTCCGTCACCTGCCTTCTGGTGGGCCTCCGGCACGGCGCGCTGGCCATGGAGGCGGACGCGGCCCTGCGGCTCGACACCCTCGAGCGGGCCCAGAGCCTGCTGGTCTGCTTCGGGTTCATCGCCCTCTGCCTGGCGGTGGTGCGCCTCTTCCCCCGACATCTCTCACCGCGCCTCCCCCTGTGGATCGCCCTCGGCATGGCGCCCAACTTCTTCCGCAACCTCGTCCTGCCGCCACTCCACCCGCTCGATCCACCCCTTCACCATGCCGCCGACATCACCTACCTGGTGGGCTGCGGAACCCTGATCTGGGCCACCCTGAAGGCGCGCCTGGAGGGTGATCCCATGGGCCGGCGGCTCTTCCTCGGCTTCCTGGGGGTCGCCCTTCCGGTGGTGGTGGAGATCGCGGCCGAGAGCCTCTTCAACCTGAAGATCCGCCTTTCCGGCTTCAGCCTGCTCATCCTGGCCATGGCCATCGGCACCTCCTGGCAGTGGCTCGTCACGGAATCCCTGCGCGAACGGCTGCTCCTGGCCGAAGCGGAAGCTGACGCATGGGAGGACATGGTCCCCGGCGGCCCCTTCCGCACGGATCGTCCCTCCGAATCCATGGAGGCTCTCTTCGGCGCCATGTGGGCCGAGCGGGTCCGGACGGCCGGCCCCGAGGACCGCCTGGTCGCCCAGGACGGCACGGCCTACCGCCTGCGGAGCCACGCCCTGCCCGAGGGCCACCGCCTGGGCTGGGTGGAACGGGACGAGGACACCCGGCCGGGCCTCGGCGGATTCCTGGCCGGCTGGACCGTGGCCATCGGCGTGGATGGCCCCGTAGAGGCCACCCGGGTCGAAGCCTGGCTGCGGGGATGGGGCGCCGACATCGAGGTCTGGGGCACCGTCCCGCCGCGGGAGGGCCCCTACCCGAGCGTCCTGGTCTGGGCGCGGGAACCCAGCATCCTCGCCGTCTGGCGCGAGGACGACCTGCTCCGCCGGCGGGCGCGGTGGATCCAGGTGGG
>DASVZU010000011.1:0-4885 GCA_036391515.1 Holophagaceae bacterium
GACTGCGTGTTCATGCTCCACGGGTTCGGCAAGAAGTCCAAGATGCAGAGCCTGGTCTACAACGTCGGCGCCAGCGACGCCGTCATCCTGGAAACCGCCTGGGACAAGGTGTCGGGGAACGCAGCGTTCCACGAGACCTTCGTCAAGGTCAGCAACGCCTGAAGGGGGTGAGACATGGCCATGAAGAAGAAGCGTTACGCCCTCGTCATCGACTCCAGGAAGTGCCTGAACTGCAAGGCCTGCGTCGTCGCCTGCAAGGCGGAGAACAAGGTTCCCGTGGGCCACTTCCGCAACAAGATCAACGAAGAGCGGAAGGGTGAGTACCCCACCCTCAGCATCAACTTCGAGCCGGAGCAGTGCCACCACTGCGACGAGCCCTCCTGCGTCCGGGTGTGCCCCACCGGCGCCTCCTGGCAGCGCAAGGATGGCATCGTGCTCGTGAACTACGACGAGTGCATCGGCTGCCGCTACTGCATGATCGCCTGCCCCTACGACGCCCGCTACTTCAACGAGGAAGAGGGCGTGGTGGACAAGTGCACCTTCTGCGTGCAGCGCGTGGACAAGGGAGAACTTCCGGCCTGCGTCGAGACTTGCCCCTCCAAGGTGCGCGTCTTCGGCGACCTGGAGGATCCCAAGAGCCGCATCCGCGAGCTCCTGGCCACCCGCCGCTACAAGGTGAAGGAACCCCAAACGGGCAACGGCCCTCAACTCTATTACCTGCTGTAGGAGGAAGCCATGCACGAGACCAATTGGGGACTCCTCATCGTCGTCTACCTCTTCCTGGGCGGGCTCTCCGCGGGCCTCTTCTTCGCCTCGGGACTGGCCAACTACCTCAAGGTGGACGACAAGCCCATCTACGCCCGCGTGGCCCGCATGGGTGCCCTCCTGGCGCCCTGGCCCGTGGCCATCGGCTCCGGCCTGCTCATCCTCGACCTGGGCAACTGGTACCGGTTCTACAAGCTGTTCATGCACTTCCGGTGGGAGAGCCCGATGTCCATCGGCTCCTGGCTCCTCACCGTCTTCACCCTCGTCGCCTTCCTCTACCTCTACGCCTGGCTGACCGAGGATGAGCGGAAGTGGATCTTCAGCAAGATCCCGGCCTCCTGGAAGCAGGTCCACCGCCTCAACGTGGACATCTCGGGCTGGCGGGAGACCCTGGGCATGATCGGCTTCCCCTTCTCCATCGGCGTAGGCATCTACACCGGCGTGCTGCTCGGCGCCGTGTCCTCGCGGCCCTTCTGGAACACCAACCTGGTGGCCCAGATGTTCCTCTTCTCCGCCCTGTCCAGCGGCGCCGCGGCCCTGCTGCTCGCCATGGTCCTGGACAAGAAGCACCCCATCGAGAAGCACGAGACCAAGTTCCTGGTCACCCTGGACGTGGTGTTCATCTCCCTCGAGCTGTTCATCATCCTGCCCTACCTGATCCACGGCCAGCTCGGCACCCAGGCCGTGAAGGAGGCCCTCGGCCTCATCCTGGGCGGCCCCTTCACCTTCGTGTTCTGGGGCCCCTTCCTGGTCCTCGGCCTGCTGGTCCCCCTCGGCATCGAGGTCTACGAGCTGTTCCCCTCCATCTTCAAGGGCCGGGAGTTCCACGGCAGCCGCAACCTGGCCCTCACCGCCGCCGGCCTGGTGCTGATCGGAGGCTTCCTCCTCCGGTACATCTTCGTCTACGCTGGCCAGATGAGCGGGTTCCACAGCAAGATGGGGCTGCTCCAGTAGAAGGAAAGGACACCCCATGGCGCTCGCCCTCCTGGCGGAACTCTCCGAAACCCTCGCCGAAGTCTTCCTGGAGCCGGACGCCGACCTGAACGGGAGGCTGGGGCAGCTGCTGAGCAGCGGCCCCGGCCCTTCCCTGTACGCGCCCCTGAAGCGCATGGCCGACGCCGTCCAGGACACCGAGGCCCAGGCGGTGGAGTATGCGCGCCTCTTCATGCACAGCCGCGAAGCGGACGTCGTCCACCTCTACGGTTCCGTCCAGTCCCGGGGCTTCCTCATGGCCCCCGAGGTCCTCGGCTCCCTGAAGGAGATCTACGACGGGGCCGACATCAGCCCCCAGGAGGATCTCCTCGTCCCGCCTGACCACCTGGGGCTTGAACTGGCCTGCCTGGGCTACCTCCTGGAGCAGCTGGCCGAGCCGGACCTCGAGAACGCCGAGCGGGAGCGGCTCCGGAGCCTGGCCCGCCGCCTGCTCCGCGAGCACCTGGACCCCCTCGTGCGGGCCATTGGCACCCAGCTCCCCCAGATCCACGCCCACGCCTACTACCTGGGCGCGGCGGAACTGGCGCAGGCGCTGCTCCGGGCCACCGAGGCCGAGCTGGCCTGAGCGCTCCCAACCCCGCCCTGGACATGGGCTTGGGCCCCGTCTAGCTTGGAATCATGCGCCCCCCCATGACCATCCTGCTGGTGGACGACGAGCCGGGCATCCGCCGTTCTCTGGGAGAGGCCCTCAAGGACGAGGGCTACCAGGTGGTCAAGGCCGAGCGGGGGGAGCAGGCCCTGGACCTGCTCCAGAATCCCGACGGCGAGAGCATCGACCTCGTGCTTCTGGATGTCTGGCTGCCCGGCCTGGACGGCCTGGAGACCCTGAAGCAGGCGCGCCTCCTGCGCCCCGCTCTGCCCGTGGTGATGATCTCCGGCCACGGCAGCATCGACACGGCCCTGCAGGCCACCAAGCTGGGCGCCTTCGACTTCCTGGAGAAACCCATCGACCTGGACCGGCTGCTGCTGGTCACGGGCAACGCCCTGCGCCAGTCGCGCCTGGAGCAGGAGAACCAGCGGCTGATGGAGGCGGTCGAGGGCGGGCGCTTCTTCCTGGCCGAGAGCCCCGCCATGAAGCGGCTGCTGTCCGACGTGCAGCTGGTGGCGCCCACCGAGGGCCGGGTGCTGCTCACGGGCGAGAACGGCAGCGGCAAGGAGGAGGTGGCCCGCCTCATCCACGCGCAGAGCCAGCGGAAGGATGCGCCATTCGTGGAGGTCAACTGCGCCGCCATCCCCGAGGAGCTCATCGAGAGCGAGCTCTTCGGCCACCAGAAGGGCGCGTTCACCGGCGCTGTGCGCGACCAGAAGGGCAAGTTCCGCGAAGCCGACGGCGGCACCCTGTTCCTGGACGAGGTGGGCGACATGTCGCTCAAGACGCAGGCCAAGGTCCTGCGCGCCCTCCAGGAGGGCCGCGTGGAGCCTATCGGCGGCGGCGGGGCGGTGGGCGTGGACGTCCGCGTCATCACCGCCACCAACAAGGACCTGGCCGGTGAGATCGCCCGGGGCCGCTTCCGCGAGGACCTGTACTTCCGCCTGGCCGTGGTGCCCCTGCGCATCCCGCCTCTGCGCGAGCGGCCCGAGGACATCATCCCCCTGGCCGAGGGGTTCATCGCCCGCATCGCCCGCCAGTACGGCCGCCCGCCCAAGCGCCTGGGGCCCGACGCGAAGGACACCCTGCTGCGCCACGACTGGCCCGGCAACGTGCGCGAGCTGAAGAACCTCATGGAGCGCGCCGTCATCCTGGGCCGCGGCGCCGAGATCGGCCCCCGCGACCTGGGCCCCCTCGCCGTGCGCCACCTCGCCGAGCCCGATCCCTTCTCCTTCCCGGAGTTCCCCAGCCTCAAGGAGGCCCGCGACTGGTTCGAAGGGCAGTACCTCCAGCGCGAGCTGAAGCTCCAGAACGGCAACATGACCCGCGTGGCCGAGCGCGTGGGCATGGACCGCTCCAACCTCTACAAGCGCCTCAAGGCCCTGGGCATCGAGCCCAGGGAGAGCTAGGCGAGGCGGCCATGTCCGATCGCAAGTGGTTCAAGATCTCGCGACCATGTGGGTCGCAGAAGGCGCGACTGAATGTCGCGCCTGGCGCGGGGCCCCACAGGGAGCGAATCACGTCCCGCGGAGGCAGGCCGTGAGTGACCGCAAGTGGTTCAAGATCGGAGAAGCCGCCACTCAGGTCGGAGTCTCTCCCAAGGAGCTGCGCTACTGGGAGGACGTGATCCCCGAGATCAAGGCCCGGCGCAGCAGGGGCAATCTCCGCTACTACCACGCCGACGAGCTGCCCCGGCTCAAGCGCATCAAGGCCTGGCTGGCCGAGGGCCTCACCGTGGCCGACTGCCGGGAGTTGCTCCTCCACGGCCACCTCGCCCAGCGCCTCGACCTCGGCCTCGAGGCCGACGAGGCTCCCGCCCCGCCGCCCCAGAAGCCCAGGCCCACCATTCCCCGCCTCCTGCGCGCCAGCTCCGACCTCCAGCCCGCCATCCGCGCCCTGCGCAGCCTCCTCGAACGCCTCTCCGCCCCGCCCCGTCCTTGACCCCGGGCCCCGACCGGGCTAGAGTCAATGGTTCACGGCGCGTGGCGCAGCCTGGTAGCGCACTACCTTGGGGTGGTAGGGGTCGGAGGTTCGAATCCTCTCGCGCCGACCAAAACACCAGAGGGGCCCTCTTCGGAGGGCCCTTCTGGTGTTTTGACCCATGGACCGAGAGGATTCGAACCTCCGAGTGGGACCGCGGAGACAGCGCGGGGCGCTGTCGGGAGCGGGACCGGCGCACGGCGCAGCCGAGTGCGTTCGAATCCCGTCCGGGTGTGACCGTCCCAGATACGGAGGACGGCCCACCTCCGAGCCGGATCTTGGAGGCGCCACTCGATGTGGCGCCGGAACGAGACCGGCACACGGCGCAGCCGGGTGCGTTCGAATCCAGCCCCGGTGTGCCCCTCCCAGATGCGGAGGACGGCCCACCTCCGAGTGGGACCGCGGAGGCGCCCTTCCCGCCTCAGCGGGCGGAAAGGGATCCTACGGCGATGGCAATGGCTGAGGTGGCCACGGGATCCTCCGGGGCGTGCAGGACGATGGCCTTGCCGGGGCTGAGGGCGATGGCCGGCGTGCTGGACAGGGGGATTCCGCCCTTCA
>DASVZU010000012.1:0-3330 GCA_036391515.1 Holophagaceae bacterium
CCGGGGACGCCGGCCACGGTGGCGGGGGCCCAGCTCGAGCCGTTGTAGACCAGGGCCTGCCCCGCGGCGGGGGCGGTGGTGGTGTCGAGGGGCACGCCATTGAGGCGCAGCACGACGGTGGCGCTCTGGGTGCCGCCCACGTCGCCGGCCAGGGGGCCGGAGAACTCGAAGGCGCTACGGGCCTGGAGGGCGGGCACCAGGTCGGTGTCAGGCGCGAGGGCCGTGCCGCCGATGGCGAGGTGGAGCTTGAGGTTGGGGGTGCCCAGCAGCGAGGCGGGGATGGGGGGCATGCCCGCGGCGCCGAGCTCCACGGCGTAGAGTCCGTTGACCACGGAGACATCCTGGGGGCCGGAGTTCCACAGCTCGTGGCCCTGGGCATCGAGGATCGAGAAGACGAAGCTGCGGGTGCCGGTGACCGGCAGGCCGGCCTCGGTGAGACGGCCCTGGGTGGCCACGGCGGGGCTGGGCGGGGCGACCGCGGCGGGGGCGCCCTGGGCGGCCAGGGCGGGGGCCAGGCAGATCAGGGCCAGGGGCAGGGTGGTGCGCAGGGGCATGAAACCTCTCGGGAGGGAAAGACGGGTCGCGTCCGCGGGCTAGCGGCTGTGCATGGGCACGGCGTTGCGGAGGTCGGGCAGGGCGAAGTTGGAGGTCCCGTTCCCCCCGTAGGTGGTGCCCAGGACGGAGAACAGGGCCGTGTTCGCGCTGATGGACAGGAGCTGGCCGTCGCAGAAGGCCCAGCCGTCCGGGGCGAAGGTCCCCGCGAACAGCCGGATCTCCCCCAGGATCTGCTCCGAGTAGGCGGTGTTGCCGCTGCCGCCCTGGGAGGGGAAGATCCCCACCAGGGCGATGATGTAGTTGAGCCCGACGGCCTTCACCGAGCCGGTCAGGGGCTGGCCCTGGACGATGCCCGTGATGACCGGGGCCACGGGGCCGGTGGCTCCCGTCGCGCCCGTGGGGCCGACGGGTCCCGCCGGGCCCGTGGCGCCCTGGGGGCCGGTCGCCCCGGTTGCACCCGTGGCGCCAGTCGCCCCGGCGGGTCCGACCAGGCTGGTGCCCGAGGCGGGCCAGGCGCCGGCGGTGGCGAGGCCCTTGGGGCCGTAGAGAAGGCTGGCGACGGTGTCGAGGTAGAAGTCTCCGTCCGCGCCCAGGGCCGAAGCAGGGGCCCCGGTGCCGTGGAGGAGGGTGTGGCCGTTGGCCCCCGCGAGGCCGGCCGGCCCCTGAGGACCGGTGGCGCCGGCCGGGCCCTGGGGGCCGGCGATCCCCGGGAGGCCCTGGGGTCCGGTGGGTCCGGTGGGGCCGGACGGACCGGGCGTCCCCGCGACGGTGGCGGGGGCCCAGCTCGAGCCGTTGTAGACCAGGGCCTGGCCCGCGGCGGGGGCGGTGGTGGTGTCGAGGGGCACGCCATTGAGGCGCAGCACGACGGTGGCGCTCTGGGTGCCGCCCACGTCGCCGGCCAGGGGGCCGGAGAACTCGAAGGCGCTGCGGGCCTGGAGGGCGGGCACCAGGTCGGTGTCGGGGGCGAGGGCCGTGCCGCCGATGGCGAGGTGGAGCTTGAGGTTGGGGGTGCCCAGCAGCGAGGCGGGGATGGGGGGCATGCCCGCGGCGCCCAGCTCCACGGCGTAGAGTCCGTTGACCACGGAGACATCCTGGGAGCCGGAGTTCCACAGCTCGTGGCCCTGGGCGTCGAGGATCGAGAAGACGAAGCTGCGGGTGCCGGTGACCGGCAGGCCGGCCTCGGTGAGGCGGCCCTGGGTGGCCACGGCGGGGCTGGGTGGCGCGGCCGCGGCGGGGGTGCCCTGGGCCTGGAGGCCGGGGGTCAGCGCGACCAGCGCCAGGGTTGCGAAGGTGGCTCGAAGGGACATGGCGCCTCGGAAGGAAGGGGTCGCGCGAGGAGGTCAGTAGGTCAGCGTCGAAGGGTCGGCCAGGTTCTGGAAGAACAGCCCGGTGCTGCCGGCGATGCCGGAATCACCGCCGTTGCCGCCGCAGGCGCCGCCGCCGCCCGAGAAGCCGCCGCTCAGGCTGCCCGTGCCCGCGGCGCCGCCGTTGACGAGCACGGTGGTGCCGAGGGTGGCCCCCGTCAGGGTGGGGGCGATGAGGTGGATGACGCCGCCTCCGCCACCCCCGCCGGGCCGGTCATTGAGCGAGACGTTCCCCGCCCCTCCCTGGCCACCCCGGGCGGCCAGGATCCCCGTTCCCTGGATGGTGATGCCGTTCCTGGCGGCGAGGGTGAGGAACCCTCCCGAGCCGCCGCCGCCCACGTTCTTGGTGGCATCGACATCGGTGTAGCCGGCCGTGCCGTCGGCCTTCACCGTGCCGCTGAGGGTGAGGGTGTCCCCGGCGAAGAGGATCAGTGTCCCGCCCGCGACGCCCTGGTTGGCCAGCCCATTGTTCCCGGCGCCTGGGGCGCCGCCGTAGAGCAGGGGGGGCACGGCCATCTGCCGCGCGAGCAGGGCATTGACGGCCAGACCGCCGATGCCGCCGGTGCTGTTCGTGTTGCTCACTGTGGGGGCCTGGCTGGCCACGGGCGAACCGGCATTCGGCTGGACCAGGAGGGTGCCGCTGAGATTGACGGCGCCCGTGACCCGGATGATCAGGCCGCTCGGCACGATGAGCGTGCCGGCCACGGTGAGGCTCGTGAACGACACCCCGCCGGCCGGAGGCGTGGTGCTCCAGTCGACGGTGGATCCCAGGCCGATGGTCATCGCACCCGCGGAGCCGTCGCCGTAGAGGTTCAGCCCGACCCCGGCCGGGCCCTGGGGTCCCGTGGCCCCCTGAGGTCCTGTGGCGCCCTGGGGTCCTGTGGCACCGGTGGTTCCCGCCGGGCCCGTGGCGCCCTGGGGGCCGGTCGCCCCGGTCGCCCCGGTTGGGCCAGTCGCCCCGGCGGGACCGACCAGGCTGGTGCCCGTGGCGGGCCAGGCGCCGGCGGTGACAAGGCCCTTGGGGCCGTAGAGGAGGCTGGCGGCGGTGTCGAGGTAGAAGTCCCCGTCCGCGCCCAGGGCCGAGGCCGGGGCCCCGGTGCCGTCGAGGAGGGTCCGGCCGCTCGCCCCGGTCGCGCCCTGGGGTCCCGCGGGGCCCGTGGCGCCGACCGGGCCCTGGGGGCCGGGGATCCCCGCCGGGCCGGCCGGGCCCGCAGCTCCTGCCGCCCCCGAGGGGCCGACCGGTCCGATGGGCCCCTGGGGTCCCGCGGGGCCGGGGACGCCGGCCACGGTGGCGGGGGCCCAGCTCGAGCCGTTGTAGACCAGGGCCTGCCCCGCGGCGGGGGCGGTGGTGGTGTCGAGGGGCACGCCATTGAGGCGCAGCACGACGGTGGCGCTCTGGGTGCCGCCCACG
>DASVZU010000013.1:0-13821 GCA_036391515.1 Holophagaceae bacterium
ACTGTCGGTATGAAAGTGGCGTTCATCGGCACCCACGGCGTCGGCAAGACGACCCTCTGCTACGAGCTGGCGGGGGCCCTCAAGCGGGAGGGCATCCACGCGGACATCGTGAAGGAGGTGGCGCGGCTCTCGCCCCTGCCCATCAACCAGAAGACGTCCCTGGAGGCCCAGACCTGGATCTTCCTCACTCAGATGGCCGAGGAGATCCGCTCCGCCAGCCAGCATGACGTGGTGGTCTGCGACCGGAGCGTGCTGGACAACTACGCCTACCTCATGTTCGCCTTCGGCCGCCAGAAGCCCATCGAGCGCTACATGCAGCACTGGATGAAGACCTACGACCTGCTTTTCAAGGTGCCCTTCTCGGGCGTGGTGTCGGCCGACGGCGTCCGGGACACGGACACCTTCTTCGCCGAGTCCATCGACCACCTGGTGGACGAGCTGCTGGCGGAGCGGAACCTCCCCCATGAGCGCCTGGATCCCAGCAACCGGCCGGGTTGGATCCACCGGGTCAAGGAGGTGGTGCTGAACCATCCCAAGGGCCAGAAACGCCTGCTCAGCTGAAATCCGCGCTCCACAACCCGATGCGCATGTCCGCAATCGGTCCAATTTGAAAGTTCTGACCCCACGGCCCGAAGTACGGGTAGGGACCACCATCCACCCCGGGGAGGCTCCATGTTCGGTCAGGCCCGCAGCATCGGCACCAGGCTCCTCGCCGCCACCGGCGCGGCGGGCCTGCTCTTCTCGGCGGCCCTGGCCGTGGCCCTCTGGGGGCTCTGGACGGGCCGCGCGACCTTCCGCGACTACGCCGAGGAACAGTCCCCGGAACTGCTGATCTACACCCAGCTCTATGCCAACGGCCTGCAGACAGGGCAGGCCCTCCGGAACATCGTGCTGGATCCCGCCAACCCCAAGGCGCCCCAGAACTACGATGCCGCCGTGAAGGAATTCGGGGACGCCATGGCCACCGGGCTCAAGCTCACCGCGGACACCCCCGACCGGCAGGCCGCCCTCCAGGCCGTCCAGACCAAGTGGGCCGCCCTCGTCAATCTCCAGGCCCCCCTGAAGGCCGGCACCCTCGGGCAGGCCGCCGCGGTGGACCTGCTCAACAAGCAGATCACCCCGGCCTGGCGCGACATCCGCCAGCAGCTCCTGGACCTGATCAAGGCCCAGCAGGGCCGCATGGAACAGGTGAAGGCGGAATCGCTGGACCGGCTCGGCCAGGTCATGGCCATCGCCCTCGTGGCCGGACTGGTGGCCGGCGCCCTGGGCACCCTCCTGCTCATCCTCACCATCCGGAACCTCCAGCGCCGCCTGGGGAGCCTGCATTCGGCCATGGCCGGGCTGGCCAGCGGCAAGGGCGACCTGACCCGGCGCATCCCGGTGGAGGGGCAGGACGAGGTCTGCGGCATCTCGGCCCAGGCGAACCAGCTCACCGAGTTCTACCAGGGGTTCTTCGGCCGCCTCGGCCTCAACGCCCAGGGCATCGCCAGCGGCTCCACCCAGCTCTCCGCCACCTCCGAGTCCCTGTCCAGCACCGCCGTCCAGCTCGACGCCCACACCCAGGCCACCCGGACCACCTCCCAGGGCATGGCCGCGGCGATGGACACCCTGTCCGCCTCCCTGGAGGAGGTGATGGCGCTGGTGGCCCAGTCCCGGACACTGGCCGAATCCTCGGAACACGCCATCCAGCACGGCATCGCCACGGGCCAGGACACCGCCCGGGCCATGGAGGACATCAGCCGGGCCACCTCCGAGATGATCAAGGCCGTGTCGGTGATCCAGGAGATCGCCCGCCAGACCAACCTGCTCTCCCTCAACGCCGCCATCGAGGCCGCCAAGGCCGGGGCCATGGGCAAGGGCTTCGCCGTGGTGGCCGAGGAGGTTCGCAAGCTGGCCGAGCGCTCGGCCCAGGCCACCCACCAGATCAATCAGCTCATCGCCGCGACGGACGAGGCCCTGGGCAAGGGCACCGTCACCGTGGAGGCCACCACCCGGGCCCTGAAGGAGATCCATGCCCACATGGCCGAGGCTTCCGAGACCACCGGCCGCATCGGCACGTCCGCCGGAGAGCAGGCCCGGATCACCCGGGAAGTGGCGGGGCTGGTGGACCAGGTCTCCGGGGACGTGGCCCGCAACGCCGCGGCCAGCCACCAGCTCTCCGCCACCGTATCCGAAGTGGCCGATACGGCGGCGGAGCTCGCCCGGATCGCCGAGAGCATCCGGGGCGAGGTGGGCCACTTCAGGGTCTGATCCCGATTTGTGATCCAGGTCCCCTCCTGCACCCTGGCCCGATCCTGACTTCGGGTAGATGATCCTGGGCATGGAGGACCCCATGGTCATCAGTGATGCCCAGCTCGTCCGCGGCGGCAGCTTCCTCTTCCATCCCGCCGGCTCCCTGCCCCAGGCCACCCCCGAAGACTGCGGCGAGGAGGCCCTGGCCATCGCGGAAGCCGCCCGGGACTTCGTGGACGGGGAGGTGATGCCCCAGGACGAGGCCATCGACCACCTGGACCTGGACCTCACCCGGGACCTCCTCCGCAAGGCCGGGGAGCTGGGCATCCTGGGCATCGAGATCCCCGAGGCCTACGGCGGTCTGGACCTGGAGAAGAAGACCGCCCTCCTGGTGCTGGAGCAGATGGCCCGCCAGGCCAGCTTCTCCACCAGCTACGGCGCCCACACCAGCATCGGCACCCTGCCCATCGTCTACTTCGGGGACGAGGCCCAGAAGGCGAAGTACCTCCCGAGGCTGGCCACGGGCGAGTGGATCGCCGCGTACGCCCTCACCGAGGCCGGCAGCGGCTCGGACGCCCTCGGCGCCAAGACCACGGCCCGGCTGGAGGACGGCCACTGGGTGCTGAACGGCACCAAGGCCTGGATCACCAACGCGGGTTTCGCGGATGTCTTCGTGGTGTTCGCGAAGGTGAACGGCACCCACTTCAGCGCCTTCATCGTGGAGCGCACCGACCCCGGACTGAGCACCGGCGCCGAGGAGAAGAAGATGGGCATCAAGGGCAGCTCCACCCGCACCGTCATCCTGGAGAACTGCCGCATCCCCGAGGACCGCCTCCTGGGCGGCAAGGGCAAGGGCGCCCGCATCGCCTTCGGCATCCTGAACGTGGGCCGCTTCAAGCTGGGCGCCAGCTCCGCGGGCGCCGGCAAGCGGGTGCTGGAGTACACCCTGAAGTACGCCGGGGAGCGCCACCAGTTCGGCAGGCCCCTCACGGCCTTCGGCCTCATCCAGCAGAAGCTCGCCAACATGGCCGTGCGGATCTTCGTGGGCGAGAGCATGAACTTCCGCACCATCGGCTACCTGGATGAGGCCCTCGCCCGGACTAGCTGGGACAGCCCCACCGGCGGCGCCGACAAGATGAAGGCCATCGAGGAGTTCGCCGTGGAGGCCTCCATGGCCAAGGTGTGGGGCAGCGAGGCCCTCTGGGCCACGGCGGACGACGCCGTGCAGAGTTTCGGCGGGGCGGGCTTCAGCGCCGAGTACCCGGCGGAGAAGATCTACCGCGACTGCCGCATCAACCGCATCTTCGAGGGCACCAACGAGATCAACCGCCTGCTCATCGCCGGCACCTTCCTCAAGCGCTGCGGGGGCATGGACGGCCTGCCCCTGGGCGAACCCCGCCCGGCGGCCGGTCCCCTGGGGGACCCGCTGCTGGACCTGGCCGAGGGCCTCAAGGCCCGGGTGGCCGGGCTGGCGGCCCTGGCCCAGCGGGAGCAGGGGCCGAAGCTGCTGGACAACCAGGAGGCCGCGGCCCACCTCAGCAACCTGCTCATGGAGGCCTACGCCACGGAATCCGCCGCCATCCGGGCCGTCCGGATGACGGCCGCCGGCCATCGGTGGGCCTGGATGGCCCGGGATCTGGCCCAGATCCAGGCCCAGGAGGCCTGGTTCCGGGTGCAGACCGGGGGCGCCCTCCTGGCAGCCGAACTGCTGGAGGGGCAGGCCCTCGACACGGTGCTGGCCGGACTCCGGGACGAGGCTCCCCGTCCCCGGGCCCTGGCCCCCCTCCGGGCCCGCATCGTGGCGGCCCTGGTGGATCAGGGGCGGTATCCGGTCACAACGCTGTAATCAAAACTCAATCCAGCCTCGCCGGATCCGAAGAAGCCGCCAGGAGCCCCCATGCCCGCCGAGCGTCCCATACCCACCCAGCAGGAAAAGATCCTGGCCGAGGATGACTTCATCGTCTCCAAGACCGACCTCCGCGGCATCATCACCTACGGCAACCGGGTCTTCATCGGGATCTCCGGCTACGAGGAATCCGAGCTCCTCGGGGCGCCCCACAACATCCTCCGCCACCCGGACATGCCCCGGATCGTCTTCAAGCTGCTCTGGGACACCATCCAGGCCGGCCGGGAGATCAACGCCTACGTGAAGAACCTGGCCAGGGACGGCAGCTTCTACTGGGTGTTCGCGAACATCACCCCCTCCTTCGACGAACGCGGAGCCTTGTCCGGCTACTACTCCGTGCGCCGGAAGCCGAAGGCCACCGCTGTCCAGGCCTTCACGGGCATCTACCGGGCCATGCTCGAAGCCGAGCGCCGGGCCGGGGGCGGCCAGGAGGGCATGAAGGCTTCCCGGGCGCTGCTCGACCAAACTCTCCAGGAAAAAGGCGTGGGTTATGACGAATTTGTCCTTGGGGTCTAGGATCCACCTCCTCGCGGGGGTGGCTTTCGTCCTCTACATCTCCTTCGCCTTCCTGGGCTTCCGCGCCGCCGGGCCCGACGGCTGGATGATCACCCTGATGCTCCTCTCGGTGGTGGTGTTCATCCTCATGCTGTACACCCTCCACCGCATCCAGTTGGCCCTGGGCCGCATCACCGCCCGGATGCAGGATGCCGCGGACGGGAAACTGGCGGGCCGGATCACGGGCATCAAGAAGGGCGCCGCCACCGAGGCCGCCGCCTGGGCCCTGAACGACCTGCTGGACCAGGTGGAGGCCTATTTCCGCGAGACCAACGCCGCCTTCGAGCACGCCCAGCGGGGCCTCACCTACCGGAAGGCCCAGACGGCCGGCCTGCATGGCGCCTTCCGGCAGTCCCTGGAGCGGGTGAACGTTTCCGTGGAAGCCATGGCCGAGTCCCAGCGGCTGGAGATGAAAGAGCGCCTCGTGGCCCGGGTCTCTGAGCTGAGTTCCGTCAACCTTGTGAAGAACCTGAAGTCCATCCAGGACTTCCTGTTGGCCCAGAACCAGGACATGAAGGTGGTGGCCAACCTCTCCCGGGAGACAGCCACCGAGGCCGACGCCAGCACCGCGGGCATCCAAGCCATCGTGGCGGACCTGAACCGCGTCATCGACCTCATCGACTCCACCCACGGACAGATCACCGACATCCACCAGAAGAGCCGGGAGATCGAGCAGATCGTGCAGGTCATCACCGAGGTGGCCGACAAGACCAACCTCCTGGCCCTCAACGCCGCCATCGAGGCCGCCCACGCCGGCGAGGCCGGCAAGGGCTTCGCCGTGGTGGCCGAGGAGGTGCGCACCCTCAGCGAAAACACCAAGGATGCTGCCGCGAGCATCGCCGCCAGCATCGGCTCCTTCGGCCAGGCCACCAACCGCATGATGGAGGATGCGGGGCAGATGAAGGAGATCGCGGACACCTCCCGCGCCGCGATCACCGAGTTCGCGGGCCAGTTCCAGCGCTTCTCCGAGTCCGCCCGCACCAGCCTGGCCCAGGTGTCGAAGGCCCAGGACATCAGCTTCGCCTCCCTGGTCAAGGTGGACCATTTCGTGTTCAAGCAGAACGGGTACCGGGTGGTACAGGCCGGCATGGATTCCGCCGAGGCCCGGTCCGTGCGGACCAACCACCACGAGTGCCGGCTCGGGAGCTGGTACTACGAAGGCCAGGGCCGGGAGCTCTTCGGGAACCTGTCCTGCTACGGCCGCCTGGATGCCCCCCACGCCCGCGTCCACACGAGCGTGCACGAGGCCATCGACCTCCTCGGAAAGGCCTGGGAGACGGACCAGGAGCTCCAGAACCGAATCGTCGGCACCTTCGAGACCGCCGAACGGGCCAGCGACGAGGTCATGGACGCCCTGGACTGCATGGTGGCCGAGCGGCACCAGGGCTGAAGGCTGCTACTTCACGCCCGTGTGCAGGGCTACGATGCCCCCCGTCAGGTTGATCCAGCGGACCTCCCGGAAGCCCGCGCCGGTCAGTTCCCCTGCGAGGGCCGCCTGATCCGGAAAGCCCCGGATGCTCTCGGGCAGGTAGGTGTAGGCGGAGGCATCGCCGCTGATCCGGGCGCCGATGCGGGGCAGCACCTTCATGCTGTACCAGTCGTAGAGCGGCTTCAGCCCCGGAAGGACGGGCGCGCTGAATTCCAGGATCGTGAGCTGCCCTCCCGGGCGCAGCACCCGAAGGAACTCGGCATAGGCCCGGGGCCGTTCCTCCACATTGCGGATGCCGTAGCAGATGGTGATCCCGTCGAAGGTCGCGTCCCGGAAGGGCAGGCGCTGCGCGTCGGCGTCGGTGGAGGCCCAGATCCGGTCGGCGAGACCCTTCCGGGCGAACTTGGGCGGCCCCAGCCGCAGCATGGCGTGGGTGAAGTCCGTGCTGATGACCTCCGCCCCCCGGCGGGCCAGGGCCACGGAGGAATCCCCCGTTCCGGCCGCCACGTCCAGGAAGCGCTTCCCGGGCGCCGCTCCCGACATCCGGGCCATGCGCCACCACCACCAGAAGTCGGCGCCCCCCGAGAGGACATGGTTCAGCACGTCGTACTTCCCGGCGATGCCCGAGAACATCTGTTGGACCTGCCTGCCTTCCGGCATCGCGCCTCCCTGGACCCTCCATTGAACCGCGATTGGGCGGTTGACCAAAGGTAGAGGCTAGCCAAGGAATCGCCGGGCCTCCATCTTGGGACCTACCCAATCCGGAGGACATTCCCCATGAGCACGACGGCCATCGAGCAGATCAAGGGCGGCAGCTTCCTGCTGACCCCCCTCGGCAACTTGCCCCAGTTTACCCCCGAGGAGTTCGGGGATGAGGCCAAGGAGTTCGCCCGGGCCGCCCGCGACTTCATGCAGGGCGAGGTGATCCCCCGGGACGAGGAGATCGACAAGCTGGACCTCCCCCTCACCATCCAGCTCATGAAGCAGGCCGGCGAGCTGGGCCTGCTGGGCCTGGAGATCCCCGAGGCCTACGAGGGCATGGACGTGGACAAGCGCACCGCCATGCTCGTGCTCGAGGAGATGAGCAAGCAGGGCAGCTTCGCCGTGAGCTACAGCGCCAACACCGGCATCGGCACCCTGCCCATCGTCTACTTCGGCACCGAGGCGCAGAAGAAGACCTACCTGCCCAAGCTGGCCACCGGCGAGTGGCTGGCGGCCTACGCCCTGACCGAGGCGGGCAGCGGCTCCGACGCCCTGGGCGCCAAGGCCACCGCCGTGCTCGAGGGTGATTCCTGGGTGCTGAACGGCACCAAGATGTGGATCACCAACGCAGGCTTCGCCGATGTCTTCATCATCTTCGCCAAGGTGGACGGCCAGCACTTCAGTGCCTTCATCGTGGAGAAGACCGACCCGGGCATCAGCACCGGTGCCGAAGAGAAGAAGATGGGCATCAAGGGCAGCTCCACCCGCACCGTCATCCTGGAGAACTGCCGCATCCCCAAGGACCGGCTGCTGGGCGAGATGGGCAAGGGCCACAAGATCGCCTTCGGAATCCTCAACATCGGCCGGTTCAAGCTGGGCCTCGGCAGCCAGGGTGGCATGAAGCGCATCCTGGAATACACGATCAAGTACACCAGCGAGCGCCAGCAGTTCGGCAAGCCCATCAATGCCTTCGGCCTGATCCAGCAGAAGCTCGCCGACATGGCCACCAAGATCTTCGTGGCCGAGTCCCTGAACTTCCGGACCATCGGCTACCTGGATGACGCCCTCCACGCCACCAGCTGGGACAGCCCCACCGCCGGCGCCGACAAGATGGCCGCCATCGACGAGTACGCCATCGAGTGCAGCATCTCCAAGGTCTGGGCCAGCGAGGCCCTGTTCTCCGTGGCGGACGAGGCCGTCCAGGCCTTCGGCGGCTACGGGTTCAGCGCCGAATACCCCCCCGAGAAGGCCGAGCGCGACTGCCGCATCAACCGCATCTTCGAGGGCACCAACGAGATCAATCGCCTCCTCATCGCCGGCACCCTCCTGAAGCGGGCCATGAAGGGCGAGCTGCCCCTGATGCAGTTCGGGCAGCAGGTGGCCAAGGAGATCGCCAATCCCCCGAAGGCCGGCGATTTCACGGGACCCCTTGCCCGCCTGAAGCACGGGGTCGAACTCAGCAAGCGCCAGTGCATGCTCGCCGCGGGCCTGGCGGTGCAGGTCCTGGGCCAGAAGCTGGTGGACAACCAGGAGGTCATGGCCCGCATGAGCAACATGCTCATGGAGATCTACGCCATGGAGAGCTCCGTGGTCCGCGCCGAGCGGATGCTGGAGAACGGCCACCGCTGGGCCGAGCTGGCCCGCGATTTCACCGAGCTCTACGTCAACGAGAGCTGGCACCGGGTCCACGGCGACTCCCGCATGCTCTGCGCCGACGTGGTGGAGGGCGAGGCCCTGCGGCACGCCCTGGCCGGCATCAAGGCCTTCGCCGAGTTCCACCCCACGTCCAACGCCCGCCTGCGCGGGCGCATCGCCAGCCAGCTCATCCAGAAGGGGTACTATCCCATCGAGATCATCTGATCCGCTGCCGCCGCACATGCGAGGGCCCCGCACCGCGGGGCCCTCGTCGTTCCAGCCGCTTCAGCGCCGGATCTCCCGGCCTCGGCCCTCCCCGCCGGAGGGGCGGGGTTCGGGGGCGCGCTCCCGGGGTGCTGGCGCCTCGCGCCGCTCGGGCGCAGGCGCAGGACGGCTCTCGAAACCCCGATCCCGCGGCGCCGGGGCCTCATAGCGGCGCTCCGGCGCGGGGGCCGGGCGGCTCTCGAAACCCCGTTCCCGGGGTGCCGGGGCCTCGTAGCGCCGCTCGGGGGCGGGTGCCGGTCGGCTTTCGAATCCCCGTTCCCTGGGCGCCGGGGCCTCGCGGCGCTCCGGCGCAGGGGCCGGGCGGCTCTCGAAGCCGCGTTCCCGGGGAGCCGGAGCGGTGCGGTCCGGTGCCGGGGCGGGCCGACTCTCGAAGCCGCGCTCACGGGGAGAAGGCGCGGGCCGGTCCTGGCCGGTGGCCGGCCGGTTCTCGAAGCTACGGTCGCGGGGCGAGGACACGCCGCGGTCCTGGCCCGGCGCCGGCCGGTTCTCGAAGGGCACCCGCTGCGGCCCGGCCTGGACGGCGCCAGGGCGGCCGTCCACGTCGCGGGGCGGCGCCATGTCGCGCCGGAACACAGTGCGGCCGGTGGTCGCCTGAGCCTGACGCTCGTAGGCCATCATGCGGTCGCGGTGGATCTCCGGGCGGAAGGCCGACTGGATCTGCCCCGGATTGCGGAATTCCGTGGAGGAGACCATCAGGGGGCCGCGGCGCCAGGGCGGCGTCAGGTCGCGCCCGCCCCCGGTCCAGCCCGTGCCTCCCGTGCCGCCGCCGAAGGTGCGCAGGACGTTGGCGTCCGAGTAGATGCGGCCGCGCACGTTCACCACGTTGATGTAGTTCACCGACACCACGTTCCAGCAGTAGCCGCCGCCCCAGGCGCCGTAGCCCCAGTGGCAGGGCGTGTTGTAGTAGCCCAGGGGGGCCCACCCGCAGTATCCGGAGGAGTAGTTCCAGGCCACCCAGGCGGGACTGTAGTACACCCCGGGGATCCAGTACCAGCCCACGCCCACGCTCCAGTGCCAGCGTCCGTGGTGGTAGGCCACGTAGGCCCACGGCTCGGCGGAAATCCAGGTCATGCCGCCGGCGTAGGGGGCCCAGCGGCCGTCGTAGTACGGCCGCCAGTCCTCGGCCACGCCGTCGGGTTGCCATACCCAGCCGTACTCGCTGGTATTCACCCAGTGCCCGTGGTCATCGAGCTCATCGGAGTAGTAGCGGAGCTCGGCGGGCACGCGGTCCCAGCTCTCGCCGCGGCGCACGACCAGGGCCCGGGCGCTCCAGCGGTCGAAGTCGTCGCCATCGTAGGTGTTGAAGCCGCGCACGCGGTCCAGACTGTCCTCGGGGCTGTAGACCGTGAGCCGGTCCCCCGCGGCGATGGTGGTCTGGTCGCGCTGGTTGGCGAAGGCCACGTGGCCGCTGTAGACCAGGAGGCGCGTGGTACGGTCCCGCTCCGCCTCGATGCTGAAGGAACCATCGTCGACACAGGTGGCGGAACCGGACGGCGTATCCACCCGGAACCGGGCCTCGGAGCGGCCTCCGAGCTGCACTCGGAGGCGGCCGTAATCCAGGCGCAGGAGCACCTGCTTTTCGCCCTTCTGGGTGGTGAAGAGCGCGGCCACCGTGAATCGGGTGGCGCCGGCGAAGGCGATGCGCGTGCCGTCGCCCAGTTGCAGAACACCACGACCGCGGCTTTCCACCACGTCCCCTTCGCTGACGGGCGTGCCCCGGCTCAGGTCCTCGTCGATGTCGCCCTTTCGGATCCGCACATCGCCCTCGAGCACCCGCACCATCGCGTAGCGATCGGGGTTCTCGCCCTGGTAGCTGCCATCCTCGCTGGCCGCGGGGGCGACCGTCGTCTGCGGCGCGGCGGACAGCAGGGCCGCCGGCAGCAGCGCCGCTGCCAGCCATCGGGTATTGCGGAAGGTCTCGTTCATGGCCTGCCTCCATGGGCTTGGATGCCGCCTGATCCAGGATCGGTTCCGGTCAAGGGACACGCCAGGGGCGTGCCAAGTTGACGCCGTTCACTCGCGGGGGAAGGGCGCCAGGGCCGTGCCCTTCGGCCCAGAGTCAGTCCGGGGTCCCAGTCCCGTGAGACGGGGCAGGAGGCCGATCCAGGGGAGGACCCACCGGGTGGCGCCGCCCGGCTCCGCGCGGCCGGCCACCACCTCCAGCCGGTCGGGGAGGAAGCGGAGGGAGAGCTCCCGTCCCGGGGGCAGCGGCAGGTAGATGATCCGCCCGGTGGCGGGATGGACCACGGCGAGGAGGCCCTCGCCGTCCTCCATCACCCAGCACAGGCCCTGCAGGAAGGGCCGGAAGTCCTCCGCACACCAGCGCAGGGCGCCGAGACCCTGGGTCAGGGGCGTCTCCGCGGGAAAGCGCCAGGCGCCCACGGCGGGTTCCAGGGGCACGCCACCATCCCGCCAGGCCCGCAGGGGCCGGCCCGGAAGCCCCTCCTGCAGGCGTACCAGCCCGCGCCCATCCACCACCCGCAGGGTGCCGTCGGGGCTGATCCGCAGAGTGAGCGGGCCGTCGGAAGCCGGAGGGACGGGATTCGCCGGCTCCGCCGCCGCCCTCGGAGCCGGCTGCCAGGGCAAGGGCATCACCCGCTCCCAGGGCAGGAGGGGGCGGGTCTGGGCACCCAGGGGAACGGCCGCCAGGACCGCGGCCGTCAGGAGGAGGGCGCCCAGCCGCACAGGGCCTCCAGATTGCGGGTGGTGAGTTCCGCCAGCCGCGCGGCGGGAATGCCGCGAAGGGCGGCCACCGCCTCTGCGGTGAACCGCACGAAGCCCGGTTCGTTGGGCTTGCCCCGGTAGGGGACTGGCGCGAGGAACGGAGCGTCCGTCTCCACGAGAATGCGGTCGGCGGGCGCCCAGGCGGCCACGTCGCGCACCGCTTCGGCCTTCTTGAACGTGGTGATGCCCGAGAAGCTCAGGTAGAAGCCCAGGTCCAGGGCCCGGGCGGCGAAGGCCCGGTCCTCGCTGAAGCAGTGGATGATGCCGCGGATCTCCGCCGCGCCCTCTTCCGCGAGGATCCTCAGGGTCTCCTCCGGTGCCGAACGGGTGTGGATCATGAGGGGCTTCCGGAGCTGTTTCGCCAGGCGGATCTGGGCCCGGAAGGCGACCTCCTGATCCCCCCTGGGGCTCAGGTCGTAGTGCCAGTCCAGCCCCGTCTCGCCCACGAAGCGTACGGCGGGATCCGCCACCAGGGCAGCCAGGGCAGCCTCCACCGCCGGTGACCAGATCCTGGCCTCATGGGGGTGGACCCCGAGACTGGCCCGCACGCCCGGCACGGTCCGCGCAAGTTCCAGCACCAGGCGGGAATCTTCCAGGTCCGTTCCAACAGCGATGAAGCCGGTCACGCCCTCGGACCGGGCACGAGCCAGGGTGGACTCGATGGCCTCGGGAGCCAGGTAGCTCCCGGTCAGGTGGCAATGGGCATCGACGAGCATGATCCTCCCGGCTCACCATGTTCCCACGTCCACCGGAAATCGAGGGGGACCCTCCTCCGGCCGATAGGCCCCTCAACAAACCTGATGTCCCGCGTCCGTTCCCTCCTCCGCGCCCTGTGCTGGCTGATCCTCGGGTGGTCGTCCCTTCCGGCCACCGGGCAGCATCTGGCCTTCCGCCATTTCGGCCTGCGCGACGGCCTGCCCCAGAGCCAGGTCACGGCCCTCCTGGAGGATCGCCGCGGGTTCCTCTGGGTGGGAACCAACACGGGCGGCATGGCCCGCCTGGGGGCCTCGGGCTTCCAGTCCTTCGGCGCGGCCCAGGGTCTGAAGGCCCGGTTCGTGCAGGGCATGGTGGAGGACGGGGCCGGCCACATCTGGGTGGGCAGCGAGAACGGCGTCTCCGAGGTCCAGGGCGACACCGTGGCCAACTACGGCCCGGACCAGGGCCTCGGCCGCTCCCCCACCCTGTCCCTCGCCCTCGACGGCGCGGGGCGGGTCCTCGTGGGCAACCGCCTCGGTCTGTACCGCCATGACGGGGAGGGCTTCGAGCCAGTGGCGCTTCCCCCGCCCTTCGCCGGCCAGCCCATCCGGTTTCTGGCCCGCGACCGCGCGGATGGCCTGTGGATGGTGACCTCCAGCCGGCAGGTGGGACGCTGGGACGGCCGGTCCCTGCGCCTCTACCCCCTGCCTCCGGGCCATGGGGCGACCCCCATCCGGGACCTGCAGGTGGACCCTGCGGGAAGCGTCTGGATCCTCCTGGAGGACACCCTCCTCCGCATGGATCGGGGCGCCTGGGTGCAGGAGGACCTGCCCGACCTGCCACCCTCTCCGAAAATGGCCAGCCTCCGCTTCGATGCCCAGGGCGGGGGCATGCTCGTGTCCCTGGGAGGCGACGGGCTCCTCGTCAAGGCGCCCAATGCGCCGGCCCGCCGCCTCACCGCCGCGGACGGCCTCCCCCGGGACCGGATCCTCGTGGCCATCCGCGACCGCCGCGGCGTCCTGTGGGTGGGCTCGGACGGGGACGGTCTCGCCGCCCAGGTGCTGCCAGGGCTGGCCTCCCTGGACGGCTCCCAGGCCCTCAGCGGGAAGGACCTGGCCGCGGTCACGGCCATCCGCGAACTCGGTCATGGACAGTACCTCCTCGCCACCAGCACCGGGCTCTACCAGGTGGACGAGGGCCGCGGCATCACGGCCCGGTGGACGCGGGCCCAGGGACTCCCGGCTGACCAGATGTGGTCCCTCCTGCCGGACGGGAAGGGGGGCGTGTGGGTCGGAACCGACCGCGGCCTCGCCCTCTGGCGGGGTGGGCGTGTGGCTGCGGCCGGCCCGCGGGAGATGGCCCGGACCAGCGTCCTGTCCCTGGTCAGGGACCGGGGCCGCATCCTGGCCGGCACCGAGCAGGGGCTCTTCGTGCTGGACGGCGACGGGCGCCTGCTCACCCGCGCCGGACTCCCCGCGGAGGCGGGCAGCACCGAGATTGCCGACATCCTCCGTTTCCGCGGCCAACTGCTCTTGGCCTCGCCCCTCGGCCTCTGGCGCCTGGCGGGGAACCGCATCGAGCGCGCCTACGAGGATGCCCCCTTCGCTTCTGTCACCGTCACCTGCATGACCGCCGACGACCAGGGACACCTCTGGGT
>DASVZU010000014.1:0-2836 GCA_036391515.1 Holophagaceae bacterium
TGGTTCGACCCCCGCGTGGTCCGGGCCGCGGCCCACCGCCACGGCCTCCACACCGACGCCTCCCAGCGCTTCGGCCGGGGGGCGGACCCGGCGATGGCCACCGTGGCCAGGGACCTGCTCGTGCAGCGGCTCCAGGCCTGGTCCGGCGCCACCCTGGAGGGGGCCTGGACCGCTGGGAAGCTGCCCGCGCCGCCAGCCCCGGTGGACCTCCCCAAGGAACTCCTCGCCCGGGTGGCCGGGGAGCCCCTGTTGCTGGCCGAAGCCGCCAAGGCCCTGAAGGCCCTGGGCTGCGCCGTGGAGGCTGAGCCCGGGCACCTCCGGGTGCAGCCCCCCACCTGGCGCCACGACCTGGTCATCCCCGAGGACCTGGCCGAGGAGGTACTGCGCCTCCGGGGCTACGAGCACATCCCCTCCGTCCTGCCGCCCCTGGAGGGACCGCCCCAGCCCGTGTCCCCGGACTACCTCCACCGGCAGGCCGTGGCCCGGCGCCTAGCCCACCTGGGCTTCCACCAGACCGTGACCTACGGCTTCGTGAGCCCGGAGATGGATGCGGCCTTCGCGGGCCCCTTGGGGGAAACGGCGGATGATGACCAGGCCGGCCGCACCCTGGCCAATCCGCTGGGCCTGGAATATTCCCTCCTCCGCCGGTCCCTGGTGCCCTCCCTTGTCGAGGTGGCCAAGCGGAACCTCCAGCAGGGCCAGCGGGAGGTGCGCCTCTTCGAAATCGCGCCGACGTACCGGGGTCTGGCGGACAAGCCGCATGACAGCTGGACGGTGACTCTCCTTTGGACCGGGGAGCAGTGGGACAGCGATCCCGAATCGAAAGGCGGACCGGTCAAGGCCAAACACCTGCTGGGTATCCTGAAGGACCTCGCGGCCCCCGGGGTGGAGAGGATCCAGGTCCATCCCCTCGAGGGTGGGTCGTTCCTGGTGGCCGAACTGCTCCTCACCGCGTTTCGGCGCCCCGACGGGCGCATCATCCCCGCCTACGCCCCCCACAGCCGCTTCCCGGCCGTGGAACGCGACCTGTCCCTGGTGGTGGCCGTGGACCTCCCCTGGCAGACGATGGCCGAGGCCGTCCGGGCCGCCCTGAAGGGGTCGGCCCTCGTGGATCTCACCTGCGCCGACCTCTACCAGGGGAAGGGCCTGGAGCCGGGCACCAAGGCCTGGCTGCTCCGCCTCACCTTCCAGGCCATGGACCGGACCCTCGTGGGATCGGAAGTGGATGGGTGGGTGGCCGGGGCCCTGGCGGCGGCGGAGTCGCTCGGGGCCCGCCTCCGGGCGTAGAATGGGCCCCAACCGAGGCGGCCCATGGATCTGCTGAAACAACTCGAATCGAGGGTCCAGGCCCTGGTGATGCAACGCAACCAGCTGAAAGAAGAGCTGGATGCGATGAAGTCCAGCGGGGACCGCGAGCTCCAGTCCCTCCGGGCCCGCCTGGAGGAGGCCCAGGCCGAGCGCCAGGCGCTCCAGAAGGAGCGGGAGGACGTGAAGGAGCAGGTGGCAGCCATCCTCCGGTCCCTGGAGGCCCTGGGATGAAGCCCCCCCGGCCCCTCCCGGGCACGCGCCCGGTGCCCCTCGAGGTGCTGGGCCGGGCCCTGCAGGTCCACACGGACCGCCCGGAGCTGGCCGCGGCGGCCAAGCGGATCCTGGAGGAGACCTTCCAGGCCATGGAGGCCGAATGCCGGGTAAGATGGGGCAGCGTCCCGGAGGGCCTGGACACCCCGTCCTGGTATCTCCTGGGCGCCCTGAACCTGGCGCACCGAGTGGCGCGCCTCGAACAGGAAGCCAACCAGCACACGCACGACCTGGAACAGACCCTTTCAAAGCTCCTGCACGATGTTCCGGACGCTTCTTCCGCCCCCGTCCCACTCCTTGACGAGGACGGAGCCTGATTTCCCTGCGAGGCCCGTGATTATGGCCAAGCGCTTGTTCCGTAAGTCGATATGGGAAACCTTCCCCCTGGCCTGTGCGTTCCGCGCGTCGGCGCGCCTTAGCCCGGGAATCTGGTTGCCCCCCTACCAGATAGGGAACTCGGCAAGCCTCCACGACTGAGCGGGGATTTTGACATCACGTGCTGGTGGCTCCTGGACCTTCCTGCCCGGAGTCGCCCATGAATCTGATCAGCTGGATATTCCTCTTCCTGGCCCTGGCGGCCGGGGCCGTGGCTTACGTCATGTCCCTGCGGGCGCAGAAGGCCGCGGTGGAGAGCTCCCAGGCCCAGGCCCGGGCCGAGCAGGAGGTGAAGGCGGAGCGCGAGAGGCTCCTGGCCGAGGCCTCGAAGGAGGCGCAGCGGCTTCGCGAGCGGGGCCAGCAGGAGGCCGAGGCGTTCCGGAAGGAAGCCGAGCTGAAGGCCAAGGAGCAGGCCCTCCAGGCCAGGCAGGAAGCGGAGAAGGCGCTCGCCGAGCGCCTGGCCAGCCAGGAGAAGCAGGAACAGCGGCTTCAATCGAAGGAGGCGAGCCTCCAGACCAAGGAGGAGGGTCTCGACAAGAAGCTGCAGCAGGTGGACCAGAAGGCCAAGGACCTGGAGACCCTCACGGAGAAGCGCAAGGCGGACCTGGAGAAGCTGGAGGCCCAGCAGGCCGAGGCGAAGCAGCTGGTGGAGGCCCAGGCCCGACGCCTGGAGGAGATCGCCGGCCTCACCCGGGAGGACGCCAAGCGGGAACTGACCGCCCAGCTGGAGTACGCCGCCAAGATGGACGCCGCCAAGCTGGTGCGCCGCATCGAGGAGGAGGCCCAGGAGGAGGCCATGAAGAAGGCCCGCTGGACCATCGGCGCGGCCATCCAGCGCGTGGCCTCGGACGTGGTGGCCGAGCAGGCCGTCAGCTCCGTCCAG
>DASVZU010000015.1:0-12016 GCA_036391515.1 Holophagaceae bacterium
TCTCGGACAAGCTTCGCGGACTCAGTCCGCTGGCGGGTTCCACCAGACGGGGCCCTTCCCCTCGATGGCCACGGCGGCCGCCCCGCGGGTGACGGCCAGTTCCACCTCCCCCATGGGCCGAAAAGCCTCCGCGGCGGCAAAAGCAGCTTCCTGCTCGTTCTCGAAGGAGAGCCCCAGGAGCGCCACGTCGGGGTCCTGCGTCAGCGTGTAGTGCAGGCAGTCGGCCACCGACAGCCGCGGCAGCCGGGGTTCGGCCCCGTCCACGCCGCCGGAGGAGACCTTGCCCCGGGGCCGCGCGGCCAGGGGGCGGCCGTAGCCCTCCGTGTCACCCAGCAGCTTGCCGGCGCCGAAGGTCTTGAAGCAGACCGTGCCCACGCCCAGGGCCTTGGCCCGGGGCAGGATCTCCGCCTCGTACCGGGAATCGGCGAAGGGCCCGATGGGGAACATCAGCACGTCGCAGAGGCCTGAATCCAGCGCGGCGGCCAGCACCTCGGGATGGTGGCTGGAGATCCCGCGGAACCGGGCCCGGCCGCGCCGGATCTCCCCGGCCACCTCCGCCAGGCCCCCATCCGGGGCCGCGAGACGCCGCCAGTCCCCCAGGTTCGACACGGCGTGGAAGACCAGCAGATCCACCGCGGGCAGGCCCAGGCGCTCCAGGCTGCCATCCAGCTGCGGCGCCACGGGCCGGTCCAGGTGGTCGATCTTGTCGATGAGGAACACGCCCTCCCGGCGGCCCCGGAGGGCCTCGCCCACGATCTCCTCGGAGTAGCCGTCCTCGTAGGCGGGGGCCGTGTCCACCACGTTGATCCCCGCGTCCAGGGCGCGACGCAGGGTGGCCACGCATTCGGCCTTCGGCACGATGCGGTCGGCCAGGTCCCCCTGGCCCAGGCGCGTGGCCACGAAGCCGGTGCGTCCGAGGGGTCGGCGGGGCTGGAAGCGGCGCATGTCCCAGTCTACCGGGGCGGAATCGCCACAGGTTGTGGCGGGGCCTCCGCCGCAGGCGTGGCCCTCCCACCACATTGGCCCCCGGGCGCCCCCCCGCTACCGTGGAGCCATTCCCGATCGGAGGTGGGCATGTGCGGCATCGTGGGATACATCGGCCAGCAGGGCGCGGCCTCCATCCTGGTGAACGGCCTCCGCAGCCTGGAATACCGCGGGTACGACAGCGCCGGCATCGCCCTCGCCGGTGACGGGGGTGCCCTCCGGGTGATGCGCGCCTCCGGCAAGCTGGCCAACCTGGCCGGGAAGGTGGACTTCGCCGATCCGTCACCCCTGGGCATCGGCCACACGCGCTGGGCCACCCACGGGCGGCCCACGGAGGAGAACGCCCACCCCCACCGGAGCGGGGACGGCCGAGTGGTGGCGGTCCACAACGGCATCTTCGAGAATTTCCTGGACCTCCGGCAGGAGCTCAAGGCCGCGGGGGAGGCCTTCCAGTCCGAGACGGACACGGAATGCTTCCCGGTGATGGTGTCCCACCTGATGAAACAGGGCCGGGACTTCCCCACCGCCTTCCGGGAGGCCGTGGGCCGCATGCGGGGCATCTACGCCCTGGCCTGCCTCCACGCCGGGGATTCCGACCGCATCCTGGCCGCCCGCAGTGGCCCGCCGCTGGTCGTCGGACTCGGCGAGGGCGAGGCCTTCCTGGCCTCGGATGTGGTGCCCCTGCTGCCCCACACCCGCAGGGTGATCTTCCTGGAGGACGGGGACCTCGTGGAGTTGACCCGCGACGGCGCGCGGATCTTCGATCTCGCGGGCGACCCGGTCCAGCGGACGGTCCACACCATCCCCTACGACCCCGTGGCGGCCGAGAAGGGCGGCTTCAAGCATTTCATGCAGAAGGAGATCTTCGAGCAGCCCCAGGCCCTCTCCAACACGCTGCTGAACCGCCTGCCCCTGGACGCCGAGGCCATTCCGCTGGACCTGCCCTTCAGCGACGCGGACCTCCAGGGCCTCAACCGCATCCACATCGTGGCCTGCGGCACCAGCTGGCACGCCGGACTCGTGGGCAAGTTCCTCATCGAGCAGCTCAGCCGGGTGGCCGTGGAAGTGGACTACGCCAGCGAATACCGCTACCGCGAGCCCGTGATCCCCCCCGGCACGCTGCTCATCGGCATCACCCAGAGTGGCGAGACGGCCGACACCCTCGCCGCCATGAAGGAGGCCGCAGCCCGGGGCGCCCGCACCCTGGCCATCTGCAACGTCATGGGCTCCACCGCCACGCGCCAGGCCGAGGCCACCCTCCTCACCCACGCCGGTCCCGAGATCGGCGTGGCCTCCACCAAAGCCTTCACCACCCAGCTGGCCGTCCTCACCCTCCTGGCCCTCAAGCTGGGCGAGGCCAAGGGCACCCTCGACCCCGCCCTCAAGGTGGGGCTCCTCCAGGGCCTGCGCGAGCTCCCCGCCCACCTCGAGCGCATGAACGGCCTGGAACCGCGGATCCTCCAGTGGGCCCAGCGCTGGAAGGACGCCGAGGACTTCCTCTACCTGGGCCGGGGCCCCTGCTACCCCATCGCCCTGGAAGGCGCCCTTAAACTCAAGGAAATCTCGTACATCCACGCCGAGGGCTACCCCGCCGGCGAGATGAAGCACGGCCCCATCGCCCTCATCGACAAGAGCCTGCCCGTCGTGGCCCTCATGCCCCACGATGCCCACAGGGAAAAGACCCTCAGCAACCTCCAGGAGGCCGCCGCCCGGGATGGCCGCATCCTGGCCCTGGTGACCGAGGGCGATGACGGCCTCGCCACCATCGCGGAGGACGTGCTCGAGATCCCCGCCGTCCACCCCTGGCTGGCGCCCATCCTCTACACCGTGCCCCTCCAGCTGCTGGCCTACCACATCGCGGTATTGAGAGGCTGCGACGTGGACCAGCCGAGGAACCTGGCCAAGAGCGTCACCGTCGAGTAGCCCCGGAAAGTCGCAGGAAGTTCACGGCGGGCCGGCCCCGCCGGCCCAACCTGGTACTGGGAGATCTCCCGCCTGGAGGCGCCCATGGCCGCCGCCCTCCTTCTGCATGGCCGATCCCTCGCCACACCCAGAAGCCCCGCCCTCGATTGGCTCCTGGCCCTCCTCGGCGCCGCGGTCGCGTGGCTCCTCGGCACCAGCCCCCTCGACTAGCCCCGCCCAGACCCTCGACACACGCCCCATATCCGCTAGAATGGACCTTCGCGCTGGCGCGTAGCTCAGGGGTAGAGCACTACCTTGACACGGTAGGGGTCGGCGGTTCGAGACCGCCCGCGCCAACCAAGACAGGCCGCCAAATGGCGGCCTTTCGCTGTACCTCACGCTGCTCGGTCCCGGACCGCCGAGGAAGCCCGGCGGGCAGCCCGAGGAGCGCCTGAGTGGCGTCCCCTGCCTGGCCTCCGCACCGAGCTGCGGGGCACCTTCTAATGCCGGGGCCGGAACCCAGGCCTGGACGCCCCCTCGGGATAGGAACCCTCGTTCCGGAATGGTCTATCATGCGGGGGCCTTTCCTTCCCATCGGCTTCCGGCCCGGAAGCCTCCCAGGAGCCCGCCATGTCCCTCCGCGCGCTGCTCATCCCGGTCCTGGCCCTCGTGCTCCAGGGTGGCGAGGTACCGCTGCTCCTTCAGCACCCGACCCTGTCCCGCACCCGCATCGCCTTCGAATACGCGGGAGGGATCTGGGATGTGCCCCGGGAGGGCGGGGAGGCTCGCCGGATCGTGGCGGGGACGGGGCTCTGCACCCACCCGGTCTACTCGCCCGACGGCCGCCAGATCGCGTTCACGGGCCGCTACGACGGGAACGACGACGTCTACGTGGTGCCCGCCGAGGGCGGCGAACCCCGCCGCCTCACCTACCATCCGGCCCCGGACCAGGTCCTCGGCTGGTCCCCCGACGGGAAGCGGGTGGTCTTCAGCTCCACCCGGACCACGGCCCGGGACCTGCCTCAGCTCTTCACCGTGGCGGCCACGGGCGGGCTGCCGGAACCCCTGCCCCTGCCCTCCGGCAACGAGGCCAGCTACTCGCCCGACGGCACCCACCTCGCCTATTCGCCCTTCAACCAGTGGCAGCCCGCCTGGAAGCACTACCGCGGGGGGCAGACCGCCCGGCTGTGGATCGCAAATCTCGCCGATTCCAGCATCGTCCGCATCCCCCGGGAGAACGCCAACGACCGCGATCCCATGTGGGTGGGCGGCACGGTCTACTTCCTCTCGGACCGCGAGGGCCCCGTCACCCTCTACGCCTACGACACCGCCGCGAAGACGGTCCGGAAGGTCCTCGACAACCCCGACGGGTTCGACATCGTCTCCGCCGCCGCCGGGCCCGGCGGCATCGTCTACCACCAGTTCGGATCCCTGCACCTCTACGACTTCGCCACCGGGAAGGCCCACAGGGTGCCCGTCACCCTCACGGCGGACCTGCCGGAGCTCCGCCCCCGCTTCGAGAAGGTGGCGCCCCGGCAGATCCTCCACGCGGCCCTGTCCCCCAGCGGGAAGCGGGCCCTGTTCGAGACCCGGGGGGAGATCCTCTCCGTGCCGGCCGAGAAGGGGGATGCCCGGAACCTCACGCGCAGCCCGGGGATCGCGGACCGCGATCCTGCGTGGTCGCCGGACGGGAAGTGGGTGGCCTGGTTCTCGGACGAGTCCGGGGAATACGCCCTCCACCTGCGCGCGCCCGACGGCCTGGGTCCCGTGCGGAAGATCGGCCTCGGCCAGCCGCCCTCCTATTTCTACGGGCCCCGCTGGTCGCCCGACAGCCGGAAGATCGCCTACACCGACAAGCGTCTGAACCTCTGGGTCCTGGACCTGGAGCATCCGGTGCCCGTGAAGATCGACACCGACCTCTACGACACGCCCGTCAGCGACTTCGACCCCGCCTGGTCCCCGGACAGCCGCTGGCTCGCCTACGCCAAGCAGCTGCCCAACCACCTGCATGCGGTCTTCGTCTGCAGCCTGGCGGACCGTAAGCCGCACCAGCTGACCGACGGCCTCAGCGATGCCACCTCCGCCCGCTTCGACCGCAGCGGCAAGTACCTCTACTTCCTGGCGGGCACGGACGCGGGCCTGTCAGCAGGCTGGCTGGACATGACCAGCCTCGGCCATCCGGTCAGCCAAGGGGTCTATGCGGCGGTCCTCCGCAAGGATCTGCCTTCGCCCCTCGCGCCGGAGAGCGACGAGGAGACGCCCGCAGCCCCGGACAAGAGCAAGGACACCAAGACCGCGGAGAAGAACGGCGAGAAGAAGCCTGCCGTGACGGAACCGGAGCCCGTCCGGATCGATTTCGACGGCCTGGACCAGCGCATCGTCAGCTTCCCGCTCCCCCTGGCGAACTACACCACCCTGGAGGCTGGAACCGCCGGCATCCTCTTCCTCGCCTCGGTCCCCACGGCCTTCACGGACGAGGAGAGCCTCGAGGTCCAGGGCGCGCCCGCCGAGATCACCCGATTCGACCTGAAGACCCGCAAGGCCGAGAAGCTCGCGGAAGCGGTCGACGGAGGCCGCTCCTCCTACGGGGGCATGGCCGCCTTCTGCCTGTCGGCGGATGGTTCGAAGCTGCTCTACGCGCGGAAAGGCAAGTGGTTCATCGCTCCCAGCGACAAGCCTGCCAAGGCGGGCGAGGGCGCCCTGCCGCTGGAGGCCGTGCGGCTCGAGGTCGATCCCGCGGCCGAATGGCGCCAGATGTACCGTGAGGTGTGGCGCATCGAACGGGACTTCTTCTACGATCCCCACCACCACGGCCTCGACCTGGCCCGGGCGGAGCGGCTCTACGAGCCCTTCCTCGCGGGCATCGGCAGCCGCGAGGACCTCAACCGCCTCTTCGAGGAGATGACCGGCTGGCTGGTGGTCGGGCACACCTTCATCCGGGGCGGCGACTCGCCGCGGCAGGAGTCCGTGGGCGCGGGCCTGCTGGGTGCGGACTACCGGATCGTCGACGGCCATTACCAGTTCGCCCGGATCTACCGCGGGGAGAACTGGAATCCCAGGCTCCAGGCGCCCCTGACCGCGCCCGGCGTGGACGTGAAGGAGGGCGACTTCCTGCTCTCCGTCAACGGCGAGCCCCTCAAGGGTGGCGATGATGTCGACCGGCTCTTCCAGAACACGGCCGGCAGGCAGACCGTCCTCACCGTGGGGCCGAAGGCCGACGGCACCGGGGCCCGCCAGGTGACCGTCGTCCCGGTGGGTTCCGAGGCCCAGCTGCGGCTCCGCTCGTGGATGGAGGCCAACCGGCGCAGGGTGGATGAGTTGTCCGGCGGCCGGTTGGCCTACGTCTACATCCCGGACACGGCCGCCGGCGGCTTCGCGAACTTCAACCGCTACTACTTCTCCCAGGTGGGCAAGCTCGGCGCGGTGCTCGACGAGCGCTTCAACCACGGCGGCCAGATCGCCGACTACATCATCGAGAACCTGCAGCGCACACCCCAGATGGCGAATGCCAGCCGGGAGGGTGCGGACGTGGTCGAGCCCGCGCAGGCCATCTTCGGCCCCAAGGTGATGATCATCAACCAGATGTCCGGCTCCGGCGGGGACGCGCTGCCCTGGCTCTTCCGCAAGGCCGGCCTGGGTCCCCTCGTGGGCACCCGCACCTGGGGCGGCCTCGTGGGCATCAGCGGCTATCCGCAACTGATGGACGGCGGCTCGGTCACCGCGCCCCGATGGGGACTCTACGGGACGAAGGGCGAATGGGAGGTCGAGAACGTCGGCATCGGGCCCGACATCGAGGTGGACCAGGATCCGGCCCTCGTCCGCCAGGGCCATGACCCGCAGCTGGAGCGGGCGGTGAAGGAGGCCCTCGAGCTGCTGGCCGCGCACCCTGCACCCACCCTGAAGCGGCCGGCCTATCCGGACTACCACCAGGTGCTGCCAAAGCCGGAGCAGTGACGCCCCGCCCCTGCCCCCCTGCGAAGGCGGGGGCAGGGGCCGATCGGCGGGGAGGGAAGGTGCCGCGGTTCGAGTTCCAGCTCAGCATCCCGGCGGAGGACTACCTCGAGTACTACCGGGGTGCCGTCCGGCAGGTGCTCGCCCGCACGGCGGAAGGGACGCCGGTGATGTTCCCGGCCTCGCTGCTGAAGCCCTTCGTCACGGCCGCGGGCATCCACGGGGACTTCGTCCTCACCTGCGATCCGCAGAACCGGGGGGCCCGGCTGGAACGGCGGTAGGCCTCCGGGAGGTTCAACGGCCTGCCGGGCGCCCCGTCCGGAACCAGTCCGCCAGGGTCCCGTAGGCCCCGGTGGTGAGCTGGTAGCCGAGGTAGGCGTAGGTCTGCCGTTCGCCGCTGACATTGCGGCCGGCGCTGAAGAGGAGGTGGTGCATCTCCCCGAAGTTCACCTGGCCGCCCAGGTCGAACCCGCTGGAGGCCTGGCCCTCCAGCGTCGCGGCCGTGGTGCGGAAGAGCTCCGCGCCGAGGGTGAGCCGCTCGCCGAGATCGCGCTGGAGCAGCCAGCCCGCGTAGGTCCAGTTGCGGTTGCCTTCGCCCGGATTGCGCCACCAGCCCCAGCCGCCGTACGTGGTCCAGGGGCCCCAGCCCTTCTGGATCCAGACCGGCAGGTACACCTGGGTATGGCCCGCGCCCAGGCCCCTTGCCCCGTCCCCGGTGGGGAGCTCGACCAGGGGGAAGACGCCGATCTGGGGCCGCCCGTCCGTCTCGTGGAGGAACCGGAATTTCACGCCCAGCTCCATGTCGCCCAGCCCCGCCTGGCCGGGCGCGTCCCGGGGCCGGTCGAAGGCCCAGGGCACCACCACGTGGAACTGGGTGTCGGGCAGGATGCCGTAGTTGAACTCGAGGGCTGGGCCTACGCCCGAGCTGTCTCCCGGGACGCGCTGCCCTGCGCCGAAGACGTAGAACTCCAGGTGGCCCGGTTCCACCGGCTCCGGATCGTCCGTCCGGAAGGGGGGACCGGCCAGGGCCGCGAGCGAGGCGAGGAGGAGGCAGGCGGATCGACCCTTCATGGGAGACGATGCTAGCCCCGATCCACCGTCCTCAGAACTGGAACCCGGCGGAGATGAGCAGGCTCTTGAGCTGAGTGTCCTGCTCGTCCTGGCTGCGGGGCCGCCCCAGGATGCGCTTCCAGTCGGCGGCGTACTCCAGCTTGAGGGGGAAGCCCAGCTTGAGGATGAACCCGATCCCGAGGGTGGTCCGGAAGGGCGGGAAGGGCGGCCGGGTCTCCTGCCCCTTTACGGGGAGGGAGCCGGAGACTGCGGGAAGCCAAGGGGAGGAAGCGGGGCTCATCTGCAGGGTGGTGGTGGAATCGACGGGGATCCGCTCCGAACGGAGGCTTCGGTAGACCTGGCCGGAATCGGCGAAGACTTCGCCCCACACGCTCTGGCCGATGAAGGGGAACCGGTATTCCAGGCTCACCACCGCAAGGCCCTGCCCGCCCAAGGGGATGATCTGCGGGAGGGCGGCGCCGCTCTGGCTGGTGGGCCGGAGGATCTCGCCGAGCATGTCGGGTTCGACGCCACGGACGGAATAAGGCCCGCCCCCGAAGAAGCGCTCGGTGAGGGGGAGATCCTCCGCGGACTGGGCCGTGGGCCGCGCCAGGCCGAGGCGCACGCCGGCGCTCACCACCCCGTGCTCCGCGCGGAACCCGACGGGCCAGTTCCACTGGTGGCGCAGGTCCAGCTTCACGAAGCTGCTGTTGGCGCTGGTGCCGAAGAGCTGGTTGGCCAGCTCCAGCCGGGCGGTGAAGAAGGTGCCCTCGGTGGGATCGTAGGGCTTGTCCCGGCGATCCACGATCACCTGGAGGAAGGGCGACGAGATGATGCTGCGGGCCGGCGTCCGGGCCAGGAGGAACAGGTCCTGGTCGGAGAGCAGCGGCTTGTTGTTGGCATCCGTGTTGGCGCCCACCTCCACGCGCTCGAAGCGGTAGCCCAGGCTCACCGACTGGACCGGGCTCAGCTTCCACTCCAGGCTCGAGGTGAACTGCCGCCGCCGCGCGAAGAAGGCCGCCCGGGCCTCCTCGATGTAGGCGCCCTCCATGTGCATCCGGGTGCGGCTGGGCAGCCACGAATCCAGGGCGCCGGGGAGGAACCAGGGATCGGTGTAGCCCACGCTGTAGCTGTCCAGGGAGCGCTTCACATCGCCCGTGGGAAAGGCCCGCCGCAGGGCGGGGATCCGCAGGGTCTGGTCGCCGGCGCGCACCCCGAAATCCAGGGTCCGGCCCATGCCGCCCACGTTGAGCCGCTGGGTGTTCAGGCCGAAGTGGTAGCCCTGGGTCTTGTCGTAGCCGAAGGATTCCGTGAAGACCCAGGGATTGCGCTCCTGCAGCTGGAGGGCCATGTCGCCGCGCCGCCAGCCCTGGTCCTTCTGGCCCGGCAGGTCGGAGACGCCGAGGAAGTCCACCCGCTGGAAGGCCCCCAGCCCGGCGATGCGCACCTGGGACTCGTCCAGCCTCAGGGGATCCAGGGGGGCCTCCGCGGGGGAGGCCACCTCCCGAAGCACAGCCTCGGCCCGGGTGCGGTCACTGCCCTGGACGACCACCCGGTGCAGGTGGTCCAGGGGCTGCGGCGGCACCTGGATGCGTACCACGGATTGGGTGTCGTCGTCCTCGAAGGCGATGCGCACCTGGGGATTGGCCGATCCCAGGGACGACAGCCGCTGCCGGAGGTCGGAAACCACCAGGGCCAGGTCGTTCCGCACGAGGGGAAGGGGCCGGTCGAACAGCAGCCGGACCTGGCCCGGTGCGGATTCCAGCGTGCCGTGGCTGCCCATCAGGTGGAGCCGGTCGGAGCCATAGCGCCGCCCAGGTCCCCCTTTGAGGGGCACGGGATGATCCGAGAGGGCCAGGAGCAGGCTCCCCTCCAGGCGTTCCGGAGGGAAGCCCGCGTCCTGCGGAAGGTCCAGCACCAGCTCGCGGAGGAAGCGCTGCCGTCCCTCCCGCACCACCAGTCGCACATCCACGGAGCCGTCCTTGTTCGCCTCCACCCGGCGCCGCACCCGCACCTCGGGGAAGCCCCGCTGGAGGTAGATGGCCGTGAGGCGGTCCTCCAGGGACCGCATGGTCTCCCCCTTGGCCTGGGGGGACAGGAAGAAATAGCGCCGGGGCAGCTGCAGGGCTGAACGGAGCTGTTCTTCGGGCAGCTCGCGGTTGCCCTCGACGCGGACGTTCCGGATGAGCCGCTGAGGTCCGGGCACCACGCGGTAGGTGATGGTCACCGCCTCGGGACGCTCCGCCGATCCCCGGATGACGCGGCGATCGTAGGTGACCCGCACCTCGGGGTAGCCCTGGTCCCGGAAGTAGGTGGCGATGCGCCCGCTGCCCTCCTCGAGGAGGCTGGGGGAGTACCGGTCCGCACGCGCCAGGGGCACGAAGTCGGTGAGTCGTGGGCGGCCGAGGAGGGGGCCGAAGAGGCTCAGTCCCTCGGCCTTCAGCTTCACCTTCGGCCCGGGCTCCACCTCGATCACCGCCTCGCCGCCGGCCCCGTCCGCGGGCCGCACCGTCGCCGAGCCCTCGAGGTGCCCGTCCTTCACGAACCTCGTCCGCAGGCGGCGTTCGGCCTCCCGGGGAAGGCCCGCGGTCCAGAGCGTTCGGCCTGGCCGGATCCCTGCGACCTTCAGGAGGGCCTCGGGCTTGTACGGGGAGGGGTGTCCCTCGATCCTGGCCGAAGGGATGAGCGCCGCCGGTCCCAGCGTCACCGTGATCCGGAGGGTCCGGCCGCCCTCCCCGGATTGGGCCCGGACCTCGGCCTTCGGATAGCCCCCCTCCCGCAGCCGCTGCTCAGCCAGGGCCCGGAAGGTCTCCAGCCGCAGGGGGCCCAACCGCTGCCCCTTTTCCAGCTCGGGCAGGAGGGTCTTGCGGAAGGGCGCAGGCAGGGGATCCCCATCCCAGGCCCACGTGGCCAGGGGGACCAGGGGCACGAGACGGATGCGGGCAGTGCCATCGGGATCCAGGAGGCCATCCACCGATGCGAAACGGTCCACCAGACGGACTGCCTCCAGGGCCTTCCGGAAGGCGGCCGCGTCCACGGGATGGCCCGGTTCCAGGCCCAGGGCGGCCCTGGCGAAGCGCTGGTCATCCCCGCCACCGCCTTCCACCCGGATGGCCTTCAGGACCAGGGGCGTCGACGTGGAAACGCCCTGCGCCCTGGCTTGAACCAGGGCCAGCAGGGCGCATCCGAGGGCGGCGCGGGCGCGCACCGCCTCAGAACCCGGCGAGGGCCTCGTCCTCGGTGTCCTTCACTTCGAAGACCGAGTGAAGGCTGGTCATCTTGATGAGTCCGAAGATCTTGGGGCTCATGCCGCAGATGCGCAGCTCCCCGCCCTTGCCCTTGATGGAGGTGTAGCAGCCCACCAGCTCGCCCACACCCGAGGAATCCAGGTAGCTCACCTTGCTGAAGTTGATGACGATCTTGCGGGAGCCGTTGGCCAGGGCCGTGCGCACCGCCTCACCCAACTCCTGGTCGCCGTCCCCCAGGGTGATCTTCCCCTCCGGCAGGAGGATCAGGACATCGTTGTGCTTGCGACTGTTCATGATCATGGGGGCCTCGAAATGAGGACGCCAGTGTAGCAAGGGACGGCCAACTTCCCACAAGGTCCCCACTTCGGTGCCGTCGGCAGCTTCGGGCCGGCCCCGCCCCCGGTCCGGCACGGGGGCTGCATCCACCCTCCCGGAGGCCGGGAGGACCCGGCCCAATCTGCAGGGTGCTCCATGTTCGATCTCGTCAGCGGCAACCCCATGATCCAGCTCATGGACCGGAGCCTGACCCTGGCCTCCCAGCGCCAGACCCTCATCGCCTCCAACCTGGCGAACATCGACACCCCGGGCTACCGCACCCGGGACTTCGACTTCGAGGGGGCCCTCAAGGCCGCCCTGGCCTCGGACGCTGGGCAGCAATCGCCTACTGCCCTGGCCCGGACCAATCCCATGCACCTGCAGGGCGACCGCAGCGCCGATTACCCCGCCACCACCGATCCCGTCCGCCCGGATTCCGAGCGGAACGACGGGAACGACGTGAGCCTGGACCGGGAGAACATGCTGATGGCCCGCACCCAGATGGCCTACCAGAACGCCTCGAACTTCATGCAGGTGGAACTGCGGAAGATGTACTTCCTCATCCG
>DASVZU010000016.1:0-17403 GCA_036391515.1 Holophagaceae bacterium
CTTGCTCGCTAAGCTCGGCCTCGCGGAAGAAGCAAAAGCGGCCTTCGAGCAGGCCGCCTCGCTCACCCGCAACACCCGAGATCGCGATTTTCTGCTTAGGCGCGCTGCCACCTGCTGCAGCACCTGATCCCGCAGCCCGGATCTCAGGAACACCCCACCAGGAGAGCCCGATGCCATACATGCTGTTGATCTTGGAACCTCGCGGGCAGCGCGCGGAGCGCGGCGAGGAGGCCGGGCGCGCCGTCTACGAGCGGATGCTGCGCTTCGCGGAAGACCTCCAGAGCCGGGGCCTGCTCAAGATCACCAGTTCGCTCCACTCCGATCGCGAAGGCGTCCGCGTGCAGGTGCGGGACGGCAAATCCGCGCTGCTCGACGGCCCCTTCGCCGAATCCAAGGAGATGGTCGGCGGCTTCTTCTACCTCACCTGCCGGACCCGGGAAGAGGCGGTGGCCATCGCCCAGGCCTGCCCTGCCGCCGAGTGGGCCACCGTCGAGGTGCGCGAGACGGGCCCCTGCTACGAAGGCGCCTGACGGCCGGGGGCCCTGGGCCTTCCCCGGCCCGGATCGAGGGTTCGCCGGTTCCCGACCCCGGGCAGGCGCGATCATCCCTAGATTGGAGAGGCCCCGGGAGGTCCCATGCCCCTGCAATCCCCTTCCCACCCTGGCTTCTTCCAGGTGCTGGCCTGCCGCCGGGCCTGGAGCACCCTGCTCTACCTGCTCCTGTCCCTCGCCACGGGGATCCTGGCCTTCACCTACGCTGTGACGGGGATCTCCCTCAGCCTGGGCCTGGCCATCCTGATCATCGGAATTCCGGTGGCGGTGGCCTTCCTGGCCGGTGCCCGGCTGCTCGCCGTGGGCGAGCGGCACCTGCTCGGCCTCCTGGTGGCGGGCGACGGCTCCGGGGCCCCGCCCCTGCTCCCGCCCGGGGAGGGCTGGCTGGCCCGCCTGAAGGCCCTGGTCCGCGACCGCCGCACCTGGACCAGCCTGCTCTACTTCCTGCTGCTCCTGCCCCTGGGCGTCGGCTACTTCACCCTCCTGGTCACGCTGCTCTCCGTGGGCCTGGCGCTGGCCGCCGTTCCCGTGGCCATGCTGTTCCACGGTCCCCTCGCCCTGGATGTGGCCGCCCCCGCCTGGTTCCTGGACCACCCGGTCCTTGCCGTGGCCCTCTGCGGCCTGGCCGGCCTCGCCCTGATCCCCCTCTGCCTCCACCTGGCCCTGGCGCTGGGCCGCTTCCAGACCTGGCTGGCCCGACACCTGCTCGTCACCGCCTGATCGCAGCGGGGCCTGTGGGGCCCACCCCGGCTATGCTGGCGATCCCCGGAGGGAACCCCCATGCAGATCCTCGGCCTCGACCACCTGGTGCTCCGCGCCACCGACCTGGAAGGGCTGGTGGACTTCTACACGCGGGTGCTGGGCCTGGCCCTGGACCGCCGGGTGCCGGAACTGGGCCTGGTCCACCTGCGGGCCGGGCGCTCCATGCTCGACCTCATCGCCGTCTCCGGACCGTTGGGGAGGACCGGCGGGGCGGCCCCGGGCGCGGAAGGCCGGAACCTGGACCACCTCTGCCTGCGCATCGAACCCTTCGACGAGGCCGCCTTGCGGGCCCGCTTCGCCGCCCACGGGGTGACGCTGAGCGAGGTCCACGACAACTACGGTGCCGAGGGCCGGGGGCCCTCGGCGTACCTGCGGGATCCGGAAGGCAACGTCATCGAGCTGAAGGGCCCCTCGAGAGGCTGAACGCCCGGGATCAGCCTTCCTTGTAGAGCGATTCGATGAGCGTGGCGTACATCTCGTTCACCACGCGCCGCTTCACCTTGAGGCTGGGCGTGAGCTGGCCGGTCTCCAGGCTCAGCTCGTGGTCCAGCACGGCGATCTTCTTCACCCGCTCGAAGTTGGAGAGCTGCTGGTTGATCTGCTCCACCCGCTCCATGAGCATCTGCGCGGTCTCGGGGCGCGCCACCAGGTCGCGGCTGCTGCTGTAGGCGATCTTGTGGTGCTGGGCCCAGCGGTAGAGGCTGTCGAAGTTGGGGATGATGAGCGCGGAGATGAAGTTCCGCCGGTCGCCGAGCAGGACCGCCTGGGTGATGAACTTGTCGGTCTTGAGGAGCTCCTCGATAGGCTGGGGCGCGACCTTCTTGCCGCCGCTGGTGACGATGATCTCCTTCTTGCGGTCCGTGATCTTGAGCAGGCCCCGGGCATCGAGCTCGCCGATGTCCCCGGTGCGGAAGTACCCGTCGGCGTCGAAGGCCTCGGCCGTGGCCTCGGGGTTCTTCCAGTAGCCCTTCATCACGTTCGGCCCCTGGCAGAGGATCTCGCCGTCCGGGGCGATCTTCACGTAGGGGCGGCCCTGCCAGGTGTCGTAGATGGGGCGGCCCACCTTGCCGGGAGCCACTTCCCCGAAGCGGTTGAAGGAGATGACGGGGCTCGTCTCCGTGAGGCCGTAGCCCTCGGTGATGGGCAGGCCGATGGCCCAGAAGAAGGCCATGACCTTGGGCGAGAGCGGCGCGCCGCCGCTGATGGCGAAGCGGATGTTCCCGCCGGTCTTCGCCAGGATCTTGTGGAAGACCAGGTGCCGGCTCCACCAGAGCTGGAACTGGATCCAGAGGGGGATGTTCCGCTTCTCGTAGAGGTAGGGCACGGACATCTCGCCGGCCCACATGGCCCAGTGGAAGATGAACCGCTTGAGGAAGCTGCTGGAGGCCACGCCCTCCCGGACCCGGGCGTAGATCTTCTCGTAGATGCGAGGCACGCTGATGATGAGCGTGGGCCTGGTGGCCTGGAGGTCGTCCCCCACCGTGGCGATGCTCTCCGCGTAATAGATGCTGGCGCCGATGC
Organism: Holophagaceae bacterium; assembly: GCA_036391515.1. Classification (GTDB taxonomy): domain Bacteria; phylum Acidobacteriota; class Holophagae; order Holophagales; family Holophagaceae; genus Geothrix. The sequence continues at coordinate 2,835 of DASVZU010000016.1, forward strand.
GCATCATGGCGTAGTGCCCGGCCATGCGCTCCAGGATGTGGGAGAGGGGGAGGAACGACAGGCAGCGGTCCCCCCGCTTCATCTGGATGAGCTCCAGGGTGCGCTCCACGTTGGAGACCAGGTTCCCGTGGGTGAGCATGGCGCCCTTGGGATCCCCCGTGGTGCCGGAGGTGTAGATGAGGGTCAGCAGGTCCTCGGGCTTGCGCTGGCGGGCCCAGGTCCGCACCTCGCCCCGGCGGGCCTCCAGGGCCTCCCCCTCGGCCATGAGGGTGGTGAAGGGGACCACGGCCGGATCCACCGGGATGCCGTCCATCTGGACCACCGTGGCCAGGGCGCTGTCGGGTCCCTTGGCGGTCAGGGCCTTCCGCGCCTGGTCCGGCGTGGAGCAGAAGACGATGCGGGTCTCCGCGTGCTTCAGGATGAAGGCCGTCTGGGGCGCGTTCAGGGTGGGGTAGACCGGCACCGTGGGCAGGCCGGAGATGGCGCAGGCGTAGTCCACGACGGCCCACTCCGGCCGGTTCTCGCACACAAGGGCTACGGGTTCCCCCGCCTTCAGGCCGCGAGCCTCCAGGGCCAGGGCCAGACGTTCCACCCGGGCCTGCAGTTCCCTGTGGGAGATGGGCACGTAGGTGCCGCCCCGGCGGTAGGCCAAGGCGTCCGCGGACTGGAAGGCGCAGGCCTCGTAGAAAAGATCGGCGATGGTGTGGACCATGTCCTGCTCCGGAGTGGGAAGGCGGGAAGAGGGGGACGGCGCGGCTTCAGCGGGCGGGACGCACCACCACGAGCGAGGACGGATCGACGCCCCAGCCAGGGAGGAAGGACTCCGGCACAGCGATCACGCCATCGGCCAGGCCGGCGTTGAACCGGACGGCCTCCTGGGCCACGCCGCCGCGCCACTGGATCCGCACCTGGGAGATGAGGCCGTGGCTGTAGGGCTGGAGGCCCCGCCAGCGCGACTCGTGGATGACCCCCACCTCCACGTGGGCCGCCTTGCTGAACAGGCGGGCCTTCAGGGGGGCGATCGCAAGGGGCACGGAAGGTTCGAAGGTCTTGAGGCGGTCGGCCTCCAGGAGGACGAAGGCCGCCTCCAGCACCGCCACCTCGTTCTGCTGGGTGGCGGCCATCACCTGGTGGAAATCGTGGTAGCCGTCGAAGTGGGGGATCACCTTCCGCGCCTCGGCCGACAGGTTGAGGCCCGAGGTGAGCGCGGGCTCGGGCAGGTAGGTCCAGGGCACGGCATCCAGGGTGGGGAAGTAGGCCCTCAGCCGGCGCCGGGTGTCCAGGGTGCGCGCGGACTCCATGAGCAGGTCGGGCACGGAGCGCCGGATGCTGCCGACGGGCTTGACGGCGCCCGTCACGAATTCGAACTCGCCCCGGTCCCAGGTCATGAGCTCGAACGCGGCGACCTCGCCGATGGTCTGCCCCGACTCGGCGTGCACCACCTCGCCGCCGCTCACGTGCAACGCCCCGCTGAAGCGGCCGTTCTGGACCCGCAAGATGCCGGTCTTGCGGTTCATGTGGAGCAGCTGCACCACGTCGGAAAGGCTGATGCTCTGGATGAGCCCCTGGAGGTTGTTCACGAACACCCCCCGCGACCGCGGGAGACGGTAGAACCGGAATGGGGGGGGTAAGGCATCGCCAAGGGGGATTCCTGGGGAGACGAGGGTGGGGGCGGGGGAGGCGTGATCGTTCCCCTGGATAGCCGGTCGGTGTAAACACAGTCAAGATGCCTGGATTCCCCATCGGCAGAGCCTGCGCCAGCCTGAAGCCCCCGGGGAAAACCCGACCAGGCAGCACTGGACTGGAATGTGGTTCTGGGGTGATTCCGGGAGTGGACCCGTCCACTCCTGGGGACCCGTCCCTTCCCTGCCGATGAGGCGGCTATGCTGGCTTTGAAGATGTGCTCGAAGCGATGGCTGTTGCCGATCCTGATGGCCGCGCTGGCGGCATTCCCCCTCCCCGCCCAGTCGGGGGGACGGCGTCCCTTCGCGATCCTCGGCCCTGAGCAGGGGCTGCCCTCCGGGGCCGTGCTCTGCCTGACCCAGGACCGGGACGGATTCCTATGGCTGGGGACGGAGAATGGCCTGCTCCGCTACGAGGGTGGCCAGTGCCGCCACTGGAGCCTGGAGGATGGCCTCCCCTCCGCCTACGTGTCCCACATCCTGCCCGATCCCGAAGGGGGCGTATGGGTGGGTACCCTGCGCGGGCTGGTCCACTTCCGGGACGGCCGCTTCGAACCGGCGGTCTTCGGCAAGGAACCCGTGGGCACCGTCCCCACCTTCATCGCCCAGGATCACCAGGGCCGCGTGTGGGTCGCCACCCGGCAGGGACGGTACGTGCAGCAGGGCGGCGTCCACTTCAAGCCCCTTCCCGAACGCATGCAGGGCGGCGCTGGGTCCCTCGCCGAGGGGTCGCACAGCGGGAGCCTCTTCCTCGCCGGTCCGGAGGGCATCCAGGCGCTCTATCCCGATGGCTCCACCCGCCGCTGGGGTCCGGCCGAGGGGCTGCCCGCCGGGGGCATCAGCCTCGTGACGGAGGATGGGGCGGGCCGCATCTGGGCCGGCGCCGGCCTCCGGCTGTTCATGCTGCCGCCCGGCGGGACCCGGTTCCAGGACGAATCCCGCCGCCTCAAGGCCACCCTCACCACCAGCGGCAGCCCCTTCCTGGACCGGGACGGCTCCCTGTGGCTGCCCACCCAGGACGGGGCCCTCCACCTCATGGGGGAGCGCTCGGAGTACCTGGATGCCTCCGTGGGCCTCCCCTTCCGCTGGGTTCGCACGGTCTTCCGGGACCGGGAGGGCACCCTGTGGGTGCTCGGTCCTGCCCTGGCCCGCCTGCAGGGACAGGGGCGGGTGCGGAACTTCACCCTGTCCCACGGCGCCTTCGGCGAGGTGGTGTGGTACATCACCCACGACCAGGAGGGCCGCCTGCTGGTGGCCACGGACGGCGGCGCGGCCCGCCTGGGAGCCGGGGGGCTGGAGAGCATCCCCGGCACGGGCGGGCGGCGCATCAAGTGCCTGGCCCAGGACCGGTCCGGCACCCTCTGGATGGTCACCACCGTGGGTCCCACCCTGTGGCTGAGGCCCGGCCAGCGGGAGGCCGAGATCGCCCCCCTGGGGGACCTGGGCCGGGAGGTGAACACCGTCTTCCAGGATCGCCAGGGGGGGGTCTGGCTCGGCAGCACCCGCTACGGGGTTCTCCGGTGGGATCCGGCAGGCCGGCGGCTGGTGCAGGAGGCCGGCCCGGCGGTGGCCGGCCTCCCCGCCCTGGGGGCCTACCAGTTCAGCGAGGATCCGCAGGGCCGGCTCTGGGTGGGCACCACGGCCGGCCTCCTCGTGCGCGAGCCGGAAGGCCGCTGGCGCTTCTTTACCGACCGCGATGGCCTCCGGACCTTCACGGTCTACGGGGCCGCCTTCCTGCCGGACGGCAGCGCCTGGATCCACTACCAGGAACCCCACGGCCTCACCCGGGTGCGCCTGGAGGATGGCCACCTCAAGATCCTCGAGCAGCGGACCAAGGGCCACGGGCTCCGCACGAACCTCATCTACGCCATCCAGGTTGACCGGCTCGGCCACACCTGGGTGAGCACGGACCAGGGCCTGGACCGCCTGGATCCGCCCGTCCACGTGGGCCGGGACGAAGGCATGGCCAGCGAGGACTGCGCGATCCTCTCCCTCCTGGCCGAGGGAGAGAGCATCTGGGTGGGCACGGCCAACGGCCTGGTGCGCTACGACACCGGGGGCCCGCAGGCACCCACCGGCTCGCCCGAAGCACGCATCCTTCAGGTGGTCCAAGGGGCGCGGCGGATGGCCCCCCCCTTCGGGGACTTCGGTCCCGTGCCCTCCCGCGAGGCCACCTTCGAGTTCCACTTCGCCGCGCCATCCTTCGTGAACGAGCGCGCCCTGAGGTTCCAGGTCCGCCTTCAGGGGCTGGAGGAGGACTGGCACGAGGCCGAGGGGCGCACGGTCCGCTATCCGGCCCTGCCCGGGGGACGCTACCGGTTCGAGGTGCGGGCGGCCAACGGTGACGGCCCCTTCGGGACCGCCGAGGGCCTCGACTTCACCGTGCTGTCCCCCTGGTGGAAGCGATGGTGGGCGACCACCCTGGCGATCCTGGCGGCCCTCACCGGCATGTACGGCCTCTTCCGGCTCCGGCTGGCGGCGCTGGCCCGCAGCAAGGCCGAGCTGGAGGCCGTCGTGGCGCTGCGCACCCGGGAACTGCGCGTCCGGAACGAGGAGCTGTCGGAGGCCCTGGTCAACGTGAAGCAGCTCTCCGGGCTGCTCCCCATCTGCGCCCACTGCAAGAAGATCCGGGACGACAAGGGCTACTGGAACCAGCTGGAGCAGTACATCACCGAGCGTTCCGAGGCCGACTTCTCCCACGGCATCTGCCCCGACTGCGCCCAGGAGATGTTCCCCGAAGTGCTCCGCAAGCGGGAACCCAGGACGTAATCCCGGCGCCGGCCTGGACCGTAGCCCCTTCCTCAGGCAAAGGAGCCCCCATGGATGGAGACCGCACGCGCACCGAGGAGTTCAAGCTCGAGGGGGGCAAGGTCCTCGACAAGATCAAGGAGCTGATCCACCAGGGCAACATCCGGCGGATCACCCTCAAGAACGAGGAGGGGAAGACCCTCATCGAGATCCCCCTCACCCTGGGCCTGGTGGGCGCGGCCCTGCTCCCGGTCTTCGCGGCCGTGGGCGCCATCGCCGCCGTGGTCACGCGGATGACGCTGGTGGTGGAGAAGACCGAGTAGGCTCGTCCCTGTCCCAAGGTTCCCCGTGGCCCTCCGCCTCCAGTTCCTCACGGTGATCGTGCCGCGCTCGGCCTTCGCCCGCTGCCCGGATCTCCCCCCGTGGATGGGCACGCTCCCGCCCGCCGAAGGCTTCTTCCTGGACACCTGCTGGTTCGATCCCGACCTCTGGTGCGAAACCTCCATGGACTGGGAGTACGCCCAGACGGTGATGGACCGGTGGGAGGACGCCGGACTCCGGGCCCAGACCCCCGACGGGACCTGGGCAGACCTGTGCCTGGCCGCCTCGGGCCGGGGACCCCTGGGCCCCTGCCCCTGGCTGACCTTCGACGCCGCCTCGAACAGCGTCCGGCTCAGCGGAGTCGAGCCCGGTCCCCTGGTCGGCGGCCATGAGCAGCTGGCCCAGGCGGAATCGGACCTGGCGGCCTCGGAAGCCGCGGGGGAGGCCGCCTACGACCGGATGTACGAAGCCCCCCGGCCGAAGGAGGCCTTCGAGGACGCCCTGGCCAGCCTCCACCGGGCCGAGCAGCTGGCGCGGTTCCTTGGCCGGGCGGACCATGCGGAGGCGCTCGCGGCGCGGATGGCCCACATCCGCGCGGTGTATCAATCCCAGTTCCGGGGCTGGTAGGCAGCCGGCCTGGCTTAGGGTAGGCGGGCGAAGGCCCTACACTGGCCGGATCCCCCCGGAGCGCCCGTGGCCTACCCGCACCTGCTCGAACCCCTCGACCTGGGCTTCACCACCCTCCGCAACCGCGTGCTCATGGGCTCCATGCACACGAACCTGGAGGAAGCCAAGGACGGCTTCGCCAAGATGGCCGCCTTCTACGCCGAGCGGGCCCGGGGAGGCGTGGGGCTCATCGTCACGGGCGGGATCGCCCCCAACCTGCGAGGGCGGCTCACGCCCTTCGGCGCCCAGCTCTCCTGGCCCTGGCAGGTGCGGAAGCACCGCGTGGTCACCGAGGCCGTCCACCGCGCCGGCGGGAAGATCGCCCTGCAGATCCTCCACGGCGGGCGCTACAGTTACCACCCCCTGAGCGTCGCCCCCACGGCCCTCAAGAGCCCCATCACCCCCTTCAAGCCCTCGGCCCTCTCGGAGCGCGGCATCCGCAAGACCCTCCGGGACTACGCCGCCTGTGCGCGGCTGGCCCAGCGCGCCGGTTACGACGGCGTGGAGATCATGGGCAGCGAGGGCTACCTCATCAACCAGTTCATCGCCGCCCGAACCAACCGCCGCACGGACGGCTGGGGCGGGAGCTACGAGAACCGCATGCGCTTCCCGGTGGAGGTGGTGAAGGCCGTGCGGGCCGCGGTGGGCCCGGACTTCATCGTGATCTTCCGCCTCTCCATGCTGGACCTGGTGCCCGACGGGAGCAGCTGGGAGGAGGTGGTGCAGCTCGCCAAGGCCCTCGAGGCCGCGGGGGTCACGATCCTCAACACCGGCATCGGCTGGCACGAGGCCCGCGTCCCCACCATCGGCGCCATGGTGCCGCGCGGCGCCTACGCCTGGGTGACGAAGCGGCTGAAGGGCGAGGTGGACCTCCCCCTCATCACTACCAACCGCATCAACACGCCCGAGGTGGCCGAGGAGATCCTGGCCTCGGGCTGCGCCGACATGGTGAGCATGGCCCGGCCCCTGCTGGCGGACGCGGAGTTCGTGAAGAAGGCCGAGGAGGATCGCGCCCTCGACATCAACACCTGCATCGCCTGCAACCAGGGCTGCCTCGACCTGGTCTTCCAGCAGAAGCGCTGCACCTGCCTGGTGAACCCCCGGGCCTGCTACGAGACGGAACTGACCTTCGAGCACACCGTGGCGCCCAAGCGCCTCGCCGTGGTCGGCGGCGGCGCCGCCGGGATGAGCTTCGCGTGCCACGCGGCGGAGCGGGGCCACCTGGTCACCCTCTTCGAGGCCGCGCCGGAGCTGGGCGGCCAGCTCAACATCGCCAAGCGGGTGCCGGGCAAGGAGGAGTTCTACGAGACCCTTCGCTACTTCGGCCGGCGCCTCGCCACGGCGGGCGTGGAGGTGCGCCTGGGCACCCCCGCCACGCCAGAGCTGCTGGCGGACTTCGACGAGATCATCCTGGCCACGGGCGTGGTGCCCCGCCATCCCGACATCCCCGGCATCGACCATCCCAAGGTGATCTCCTACCCCGACCTGCTGCTGGGCCGCCGCACGGCGGGTGCGAAAGTGGCCATCATCGGGGCCGGAGGCATCGGCTTCGACGTGGCGGAGTTCCTGGTGGAGCAGGGCCAGGAGCCGGACACCGCCCGCTACCTGCAGGCCTGGGGCGTGGATGGCGCCCACGCCCACCGGGGCGGCCTGCTGGAGCGGCCCGAGCCCCCGAAGCCCGCGCGGCAGGTGTTCCTCCTCCAGCGCAAGACAGACCGCATGGGCGCGAACCTGGGCAAGACCACGGGCTGGATCCACCGCGCCAGCCTCAAGGCCATGAAGGTGAAGATGATCGGCGGCGTGGCCTACGTCCGCATCGACGACGGGGGCCTGTGGATCCGCGAGGGCGAGGGCGCCGAACCCCGCTGCCTGGCCGTGGACCACGTCATCAACTGCTCCGGCCAGCTCTCCCAGCGGGAGCTGGTGGAGCCCCTCCGGGCCCTGGACCGCCCCGTCCACCTCATCGGCGGCGCCGACCTGGCCGCCGAACTGGACGCCCAGCGGGCCATCCGGCAGGGGGCGGAGCTGGCGGCCCGCATCTGAAGGACTTCATCGAATTGTTGGAATCGACAATTGATGGAAGTCACCGATCTGGAATTTATCGACCATAGATGATCCTGTCGAAACAGGGGGATCCGGCCTGCCGGCCCTGGAGCCCCCGTGCGACACCGAAGCCTCGCCCTCAAGTTCTTCCTGCCGGTGGGCTTCGCGCTCCTGGCGCTGTTCGCCACGCTGACCCTGCTGGTGGGCCGGGCGCAGACGGACCGGACCCAACGGGACTTCGAGGACAACCTGAGGGCCATCGGCACGAACTCCCGCTACATGCTGCACTGGGAGGCCGAGGCCTACTGCAAGAAGGAGGGGATGACCTACCACCGGGTGCTCCTGGACCAGCTGTCCCCGGGCCCGGAGGGGCAGGTCGAACGGGCCGCCGTCCAGGCCTTCCAGGCCCAGCCGCAGCTCGACAGCTACACGGGGAGCTACACGGGGCCGGATGGCGCAGATTGGAGCTACGTGGTGGCTCCGGGCCGCCTCCAGGAGGGCTGCCAGACCTGCCACCAGGCCCTCGGCGTCACCGGCCTTGAGGGGCGCAAGGTCGGCGATTTCGTGGCGGTGTTCGGCATCTCCCGCTCCACCGCCGGGATCGTCCAGCAGGAGCGCCGGTTCCAGTGGACGGCCGGCGTGGTGGGCCTGGCCACGCTCCTCCTGATGGGAGGGCTCATCGCCTACTTCGTGCGGCGCATCATCCTCCGTCCCCTGGCGGACCTGAGCGGCTCCCTCACCCGCGTGGCGGAAGGGGACTTCACCGCCCGGGCCGAGGCGGCCGCCGGGGACGAGATCGGCGCGCTGGCCCGGACCTTCAACGGAATGGTGAACCGCCTGAACGCCGCCCTCCGGGAGGTGGAATCGGCCTCCCAGGCCGTGGCCTCCGGCGCCACCCAGCTCGCCGCCAGCGCCGACCAGATCCAGCACACCGTCGAGGACACGGCCCGCGTGGGCGAAGACCTACGCCAGGCCGGCACCGGCGTGCAGGAGGCCATCGGCCGCCTGGGCGCCAGCATCGCCCGCCTGGACCAGAACGCCGCGGCCTCCGAGGCCCGCACCCGCGCCGCCGCCCGGGACACCGAGGACGGGGCCCAGGCCGGACGGGAGGCCGAGGGCGGCATGGCGGCCATCCGGGAGGCCACAGGCCGGATCCTCCAGGCCGTCCAGGTAATCCAGGAGATCGCCCGCCAGACCAACCTCCTGAGCCTCAACGCCGCCATCGAAGCCGCGAAGGCCGGCAGCCAGGGCAAGGGGTTCGCCGTGGTCGCCGAGGAGGTGCGCAAGCTCGCGGAGCGCAGCGCCACGGCAGCCTCCGAGATCCGGGGCCTCACGGACCTGACGGAGCAGGCGGTCGCCCAGGGCATCCAGAGCGTCGCGAACACCCTCCGGCGCCTGGACTCCATCCGCGTGAGGATCGACGAGGTGTCCCAGCAGGTCCAGGGGGTCACCGGCCTGAGCCGGGAACAGGAGGCCACCGGCCGGGAGGTGGGAGGCCTCATGGATCAGACCTCCGGCAGGCTCGACGAGAACGCCGCCGCCACCCAGGAGCTGGCGGCCACGGTCACGGAGATCACCCGGACGGCGGAGGACCTTTCCCGGGTGGCCGACGGCCTCCGGGTGCTCGTCCAGCGGTTCCGGCTGTAGCCTGGGGGCCATGCCCCGCCACCTGCCCCTCCTGCCCGCATCTGAATCCGCCCGTCTCCTACTGGGGGCCCAGGGCCTGCTGGACGATCCCTCCCGCCGGGCCACGGTGCCCGCCCTGCAGGCCCTCGTGGAGCGCCTGGGCTTCGTGCAGGTGGACACCATCAACGTGCTGGCCCGGGCCCACGACCTCACGCTCTTCAGCCGCCTGGACGGCTACCGGCCGGAGCAGCTGCGGAAGCTGCTGGAGGAGAAGCGGAGCCTCTTCGAGGCCTTCACTCACGACGCCTCCGCCATCCCCACGGCCTGGTTCCCCCACTGGAAGCCCCGCTTCGCGCGCGACCGGAACCGCATTCACGCCCACGCCTGGTGGCAGCACCACTTCCGGGGCACGGACGGGGCCCGGGTGGTGGCGGACGTGAAGGCCCGCATCGAGCGCGAGGGCCCGCTGAAGTCCTCGGACTTCGAGCATCCGGAGAAGCGCGGGCCCTGGTGGGGCTGGAAGCCCCAGAAGGCCGCCCTGGACTTCCTCTGGCGCGCCGGCGAGCTGGCCATCCCCCGCCGCGAGGGCTTCCAGAAGGTCTACGACCTCACGGAGCGGGTGTTCCCCGAGCAGCACGCGCAGCCCTGCCCCGACCCGGCCGAGCACCTCGAGTGGGCCTGCGCCACCGCGGCCGAGCGGCTCTGGGTGTTCACGCCGAAGGAACTGGCAGATTTCTGGGATGACCTGGAGGGCCCGGAGGCGAAGGCCTGGTGCCAGGCCGCCGCGAAGGCGGGCCGCCTCGTCGTCGTGGAGACGGGGGATGCCGACGGCGCAGTCCGTCCCGCCTACGCCCTGGCCGACTGGGAGGCCCGGCTGGCGAAGCTGCCGGAGGCGCCGGACCGCACCCGCCTCCTCTGCCCCTTCGACCCCATCCTCCGGGACCGCACCCGGGCCCTGCGCCGCTTCGGCTTCGACTACCGCTTCGAGGCCTTCGTGCCCGAGCCGAAGCGCCAGTACGGCTACTACGTGCTGCCCATCCTCGAGGGCGGGCGCCTGGTGGGCCGCCTGGACGCCAAGACCCACCGCGACCGGGACCTCCTGGAGGTGAAGGGGCTCTGGTGGGAACCCGGCATCCGGGCCACGAAGACCCGGATGCGGGGCCTGGAGGAGGCCCTGGGCCGACTCGCGGCCTTCGTGGGGGCGGACTCGATCGAAGGCCTCTGAGATCGGTCCGGCTGCGGCATGCTGGAGCCATGACCTCCCATCCCGACCACTGGAACCGCCACTACGAAGCCGGCACGCGGCCCGAATGGGACATGGCCCGGGCCACGCCGGTGCTGGCGGAGGCGCTGGAACGGGCGGTCCTGGCGCCGGGGGCCTCGGTGGCCGTGCCCGGCTGCGGCTATGGCCACGATGCCGCCGCCCTCGCGGCCCTCGGCTTCGACACCACGGGCCTGGACTTCGCGCCGCTGGCCCTCGAGGGCGCCCGGGCCCGCTACGGCGACACCGTGCGCTGGGTGCAGGAAGACTGGTTCACGACGGCCCTGGGCCCCTGGGACGCCCTCTTCGACCACACCTGCCTGGTGGCCATGGACCCGACCCGGCGAACGGCCTACGTCGAGGCCTGCGCGGATCATCTGCGCCCCGGCGGCCTCTGGCTGGCGGTGGTGTTCCACGATGTACAGGGGCGTCCGGGCCCGCCCCACGCGATCCCCATGGACGAGCTGCGGCGGCTCGCCGAGCCCCGTTTCGAGGTGCTGCATCTGGCGGAGGCCGCCCGGAGCCATCCGCGCCGCGCGGGGCGGGAATACCTGCTGGTGGCACGCCGGCGCTGAGACGCATTCCAGTCCACTGCGGGGCGGAGATTGCCGGGGGGACGCGGGCGCGGGTTGCCTCTAGAATGGCCCCAACCCTCCGGAGTCCAAGATGCGCGCGAAAGTCCTCCTCTCGCTGTTCCTCCTGTCGGCCCTGGGCCTCTCCGCCCAGGACGTGGTGCGCCTGGGCAACCTGAAGTTCGCCCACTACGGCGCGGTGTCCTACATGAAGGAGATCGGCGCCAAATACAACCTGAAGATCCAGGAGCGCATGTTCCCCAAGGGCATCGACATCAATCCGGCCATCGTGGCGGGTGAGATCGACGCCAGCGCCGCGGCCCTGGACGCCGCCATCGCGGGCCGGGCCCAGGGCGTGCCCATCTATGTGGTGGCCGGCTTCGCCAAGGGCGGCGCCCGCATCGTGGTGCGGCCCAACCTCGGCATCCAGAAGGTGGGGGATCTGAAGGGCAAGAAGGTGGGCGTGGCCCGGGGCGGGGCCCAGGAGCTGCTGCTTCTGGCCGAGCTGGCCAAGCACAAGCTCACCTGGTCCGACAAGCCGGGCAAGGACGTGCTGGTGCTGTACCTGCCCTTCGCGGACCTGAACCAGGCCCTCATGGCAGGGAACATCGACGCGATGTGCCAGTCCGAGCCCTACGCCTCCCAGGCCATCAACCGCAAGTTCGGGGTGGAACTGCTGAAGCCCTACGACACCCCCATGGGCGAACCCGTGCGGGCCCTGGTCATCACCGAGAAGCTCTACAAGGAGCGCCGCGACGTGGCTCTCCGTTTCATGAAGTGCTTCGTGGAGGCCACGAAGAAGTTCATCGACGACCCGAAGTTCGCGGAGAAGTACGTCCGGGAGAACCTCTTCAAGAACCAGATCACCTCCGAGGACTACCAGGACGCCATCGCCAACTCGCCCTTCACCTACGACATCACCGTGCCCCACGTGCAGGTCACCACGGACTTCATGTCCTACTACGGCGTGGGCCGCATGGCGGCACCCCCGAAGGCCCAGGACTGGGTGAAGCTCGACCTCCTGGCCCAGGCGAAGAAGGATCTGGGGGTCAAGTAGTCCATGCACCGGAAGCTCTGGAAGGCCCTCTCCGGCATCCTCGTCCCCCTCGCGGCCGTCGCCTTCTGGCAGCTGCTGTCCACCAAGGGGTGGGTGAACGCCACCATCCTGCCCTCGCCCGGGCAGGTGCTCACCCGCTGGTGGGCCTACCTGCGCCCGCTCGATCCTTTCGATCCCACGCAGGGGTCCTACTGGCGCTGGCTGCTCTCCGGCGAGCTGCCCCAGGACGCCATGGGGAGCCTGTACCGGGTGCTGGTGGGCTTCTTCATCGGCGCGGGCCTGGCCCTGCCCCTGGGGCTGGCCATGGGCTACAGCAAGCTGGTGAACGGGCTCTTCAATCCCCTCATCCAGGTGCTGCGGCCGATCCCGCCCATCGCCTACATCCCGCTCTCCATCCTGTGGTTCGGCCTGGGCAATCCCCCGGCCATCTTCCTCATCAGCATCGGAGCCTTCTTCCCGGTGCTGATGAACACGGTGACGGGGGTGCAGAACGTGGACAGCATCTACCTCCGGGTGGGCCGGAACCTGGGCGCGGGCCGGCTCACCCAGTTCACGCGCATCATCCTGCCGGCGGCCACGCCCTACATCTTCACGGGGGCGCGGATCGGCATGGGCACGGCCTTCATCGTGGTGATCGTGTCCGAGATGATCGCCGTGAACAACGGCCTGGGCTACCGCATCCTGGAGGCCCGCGAGTACCTCTGGTCCGACAAGATCATCGCCGGCATGTTCACCATCGGCCTCCTGGGCCTGGGCATCGACACCGTCATGAGCCGCCTCAGCGCCCGAATGCTGCGCTGGCACCGCGGCCTGGAGCAGAGCTGATGGGCGCCCCGAACGGATCCAGCCACATCTCCATCCGGGGTGTCCAGAAGGTCTTCCGCACCGGGGGCCAGGAGGTGGCGGCCCTCAAGGACATCGACCTGGAGATCGCCCCGGGCGAGTTCGTCTGCCTGCTGGGGCCCTCGGGCTGCGGCAAGTCCACCCTGCTCAACGCCGTGGCGGGTTTCTCCCTGCCCACGGGGGGGACCATCGACATCCTGGGGGCGCCCGTGACGGAACCCGGCCCCGACCGCGGCATGGTCTTCCAGGAATACGCCCTGTTCCCCTGGATGACCGTGGAGCAGAACATCGCCTTCGGCCTGCAGATCAAGGGCCAGCCCAAGGCCGCCATCCGGGCGAAGGTGGACGAACTGCTCACCCTGCTCCACCTCCACGACTTCCGGAAGCGCCACCCCAAGGACCTGAGCGGCGGCATGCGCCAGCGTGTGGCCATCGCCCGGGTGCTGGCCCTGGATTCGCCCATCATGCTCATGGACGAGCCCTTCGGCGCCCTGGACGCCCTCACCCGGCGGAACCTCCAGGACGAGGTGCTGCGGCTGTGGATGGAGCTGAAGAAGACCATCCTCTTCGTCACCCACAGCATCGAGGAATCCCTCTACCTGGCAGACCGCACGGTGGTGATGACCTACCGGCCCGGCACCATCAAGCGGGACCTCCGGATCGACCTGCCCCGCCCCCGGGACGTGGCCTCCGCCGAGTTCAACGCCCTCAAGAAGGAGCTCTCCCAGCTCCTCATGGAAGAGCAGACCCGGCACAACCAGGACGAATTCCGGGGCGCCGCGGTGGACTGAGGGCCAGTCCTACTTCCGGGAGCAGGTGCTCACGCCCAGCAGGGTGTAGAGCGGGCAGAAGCCCGTGAAGGCCGTCAGCAGGGGCACCAGGCCGAGGAGCCCGAACCAGCGGGCCTTGCCGTCCAGCAGGAAGAGCAGGCTGAGCAGCGCCAGCCCGATCACGATGCGGATGGCCTTGTCGGCGCTTCCGACGTTCACCTTCATGGGAACCTCCGTCAGGGGTGGTTGGGAAGGGTGGGTGCGGCCTCCGCGCCCGCCCGGCCCCGGGTGGCGAGGGCCACGGCCAGGGTCCAGAGAGGGGCGTAGTCCACGTAGGGGATCCATTCCGTGAGGAAGGAGGGGAGGAAGGCCCAGTGGAACCCCACCAGGGCCGTCAGGATGATCATCGTCACCACGTCCAGGCCCACGCCCACGATCCAGCCCAGGAGCCCCGTGGCCTCGACGGGGATCTGGAGGGCGTCCACCGCCACGGCCACGATCCATGCGGCGCGCAGGCGGCTCTTGCTCAGGGGCGGGGGCATGGCGGCAGTCTACGCCGGCCACCCGGGAATGCGAGACTTTGAAGCGGAGGACGCCAGGATGCCCCCGACCGCCCCAGCCCCCCGCGGACCCGCCCTGGAGGCGGTCATCTTCGATTTCGGCAATGTCCTCTGCACCTTCGACAACCGGCGCATCCTGGCGGGCCTGGCCCCCCTCTGCGGCCTGCCGCAGGCCGAGCTGGGCCGGCGGATCGCCGGATCGGACCTGCCCCGGGCCTACGAGTCCGGCGAGATCGATTCCGCGGCCTTCCTGGCCGGCCTGTCCGCCCTCTGCGGCTTCGCCTTCCCCGAGGCGGCCTTCCTCCGGGCCTTCACGGGCATCTTCACCCCCATCGAGCCCGTCTGGCGCCTCGTCCGGGCCCTGAAGCCCCGCTACCGCCTGGGCCTCCTCTCCAACACCAACCCCTGGCACTTCGAGCA
>DASVZU010000017.1:0-3445 GCA_036391515.1 Holophagaceae bacterium
GGTCCTCGAAGGGGCGGAGGCGCGAACCGGGCAGCCTGGCCAGGTCCGCGAACTGCCCGGCGCGCCAGGCCCGGGCCGCGCCGATGCCGCGGTGCGGGGAGGTGGCCTCCGACAGAGTGTGCCGCGTCCCGAAGGTGACGAGTTTCGCCACCGTGGTCTGCAGCCGCGGGGCCGCCACGGCGGCCACGAGGCGCTCCACGCGGGGCGAGCGCGTTGCCTGGGCGCCGAGGAGGGGGGCGAGGGCGAGCAGGAGAGCGACGCGGCGCATGGGATCTCCGGAGGGGTCATCCAGGGTGGACCCGGCCGGCACCGGAGGCAATGGCCTCCCGGAACCCGCGCTAGACTGGGGTCTTCCGCATCCGGAGGTCCCATGTTCCGCCTCGACGGCACGGTCGCCCTCGTCACCGGTGCCAGCCAGGGCATCGGCGAAGCCATCGCGAAGCGTCTCGCGGCCCAGGGGGCCACGGTGGTCTGCGCGGCCCGGACCCTGCGGAACCTCCAGGTGGTGGCGAACGCCATCACGGAGGCGGGCGGGAAGGCGGACGTGGTGGTGGCGGACCTTGCGGACACGGCCTCGGTGAGGGCCGCCATCGCCACGACGGTGGAGCGCCACGGCGCCATCCACATCCTGGTGAACAACGCGGGCATCACCCGAGACAAGCTGCTCATCCAGATGAAGGAGGAGGACTGGGACGCGGTGCTGGACACCGACCTCAAGGGCGCCTGGGCCGCGGTGCAGGCCGCCACGAAGCCCATGATGAAGCAGCGCTGGGGCCGCATCATCAACATCGCATCCGTGGTGGGCCAGATGGGCAATCCGGGCCAGGCCAACTACGTGGCCGCCAAGGCGGGCCTCATCGGCCTCACGAAGTCCGTGGCCCGGGAACTGGCCAGCCGCAACGTGACGGCCAACGCCGTGACGCCCGGCTACATCGAGACCGCCATGACGGCCGGCCTGCCCGAGGACGTGAAGGCGGAATTCACCAAGCAGATCCCCCTGGGCCGCATGGGCACGGGCGAGGACATCGCCGCCGCCGTGGCCTTCCTGGCCAGCGAGGAGGCCGGCTACATCACGGGCCAGACCCTGAGCGTCAACGGCGGCATGTTGATGGCCTGAGATGGGCGCCTGGCGGGAGTCCTCCCTC
Source organism: Holophagaceae bacterium (assembly GCA_036391515.1). Lineage (GTDB taxonomy): Bacteria > Acidobacteriota > Holophagae > Holophagales > Holophagaceae > Geothrix. The sequence goes on from DASVZU010000017.1 coordinate 1,146, forward strand.
GCCCGCGGGCTGGCGTCCCTTCGCCCCCGCTGGGCCTGGATCACCCTGGCCTGCGGCCTGCCCTGGCTGCTGGTGCCCTCCAGCCGGGTCCTTACGGGGACGGGCTGCCTGTGGGCGCTCTCGGGCATGGCCTTCTGGGTGGCGGCGCTGGTGCTCGGCTTCCTGGGGGTCCGCTGGCTCTGGCGGAAGATCCTCTTCAAGGTGTCGCGCCGGCTCTGGATCATCCTTCTCCTCGTCTCCTTCCTGCCGGCGCTCTCGCTGACGGCGCTCTTCGTGTCCGTCGGCTGGCTGGGCCTGGGGGCCCAGGTGGGGCGGGCCTTCCAGGGCGACCTGAAGCGCATGGAGACCGCCCTGCGCGAGGCGGTGAAGCAGCCTTCCGATGCTGCCGCCCTCAAGGCCCTGGAGGTCCTGGGCGAGGCCCACGTGCGGCGGGTGGATGACCTGCCGCCGGGGGTAAAGGACGGCTTCGTGGGCTACGTGTACGACCTGACCCCGGAAGGGAACAAGGTGGTGGCCCTGCGGGCGGTGGCTGCCGAAGGGAGCCGCCACCGCCTCCTGAGCCTCGGCCTGGGCCGCATGAGCGCGTCGGGGCGGGAGATCTGGGGCGGGCGCATGATCTACCGCCTGGACTGGGGGGCCGGGGAGACGAGGAAGGCGCGGTCCAAACTCGGGAATGAGGAGGCGCCGCTGGAGTTCTCGGGCCTGTTCACCGGCGCCCCGCCCGTCACCACCTACCAGGACGGCGAGGTGCCCCAGGGAAGCGGGCTCTTCCATCCGTTCAGTCTGCCACCCGTGGGCCTGAGGGTGGTCGACTGGGAGACAGGCCGCCCCATGCTCCTCAGCGCGACCCCGGAGACGAACCTGGAGGAGCTCTTCCGGGGATTCGGCTTCGGCTCCAAGGGCGGCAACCTCTCCGGCAAGACCCTCCTGATCATCGGCGGGCTGGTGACGGGCATCTTCGTCCTCTTCGCCTTCCAGCTGGTGGCGCTGGTCATGGGGTTCTACCTGGCCCGGCAGCTGGGGAAGTCCGTGGACGGCCTCTTCCGCGGCGTCACGCGGCTCAGCACGGGCGACTTCTCCGTGCGCATCCGGCCCCGGGGGCGGGACCAGGTGGCGGCGCTCACCGGCGCCTTCAACACCATGGCCGGCCGGCTCCAGCAGGCCGACGCCGAGCGGGAGGAGCGGCTGCGCATGGAGGAGGAGCTGCGCGTGGCCCGCGAAGTGCAGATGCGCCTGCTGCCGGACCTGGAGGCCCTGCACCTTCCCTCGGTGCGGGCGGTCATCCTGCCGGCCCGCGAGGTGGCCGGCGACTACTACGACCTGTTCCCCCTGCGGGATGGCAGCCTGGCCTTCCTCATCGCCGACGTGAGCGGGAAGGGCACCAGCGCGGCCTTCTACGCGGCCGAGACCAAGGGCGTCCTCTCCGCCCTGGACAAGCAGGTCCTGGATCCGCGGGAAGTGGCCACCCGCCTCAACGCCATCTGGTGCGAGGGCCACGGCAGGAACCTCTTCCTGACCCTGGTGTACGGCACCTTCCACCCCCGCACGGGCCACTTCGCCTTCGTGCGGGCCGGCCATCCGGCGGCCTTCCTGCGGCGGGCGGACGGCAGGGTCGAGCGGCTGCAGCCCCGGGGCCTGGGCGTGGGCCTCAGCGCCGCACGGTTCAAGGAGGCGCTGGAGCTGGCCGAGGGGATCCTGGAGCCCGGCGACCGCCTGGTGTTCTACACCGACGGCCTCAGCGAGGCCCTGGATCCCTCCGATGCGCTCTACGGCGAGACGCGGCTGGCCGAGCTGTTGGCCCGGCCCGCTGAGGATCTGCAGGCGGCCATCCTCGCGGACGTCACCGCCTTCACCCAGGGCCGGCCCCTGGCGGACGACCTCACCCTGCTGATCCTGGGGCGCTGACCCCCTCGGCTCAGGGCTTCTCCAGCACGTCCAGCGCCGCCCCGGCTGCGGCCTGGATCTGGGCGGGCGGGAGGAGGAGCATGTCAGGCCTCGTCGGGGAGGGGCTGCGCGGCCACCCCTTCGTCCGCGGGGGCGTCGAACCGGCCGAACTTCCAGAGCAGGATGGGGAGGAGCAGGAGGTTGAGGAGCGTGGAGGTGGTCAGCCCGCCCAGGATGACGACGGCCATGGGGCCCTCGATCTCGCGGCCGGGCTGGCGGGAGCCCAGGGCCAGGGGCAGCAGGGCCAGGGCTGTGACGGTGGCGGTCATGAGGATGGGCACCAGCCGCTCCTCCGCCGCGCGCCGGGCCGTGGCCTCGCGCCAGGGGTGGCCCTCCTGGAAGACCAGGTGCTCGGC
>DASVZU010000018.1:0-3739 GCA_036391515.1 Holophagaceae bacterium
TGACGACGTGCCCGGTGGGGCCCACCTTGGCGGCGGTGTCGCAGTAGCCAGTCTGGTCGTCGAAGAAGAAGTCGGGCTCGAACTCGCGGAGGAAGTCGGCCTTCTCCAGGCCCCCCAGGAACATGGCCTCGTCCACTTGGATGTTCCAGGCCATGAGAGTGCGAATGGCGCGCTCGTGGGCCGGGGCGCTGCGGGCGGTCACGAGGGCGGTGCGCAGGCGCATGGGGGCGTCTGGCGCCTGGGTCTGGAGCCGCTGGAGGGCCTCCAGCAGGGGCTTGAAGGGGCCCGGGGGCAGGGGCACGGCGGCTCGCTCGGTCTCGTGGGCCTGGAAGGCCGCCAGGCCGCCCTGCTCGTAGATGCGTTCGGCCTCGTCGCCGAAGAGGACGGCGTCGCCGTCGAAGGCGATGCGGATCTCCTCCGGGTGGCGGTCCGCGGCCATGGCGCTGTCGGGGTAGACCCGTGCCGCCGCGAAGCCCGCCGCCAGGGCCGCCCGCACGTCCTGCTCGCGGGCCGAGAGGAAGAGGTTGGCGCCCAGGGAGGTCAGGTACGGGTAGGGATCCCGGCCCCGGGTGAAGACCCCGCGCTCCAGCTGCAGGTGGGCCGCCTGGGCGCTGCGGAAGACCCGCAGGCCGCTCACGGGGTCGTTGCGGGACAGGACCACCACCGCCACCTGGTCGTTGCCGGGCGTGTTGAAGGCCTGGAGCTTCTTCACCAGCGGGTAGGCCACGCCGGGCTGGGCGGGCACCTCCAGGCGGGAGAGCTGAAGCTCCATGTAGGCCCGGTCGTCGGTCTCTTCGAAGACCCGGTTCTCCTCCTCGAAATCGAAGAGGGCCCGGCTCGAGATGGCCACCACCAGCTTGCCTTCCAGGGTCTTGGGCATGGCCCCAGGGTACCCTGTTCCCCATGCCGCGCCTCTACTTCGACGCCAACGCCACGGTGCCGCCCCATCCCGAGGCGGTGGAGGCGGTCCGGAAGGCCATGGCGGAGGACTGGGCCAACCCCACCAGCACCCACCGGGAGGGCCAGCGGGCGCGCCACCGGCTGGAGGAGGCCCGGCGCGAGATCGCGGCATCCCTCGGCGTGGCGCCCGGGGAGCTGGTCTTCTGCGCCAGCGCCACCGAGGCCCTCCACCTGCTGATCCGGGGCCTGTGGCCCGCCCTGGGTTCCCTTCCTGCGGCGGTGTTCCCCGGCGAGCACAGCGCCTGCCTGAATCCCTTGCGGGACTGGGCCCGCGTGGCCTGGCTGCCCGAGGTGCCGGATGGCTGCGCCACGGTGGTGCAGATGGCCGCAAACAACGAAACCGGCATCCTCTACGCCATGCCGCAGGTGCGGGATGCGGTGCGTGTGAAGGACTGCGCCCAGGCCTGGGGCAAGGTGCCCGTGGACCTCGCGGACTGCGACGCGGCCGTGTTCAGTGGCCACAAGATGGGCGGGCCGCGGGGCGCAGCCCTGCTGTGGCTGCGGCCGGGCCTGCCCTGGGAGGCGGTCATGGAGGGCCCGCAGGAGCGGCGCCGGCGCGGCGGCACGGAGGACCTGCCCGCCATCCTGGGCCTGGCTGCGGCGGCGCGGCACTTGACGGAGCGTCAATCCCTGAATGCGGCATTGGTCACACTGCGCGATGCGCTGGAGGCCGAGATCCTGGCCTGGAACCGGGGCATCGAGGTCATCGGCCGGGCGCAGCCGAGGCTGCCGAATACGAGCGCCCTGCTGCTTCGGGGGAGGAACGGCGAGGCCATCCAGGCCTCCCTGGACCTGGCCGGCTTCGCCGTCAGCACGGGGAGCGCGTGCCACAGCGGGGCGGTGAAACCGAGCCATGCGATCACGACCCTTGGGTATTCTTCGGATGAAGCGCGCTCCGTGGTGCGGTTCTCGCTCCTTCCGGATGCGCGCCCAGCCGAGGTGGAAGCCCTTGCGGCAGCCCTGAAGCGCCTGACCTGATCCACGCCCCGGTCCCCCGGGGCCGGGAGCGACCATGTTCCAGACCAGCCTGCATTTCCTCGCCCACAATCCCCTGCTGCTGCTCTTCGCGGTGGTGGCCCTGGGGTATCCCATCAGCAAGATCCGCATTGCCGGGGCCTCCTTCGGCATCGCCAGCATCCTCTTCGCGGGCATCGCACTCGGGGCCCTGGTCATCCGGCCCGACCTGGATCCGGCCCTCCACAAGGACCTCTCGCGGGAGATGAAGCTGGTCTACGAGCTGGGCCTGGCGGTCTTCGTCTATGCCATGGGGCTGTCCATCGCCCACAGCTTCTGGGCCGCCTTCAGCCGGGAGGGCATCAAGAAGAATGCCGTGGTGCTCATCGTCATGGTGGCCTCCACGGCGTCCGTGGTGCTGCTGGCGCGGGCCATGGGCTTCAACGCGCGCTATGCCGCGGGCCTCCTCACCGGCAGCTTCACCAACATGCCCGCCCTGGCGGGGGTGGTGGACCGGGTGAAGTCCATGCCCGGCATGGGGCCCCTGGAGATTGCCCAGCCCACGGTGGCCTCGGCCATCGCCTATCCCATCGGCGTGCTGGTGCCCATGCTCATCCTGCTCGTCAGCCCGCGCCTCTTCCGGGTCGACCTGAAGGCGGAGGCCGATGGCCTGAAGGAATACCAGACGGGCCACCATCGCCTGGAGGCCTGGACCGTGCGAGTGACGAAGCCGGACGCCGAGTCGCTGCGCAAGCACGACATCTGCATCACCCACGGCTGCCGGGTGGTCTTCGGCCGCGTGTTGCGGAAGGCGGAGCTGCTGCTGCCGGGCCCGGACTTCCGGCTGATGCTGGACGACCTTGTGACGGTGGTGGGCTCCCCAGAGGACCTCGACCGCGTGGCTGCGCTCCTGGGCGAGCGCAGCCATGTGGAGCTGGACCGTGACCAGAGCGCGCTCGACGCCACACGCATCTTCGTGTCGCGCCCCGAGGTGGTGGGCGTGCCCCTGGGCCGTCTCGATCTGGTGACGAAGCACCAGGCCATCATCACCCGGGTCCGGCGCGGCGACCTGTGGTTCGTCCCCGACGGGGACACGGTGCTGGAGTTGGGCGACCGCGTCCGGGTGACCACGCGGCGGGACAACATCGAGGCCATCGAGACGTTCTTCGGCGACAGCTACCACGCCCTCAGCGACGTGAGCTTCCTCACGTTCGCCATGGGGCTGGCGGGCGGGCTGGTGCTGGGCGAGGTGCCCATCCCCCTGGGCGGCGGGATGGTCTTCAAGCTGGGCTTCGCGGGCGGGCCCCTGGCCATCGCCCTCCTCCTGGGACGGTTCCATCGCGTGGGCTCCCTGGTCTGGAACTTCCCCTACGGTGCCAACCACACCATCCGGCAGTTCGGCCTGGTGCTCTTCGCGGCGGGCATCGGCCTCATCTCGGGCGAGGGCTTCCGCACCATCGTCTCCGCCAACCCGGGCGTGCTGCCCCTGTTCCTGGGATCGGCCCTCCTCATCTGCCTCCTGGCGGATGGGCTGGCGATGACCGTGGGCCACAAGCTGTTCCGGATTCCGCTCAACGTGATGTTCGGCATCGTGGCCGGCACGCACACCCAGCCCGTGGTGCTGGGCTACGCCACGCACCAGACGCGGAACGAGCTCCCCAACGTGGGATTCGCCACGGTCTACCCCCTGGCCACCATCCTCAAGATCGTCCTGGCCCAGGTGCTCCTGGGGCTTGTGGCCTGACTGGTCAGGCGGGGAAGGCCTCCGGCGGGGCGCCCAGCTTGCGGAGGCTCCGCACGAGGCGGGCTTGGTAGCGGGCACGGA
>DASVZU010000019.1:0-11861 GCA_036391515.1 Holophagaceae bacterium
AGCCTCCCCCTCACGGTGGTGGCCCTGGGCGAGGCGGTCCAGGACGACCGCTGCACCGTGGACCGCATCCTCGGCATCCTCTCCAAGGATCCCCCCCTCTCGGCCACCCTGCTGCGCCTGGCCAATTCGGCCCTCTACGCCGGGGACGGCGCTGCGGCGGATCTGCGCACGGCCGTCCTGCGCCTGGGTTTCGACGCCATCGCCAACCTGGGGACCGGCGCGGCCGTGATCCGGACCCTCCGGGGCGGGGTCCACCTGGATGCCCTCCGCCTCTGGCAGCACAGCGTGGCGGTCGGCCAGACGGCCCGGGGGATCTGCCGGTTGGCCCGGCGCCACGGGCAGGCGGAGACCGCCTTCCTGGGCGGCCTGCTCCATGACATCGGCAAGGTCGCCCTGGATACCTGCTTCCCGGAGGACTACCAGAACGTGCTGACGCAGGTGGCCGCCGGCAGCTTCTCCGTGGACGCCGAGCACCAGCTGATGGGCATGGACCACGCCCAGGCCGGTGCCCTGCTGGCGACCGACTGGCACTTCCCGGATCCCATCATCGAGGTCATCCGCGACCATCACACCCCGAAGTCCGGCGACTTCCTGCCGAACCTCATCCACCTCTCGGATCTCCTCGTCCGGACCCGGATCCCCGTGGGGCCCGCAGACGAGCGCCTCAGCTTCTCCCTGGAGAGCCTGCCCGCCTTCAAGGAAGTGCTGGCCGGTTCCCTCGACAGGGATCTGGATGTGGAGCGGCTGACCTTCTCCATCGACGACGAACTGGACCACGCGATGGCCTTCGTCGAGCTCGCCTTCCAAGCCTGAGGAGCAGTGATGACGGTCCGGATCCTGGTGGTGGATGACAGCCCCTTCATGCGGAAGTCGCTCCAGAAGATGCTGGAGGAGGCGCCCGACCTGAAGGTGGTGGCCACGGCCCGCGACGGCATCGACGCCCTGGAGAAGATCGAGGAGCACAAGCCCGATCTGGTCACCCTGGACATCGAGATGCCCCGGATGGATGGGCTCACCTGCCTGAAGAAGATCATGGCCACCCATCCGCTGCCGGTGCTCATGGTCTCCAGCCTCACCCAGGAGGGGGCCCAGGCCACCCTGGATGCGCTGTCGCTCGGCGCCCTGGACTTCATCCCGAAGGAAAGCAGTTTCGCCACCATGAGCATCATGCAGATCAAGCAGGATCTGCAGGAGAAGGTCCGCCGCCTGGCCGCCAGCCCCCGTTTCCATCCCCGGCCCCCGGCGGAGCCGCCAGCGGCCCGGCCCGCGGCGCCACGTCCCGCCGCCGTCGCCATCCCCGCCGGCAGCACCCTGCCCACCTCGCCCACGGCGGAACTCCTGGTGATCGGCAGTTCCACCGGTGGCCCCAAGGCCCTGCAGGACATCCTGCCGGCCCTGCCCGCGGGCCTGCCGGTCCCGTGCCTCATCGTCCAGCACATGCCCAGTACCTTCACCAAGCCTTTTGCGGACCGCCTGGACGGACTCTGCCAGGTCCACGTGAAGGAAGCCGAGCAGGGCGAACCCCTCAAGGCCGGCACGGTGTACATCGCCCCGGGCGGGATCCACATGCTCTACGGAGCACGGGGGCCGAAGGGCTGCGTGGAGCTCAGCCCGGAGCCCGTGTCCTCCCTCCACCGCCCCAGCGTGGACGTGCTGTTCCAGAGCGTGGCGGACCACTACCGGGGACCGGTGCTGGCGGCCATCCTCACGGGCATGGGGGCCGACGGCGCCAAGGGCATGGAGCAGCTCAAGCGCAAGGGGGCCCACACCCTCGCGGAATCCGAGGAATCCTGCGTGGTCTACGGCATGCCCCGGGCCGCCGTGGAACGGGGCTGCGTGGACCTGGTCGCCCCCCTGCCCGAGATCGCCGGGCACGTCCGCCGCCACTTCAGGCTCTGAATGGACATTCCCGGTCCCCTGGTCCCCCAGGCCCTTGGGGCCATTCAGCTGCCAGCGGCAGCGGCCGCCGCCCTGCCGGCCCTCGACCTCCTCAAGGGCCAGGCCCTCGAGGCGGTCCTGCTGGAGATCCTTCCGGACGGCGTACGCCTCCAGCTGCCCAGCGGCCAGGAATTGCGTGCCCAGGGCCAGCTTCCCTTCCCCGCGGGCAGCCTCCTGGCCCTCAAGGCCCTGCCCCTGCCGGGGGGGGGCGGGGTCCGTCTCCAGGTGCTCGCAGCCACGCCCCCGCCCACCGATCCGATCCTGGCCCCCCTGGCCCAGGGGGAGGCCGCGCCCCTGCTGGCCCGACTCCAGGCACCGACGGCGGCCCTCAAGCCCCTGGCCGACCTGTTCCAGGCCCTCGCCCACCCGGGGGCGGGGGAAACGCCGGAGGGCTGGTCCACCCTGCTGAAGGCGGTCATGACCACCCTGTCGGATGCGGTGGCCTCGCCCAGGGAGGCACCCTTCCATGCCCTCCAGGCCCAGGAAGGCACTGCCCTCTTCGAGGTCCCCCTGCCCTGGGCCCCGGGCGGGGATCCGATGCGGATCTGGGTGGAATCCGACGCCGAGGGCGGACCCGCGGAAGAGGCCACCCGGCGGGTGTTCCTCAGCGTGCCCTTCAGCTCCCTGGGGGAGGTCCGGATGGGCGTCGAACGGAACCGCACCGGGCTGCGGGCCCGCCTCTGGCTGGAGGACCCCGCCCGCCTGGAGCCCTTGCGGGCGGAGCTGGAGACCGAGCTGTCCGCCCTCGGGCTCCCCGCCAGCCTCCAGATCCTGCCCCTGCCCCTGGCGCCTCCCGACCTCCGGGCCATGGCGGGTGCCACCCCCCTCTCGGCCCTCGGATGAGCACCCCTGACATCGCCCCCCTTCCTGCGGAGGTCCGCAGCCGCTTCTTCCAGATGGCGGGGGACCTCCTCGCCGTCTGGGACGCCGAAGGCCGCTTCCGTGACCTGAATCCGGCCTGGGAGACCCGGCTGGGGCACCGGCCCGGGGCGCTTCTGGGCACGCTGCTGCTGGACCTGGTCCATCCCGAGGACCGCGGAGCGCTCGGGGCTGGCCTGGCCGTCCTGGCGGACACGGGCGGCCCCGCCGAGTTCGAGGGGCGGTTCCGGGCGGCGGACGGGAGCCATCGCTGGCTTCTCTGGACGGCCACCGCGCGCCCTGACCTGGCCTACGGCGTGGCCCGGGACATCACCGAGCGCAAGGAGATGGAGCGCCGGCTGCAGGCCAGTGAGGCCCAGTACCGCTCCACCCTGGCCGCCCTCGAGGAGGGGGTCGTGCTCCGGGACGGGGAGGGCCACGTCCTCTCCCGCAACGCGGCCGCAGAGCGGATCCTGGGCGGGGAGCCCTGGCTCCTGGAAGGCCCGTTCGACGGGAGCATGGACGTCATCGGGGAGGACGGCACCCCCCTGGGGCCCGGGGACCTGCCGCCCCTGAAGGCCTTGCGCACCGGCCTCCCGGTATCCGGCACGGTGCTGGGATTCCTGCGTCGGGAGGGCCAGCGGGCCTGGATCCAGGTGGCGGCCCAGCCCCTTCTTGCCGAAGGAACCGTGCGGGGGGTGGTCTGCTCCATCGCGGATGTCACGGCCCAGCGGGCGGCCCTGGAGGCCCTCCACCACAGCGAGCGGGAGCTGCGGAGCATCCTGGACACCCTGCCCGACCTGATCTTCCACCTGGACGCCCGGGGGACCTTCCTGGGGTTCCGGACCTCGAACCAGGAGCAGCTCTCCCGCCCCGTGGAGACCTTCCTGGGACGGACCGTCGCGCAGGTCCTGCCCGAGCTGGCGGAGCCGACCCTGGCGGCCATCCGGGCCTGCCTCCAGGAGGGCCAGCCGCAGAGCTTCCGCTACGCCCTGCCGGACGCCGCTGGCCTCGAGCGGCACTACGAGGCGCGGATCATCCCCCACCGGGCCGACGAGGTGCTGGCCATCGTTCGGGACATCTCGGATTTCAAGCGCCACGAGGAGGCCATCCAGGTGGCCCTGCGGGAGAAGGAGGTGCTCCTCAAGGAGATCCATCACCGGGTGAAGAACAACCTCCAGGTGGTCTCCAGCCTCCTCCGGCTCCAGGCCGGCTCCCATCCGGACCCCGCGGTGCAGGCGGCCCTCCAGGAAGCCCAGGAGCGCATCCAGGCCATCGCCCTCATCCACCAGAAGCTCAAGCACGCGCCGGACCCCACACGTCTCGACCTGGCCACATACGTGGAAACGCTCGCGGAGCGCCTCGTTCGGAGCTACGCCAGCACCCCCACCCTGGTGGACCTCCAGATCCGGGTGGATCCGATCCGCCTCGGGCCTGACGAGGCCGTGCCCCTGGGCCTTGTCCTCAACGAGCTGGTCTCCAACGCCCTCCAGCATGCCTTCCCCTCAGGCGAAGGCGGCAGCCTGGAGATCGACCTCGAGAGGCTGCCCGGGGGCCAGGCCCTGCTGCGCGTGGCGGATTCGGGCGTGGGCCTGCCGGACGGGACCGACCTGGACCGCGGCGGCCTGGGCTTCCAGCTGGTGCGGGCCCTGGCCGATCAGCTCGGTGGCACACTCGAGCTGGAGCGGCGCAGGGGCGTCGCCATCCGATTGACCTTCTCGCCCCGCCCGGGCCCCGGCGCTGTCCCCCATGAATCCTGACAAGATCCTGATCGTCGAGGACGAGGCCATCGTGGCCATGGACCTCCGCCTCCACCTCCAGGCCCTCGGCTACGAAGCCTCGGGCATGGCCGCCACGGGTGAGCAGGCCATCCGCCTGGCCGAGGAGCATCGGCCCGACCTGGCCCTCATGGACGTCTCCCTCGGCGAGGGCATGGACGGCATCGAGGCTGCGAGGCGGATCCAGGCCATGGGCGTCCCCGTGGTCTTCCTCACCGCCTACGCCGACGAGGGGACGCTGAGACGAGCCAAGGAGAGCGGCCCCTACGGCTTCCTCGTCAAGCCCTTCGACGAACGGGCCCTCCACTCCACCATCGAGATGGCCCTCCTCCGCCACCGCATGGAGCGCGAGCTGAAGGCCAGCGAATCGCGGTTCCGTGCCCTCATCGAGAACACCCAGGACCTGGTGGCCATCCTGGACTCCAAGGGTGACATCCGCTATGCCAGCCCCTCCGCCCTGCGCGTTCTGGGCTACCGGCCCGGGGAGCGCCTCGGCTACTCGGTGTTCGACCTGGTGCGCCCCGAGGAACGCCCGGGCCTCCTCGAGCAATTCCGGGAACTGGGTAGCCATCCCGGCCGGCTCGTCACCGTGGAGGCCCACGGGCTCCACCAGGAGGGCAGCTGGCGCCTGCTGGAGATCACCGCCCAGAACGCCCTCGACGTGCCGGGGGTGCAGGGCATCGTCATCCACGCCCGGGACATCACCGAGCGCCGGCAGGCCGAGCACGACCGCCGGGCCATGGAATCCAAGATCCAGCAGGCCCAGAAGCTGGAGAGCCTGGGCGTGCTGGCTGGCGGCATCGCCCACGACTTCAACAACCTGCTCATGGGCATCCTCGGCCACGCCGGCCTGGCGCTGATGGAGATGGCCGAGGACAATCCGCTCAAGCGCCGCATGATGCAGATCGAGGTGGCCGCCACCCGCGCCGCCGAGCTCACCAACCAGCTCCTGGCCTACTCGGGCAAGGGCCGCTTCCTCGTGGAGGCCATCTCCCTGTCGAGGGCGGTGGAGGAGATGGGCGGCCTCCTGGAGACCGTCATCTCCAAGAAGGCCACCCTGGAATACCGGTTCTCGCCGGACCTGCCGCCCATCGAGGGGGACCCCACCCAGATCCGCCAGGTCATCATGAACCTCATCACCAACGCCTCCGATGCCCTGGGAGGTCGCTCCGGCCACATCCGCGTCACCACGGGCCTCATGCCCAGCGGACCTGCCACGCCCACCCTGGCCGGCACCGCCCCCGAGGGCTCCGCCGTGTTCCTGGAGGTCGCGGACACCGGCGCAGGCATGGACGAGGCCACCCTCCAGCGGATCTTCGATCCCTTCTTCACCACCAAGTTCACCGGTCGTGGCCTGGGTCTGGCCGCCGCCCTGGGCATCATGCGGGGGCACCACGGCGCGATCCAGGTGGAGAGCCGGCCCGGCGAGGGCACCACCTTCCGGCTCCTCTTCCCCGCGGCCATGGATGCCCGGGCCTTCGAGGCCGCGAGCCGGACCGGCCCCCAGCCCTACTTCGGCAGCGGCACCATCCTGGTGGTGGATGACGAGGAGAACGTCCGCAGCGTGGCCACCACGAGCCTGGAGCGATGCGGCTTCACGGTCCTCACAGCCTGCCACGGACGGGAGGGGCTGGAGCGGTTCCAGGCGGACCCTTCGGGCATCCGCGTCGTGATCCTGGATCTCACCATGCCGGAAATGGGCGGCGAGGAAGTGCTGGCCGCCCTCCGCGCCGGGGGCGGCCCCGGCGCCGCCGTGCCCGTGCTCATCTCCAGCGGCTACAGCACGGCCGATTTGGCCCCCGAGCTCCAGCGCCATGGCCAGGTCTACTTCCTGCAGAAGCCCTACGGCCCCAAGGAACTGATCCGCCGCGTCCGGGAGTGCCTCGGCGAGTGACCCTCCGGGACCCGGCAGGATCTGGAACAGCGTTCAACCGCAGAGGACGCAGAGAATGGCCTTGGACGCTTTCCTCTGCGGCCTCTGTGCCCTCTGCGGTTAAACAGCTTTTCAAACCTTCACGGCCGACCGCCGCAGTTCCTTCAGCAGCCTCGGCAGGCGGGCGAGGGCGGCCTGGGATTCAGTCCATTCCCGGTGGGGCCGGGCGGGGAAGCCGGTGACGAAGCTGCCTTCCGGAAGGCTCTTGGCCACCACGCTGTTGCCGCCCACGATGCTGCGGCTGCCGATCTCGATGTGGCCCACCACCCCCACCTTGCCGGCCAGGGTCACGTAGTCGCCCAGCTTCGTGGAGCCGCTGATGCCCGTCTGGCTCACCAGGAGGCAGTGATCCCCCACCTGCACGTTGTGGCCCACCTGCACCTGGTTGTCCACCTTGGTGTCCGCGCCGATGCGCGTGGGGCCCAGCACGCCACGGTCCACGGTCACGCAGGCGCCGATCTCCACCTCGTCGCCCACCTCCACCCAGCCCACCTGGGGCACCTTCTGGTGCCGGCCGTCCACCAGGACGTAGCCGTAGCCGTCGCTGCCCAGCACGGAATTGGCGTGGATCCGCACGTTGCGGCCCAGGCGGGTGCGCCGGTAGAGCACCACCCCGGAGAACAGCTCGCAGCCCTCGCCGAGGACGCAATCGTCGCCCACGTGGACGCCGGGGTGCAGGACGCAGCCCGCACCCAGGACGGATCGGGCCCCCACCGTGGCCCCAGGGGCGATGCGGCAGCCCGCCCCGAGGGTGGCCGTGGGATGGACCGCAGTCCCTCCCCAGTCGGGCTCGGGCTCCGGGTGCAGCCACCCGATGGCCTGGGCGAAGGCCCAGTAGGGATTCGACACCCGGAGGACGGGGCGGTCCCCCAGGTCGGAGGCCGGATCCACGAGGATCAGCCCCGCCCCGCTGACCTGGGCCTTGGCGGCGTACTTCGGGTTGGCGAGGAAGGAAACCGAACCCGGCCCCGCCTCATCCAGGGGACGGACTTCGGAAATGGGGCGATCCGGGGGACAATGCTCCAGTTCGCCCCCCAGCCTCGTGGCCAGATCCTGGGCGGTGATCCTCGACATGGCGGCCTCCTCGTCAGTCCTCGGTCTTCAGTCTTCAGTCTTCAGGTTCCAGTTTCCACCCTCCCGCCCCGGAAATTCGATGCATCCAGTTCTGTTCCAGATCGGCAGCTTCCCCATCGGCACCTACGGCCTCCTCCTGGCCCTGGCCTTCTTCGCGGGCACGGCCCTGGCCCAGCGGCAGGGGAAGCTCGACCAGCTGGTGCCCTCTGCCATCACGGACCTGGCCATCGCGGTCCTCGTGGCGGCCATCGTGGGCTCCAAGCTCCTGATGATCATCGTGGGCCTCTTCACCCCCGCGGGTCAGGAAGGGGCCATGGCCTTCCGGGACATCTTCACCCTCTCCACCCTGCGGGCCGGGGGCGCCATCCACGGCGGCATCATCGCCGCCACCCTGGTGTTCTTCTGGAAGCTGCGGAAGGGCCAGGGCCTGCCCCTGCGCATCACCGGCGACGCCCTGGTGCCCGGCGTGGCCCTGGGCCAGGCCATCGGCCGCCTGGGCTGCTTTTCCGCCGGCTGCTGCTACGGCACGGAGACCCACGTGCCCTGGTCCGTGACCTTCACCAACCCCGTGGCCCAGGCCTTCAGCGGCACGCCCCTGGATATTCCCCTGCACCCGGTCCAGCTCTACAACAGCCTGGCGAACCTCACGGTCATGGCCGTGCTGCTGCTGGCGCGGAAGCGCCGCGGCTTCGAGGGCCAGATCTTCGCCCTCTACTTCCTGGTGGAGGGCCTGGGCCGCATCGTCACCGAGACCTGGCGCGGCGACGGGGACCGCGGCACCGGCTGGCTGGGCTGGACCTGGCTGAGCACCGGCCGGGCCACGGGCCTGGGCTTCATGATGCTGGGCCTGGGCCTCTGGCTGGCCTGGAGCCGCCGACGGCCCGCGGCGGCCCGATGACCCGGATCAGCGTCGAAGGCGACGCCCCCCGCCTGGACCGGTTCCTGGCCGACCGCCATCCCGAGGTGCCCCGGGCCCGCTGGGACGCCCACATCCGCACCGGGGGCGTGTCCGTGAACGGGCAGCCCGTGTCCAAGGGCGGCGTGCGCCTGCGGGCGGGGGATGTCATCGAGACGGAGCTGCCCGACCCGCCTCCGCCTGCGGCCCACCTGGCCCCCGAACCCATCGACCTGCCGACGCTCTACGAGGACGGCCTCCTGTGGATCGTGGACAAGCCCGCGGGCATGGTCGTCCACCCCGGTCCGGGGCACCCCGGTGGCACCGTGGTGAATGCGCTCCTGCACCGGCTGAAGGTGCCCGCCACCGTCCCCGGGGAACCCGACGAACCCGAGGAGGACGCGGAGGAGCTCGCGACGGGCTGGCCGGGCCTCGTGCACCGGCTGGACCGCTACACCACCGGCTGCCTGTGCCTCGCCAAGACCCAGGAGGCCCAGCGGGCCATCCAGGCCCAGTTCAAGGCCCGCAGCGTGGAGAAGCGGTACCTGGCCCTGGTCCGCCACTCCCCCAGGCTGCCCCAGCTGGGATCCCTGCTCATCGACGCCCCCATCGCCCGCCACAAGCAGGACCGGCTGCGCATGGTGGTGGCCGAGGGCGGGCGCCCGGCCCAGACGCGCATCCGGGTGCTGGCCCGCACCACCAGCGCCGCGCTCGTGGAATGCGAGCTGCTCACCGGGCGCACCCACCAGATTCGCGTCCACTTGGCCCACCTGCGGGCGCCGCTGATGGGTGATCCTCTCTACGGCGGCCCCTCCCGCTGGCTCGGCGCCGACGGCCAGCCCCTGGCCCTGCCGCACCCGGTCCTCCACGCATGGAAACTCGCGGTGGACCACCCCGGTACCGGCGTCCGCATCGAGGCGGAGGCCCCCATCCCCGGGGCCTTCCTCGCCCTGGCTGCAGATCTGGGGCTCACGCTGGGGCCTTGAACCGCGGCCGGGTCGGGCGCATCATCCGGGAAACCCCGAGCCGCCCATGCCCTTTCTGCTGCAGGATTCCCCTCCTGGCTGGAGCCAATGGATCCAGGCCCACCCCCAGGTGCCGAGCCTGGTCTTCGCGGCCCTCTGCCTGCTGATCCTGGCCGCCGTGGGGTTCCCGCGTTTCCGCTCCTGGCAGCGGGGCCGCCACCGCCCCGTGCTGGATCCCCTCCAGCTGGAGGAGCTGCTGCTGGGCACGGGCGCCCTGGTGGTGGACCTGCGCCACCCCGATGCCTTCCAGCGGGGGCACATCCGCGGTGCCATGAACCTCACCCTGGACCAGCTCGCGGCCCGCTTCCGGACGCCTGACCCCGCCGCCCGGCGGGCCATCGTGCTGGCCGACGAGACGGACGAGGTCTCCCATCGCGCCTTCGATCTGTTGCGGGCGCGGGGGTTCGACTGGCTCTACGTGCTCAAGGGCGGCATGCGCGCCTGGCGCGCGCGGAGCCGCCCCCTCGTGAAGTGACTACGGCTTCGCCGAGGCCGCGCTCTGGAAGGCGAGGTGGGTGATCCACCAGCGCTTGCCGTCCCAGGCGCACTGGAGGGCATTGACGCCGGTGTACTCCACCGGGCCCTCGGCGCTGCGGCGGATGGCATAGGGCGTCCACACCTGGGCCAGCCCCTGCCAGCGCTGCACCATCGGGGCGGCCGCCGCCTGCTCGAAGAAGCCGGTCTCCCACTGGGGCACCGCGAAGGCCAGGAAGGGCTCCAGCTCGATCACGCGGAGGAAGGCGCCCTTCTCCGGGTGGTTCCCCGCCACCACCACCCGGGCCGTGGGCTGGAACAGGGCCCGGATCCTCGCCAGGTCCCGCTTCTGGCCCGCAGGGCCGGAAATGAAGGCGTAGAGCGAGGCCGTCAGCGCCTCGGGCGTGGCCGCCTCCCCTTCTGCGAGTTCCGCCCGCAGCGGAGGCGCCGGGGCGGCCGGCGGTGCCTGGGGCGCCTTCGGCTTCTCCTGCGCGGACAGGAGGATCGCCGGGGCGAGCCCCAGCGCGGCGAGGCGGACGGAGCGTCGGATCATGGAGCCTCCGGTTCGGGGATGCGCCAGCGGTCCCAGCGCAGCAGGAGCAGCAGTCCGGGAATGGCAATGACGGCGCAGAAGAGGAAGTAGCCGGACCAGCCCAGGCGCTTCGCCAGCTCGCCCATGGGGGCGGCCAGGAAGCCGCGGGACAGGGCCATGAGGCTGGTGAGCAGGGCGTACTGGGTGCCGGTGAAGCGCTTGTCGCACTGGCCCATGAGGAAGGCGGCGAAGGCCGCGCCGCCCATGCCGAAGGCCAGGTTCTCCAGGGCCAGGGCACCCACCAGCATGCCGAGGCTCGGCCCCACCCGCGACAGCGCCCAGAAGGCCAGGATGGAGCCCGCCTGGACGAAGCCGAAGATCCACAGGGCCCGGCGGAGGCTCAGTTTCAGGAGGAGTGCCCCGCCCACCAGGCCACCCACGATGATGAAGGTGATGCCCACGGTCTTGGTGGTGGCGCCGATCACCGTGAGGCTGAAGCCCATGCCCCGGATGAGGAAGGGCACCGTCATGGAATCGGCCAGCTGGTCCCCGATCTTGTAGAGGATGCAGAAGGCCAGGATCTCCCCGAAGCCCGGCCGGGAGAGGAAATCGCGCAGGGGCTCCATCAGCGCGGCCCGGAGTGTCCGGGGGGGGCGGGCCACCGCGTCGGTGGATTCCGCCAGCAGTGTCCCCAACGCCGAGGCCGCCATCAGGATCGCCATGGCCAGGTAGGTGGCCCGCCAGCCCACGCGATCCGCCAGGATCAGCGCCCCGGCCCCGCTCACGAGCATGGCCAGGCGGTAGGCGCCGATGTGGATGGAATTGCCCAGGCCCAGGTAGGCCGGGGGCAGCACCTCGGCCCGCCAGGCGTCCGTGGCGATGTCCTGGCTGGCGCTGGCGAAGGCCACGGCTACCGCCAGCAGGGCCACGCGAAAGAGGGAGATGCGCGGATCCGAGAGGGCCAGCACGGCCAGGCAGGCCGCCAGGGCCCCCTGGGCCAGCAGTAGCCAGCCCCGGCGGCGTCCCAGCAGGGGCGGCACGTAGCGGTCCAGCACCGGCGCCCACAGGAACTTCAGGGAGTAGGGCAGCGTCACCAGCGAGAAGATGCCGATGGTCCGGAGGTCCAGCCCCTCCTCCGTCATCCATGCCTTCAGCGTCGAGCCCGTCAGGTACAGGGGCAGCCCCGAGGCGAAGCCGAGCAGGACCATGGCGGACAGGCGGCGGGGAGGCATCCGGAGATGGTAGCGGGAACGGCAGCCAAGTCCCCCTGCATGGCTACGGCGAGCGCGGGGGTCCGGGGAGAGGCTCCGTGTCCGCGAACCTCCGGTGAGCGGGAGCGGCGCGTCGCGTGGAG
>DASVZU010000020.1:0-3459 GCA_036391515.1 Holophagaceae bacterium
AGGATCCCCCAGGGCAGGTAGCCGAACCGCTGCATCCGGGCCTGGTTCTCCCGGTACCGGACCGGGCCGTAGGCCGCTCCGAGGATGGCCCCCACCCCACCCCCGATGGCCGTCACCTCCCAGGAGGTGAAGGTGTAGGCGGGCGCCCCGCTGGCGAGGAAGGCTCCCAGGGCGAAACCCTCCCCCACCGACATGGTCCAGGTCCGTCCGAGGCCCCGGGTGGCATCGGGATCCGGCCCCCCCTTGAGCGTCAGGCGCAGCACCCGGGTGGAGCTCCCGGCGGGCTCCTCGGCCACAGGGACCAGGCCCAGTCCCTCGGAGATCCGGGCCACCAGGGCGCCTTCCTCCTCCGGCGTCATGCCCTTCACCTTCTGGACCAGCTCGACCCGCTGGGCGGACCGTTCGCGCAGGGCCACCTCCGGGCGCTTGCAGGCCATCCCCGCCAGCAGCAGCACCGGAATGGACCCGGCGAGAAGGATTCGGCCCAGGGAAATCGCCACGGGAAACCTCGCAGGAGGGCGAGACGGAAGGGAGATCACCCCAAGTCTAGCGGCGGCGGCCGGAACCGGCAGGCCGCCCTGCCGCATCCGTTGCGGTAAGGTGGTTCCATGCGTCTCGTCCCGTCCCGACAGCGCGGCTTCACCCTCCTGGAGCTGCTCACGGTCATGACCATCCTGGCCATCCTGGCCACGGTGGGCCTGGCGGGCTACCGCCACAAGACCAAGGTGGCCCGGGAGGCGGTGCTCAAGGAGAACATCTTCCAGATCAACCACGCCCTGGAGGAGTACCGGGCCGACCGGGGGAAGTACCCCGCCAGCCTGGCCGCCCTCCGGGAATACGGCTACCTCCGGGAGATCCCCTACGACCCCATGACCCAGTCCCGGGATACCTGGCAGATCGAGTACGAGCCCCCGGACCCGGACAACCCGGACGCCGAGGTGGGCATCTTCCGGGTGCGCAGCGGCTCCACCGACAAGGGCGAGAACGGGATCCCGTACAACGAGTGGTGAGGCCTGTCCCCGAGCGCCACGCCCCAGTCCTCCATGGGAACCATGAACGAACGCACGCTCCGCCGCATCGACCTGCTCTCCGCCGCCCTGCTGATGCTCTGGGCGGGCGCGGCCCTGGGCTTCGGGATCCTCATGGCCCCCCTGCTCTTCCGGGAGCTGCCCAGCCGAGACGTGGCGGGGCGGATCGCCGGCCTGGTGGTGGGCCGCCTGGACTGGGCTGCCTGGGGCGCCTTCGGCCTCGCCGGCCTCAGCTGGGGCGCCCGCTGGATGGCCGAGCTGAAGGAGGATCTCATCGGCCCCCTGCGCCTCTGGAGCGCCGCCTGGCTGGTGGCCCTGCTCATGTGCCTGGCCAGCAGCGCCGTCATCACGCCCAAGGTCAGGGCCATCCGGGCCCGCATCGGCGCGCCCATCGAGACCCTCGCCAAGGACAGCCCTGATCGGGTGGCCTACGACAAGGCCCACGCCATCAGCCGCCAGCTCTTCTTCCTCCGCATCCTGCTGGCCCTGGGCCTGGCGGGCACCGTGGGCCTCCTGCCCCGCCGTCCGGAAGAAGCGGCGGGGCCGGACGCCTGAGGACGGAACCAGCCCGCCGGAGGGCTCAACGGGCCATGCCGTACCTGGCGGGGTCCTCCTTCGCCTTCGCGGCGCACTCGTCGCAGCAGACGGTGATCTCGCGGCCGCCCACCTTTACCTTCAGACCGCCGTCCTTCATGTCCCAGTCGCACACGGGGCACTTCTCGAAGCTCATGGCCTCTCCTGTCGCGGAGTCCTGCGCGACCGCCACCATGGCGCCGGGCGGATCCCGAGCGTCCAAGGTAGGAAGGGGCGCGGGCCTAGACTTCCAGATTCCTGCGCAATTCGCGGAGGCGCCGGGCGGCGCCCTTGCGCAGCTCTGAAGGCGGGCACCCGAACTCGCGGCGGAAGGCATCCGTGAAGTGGCTGTGGCTGGAGAAGCCGAGGTCCAGGGCCAGGGCCGTGAGATCCTCCGCGCCCTGCTCGAGGCGCTCCAGCGCGGCGCGCAGACGGAGGAGGGTGAGGTAGCGGTGGAGCGAGGTGCCCGTGTGGCGCTGGAAGAGACGGGCGAGGTGGAAGGGGGAGGCGTGCACGGCCTGGGCCAGGTCGTCGAGGGTGAGGCGGCCGCCGAGGTGGGTGGCGAGGTGGGCCTTCGCGGCTTCGGCGAGGTCCGCATGGTCCTCCCGGGTGCCGGTCCGGGCGGGGGGCACGGGGCGGCCCTGGGCCTCCGCGGCGGCACCGAGGGCGTCGGCCGCCAGCTGGAGGCCCGTGACCTCCACCCAGAACGGTTCGAGGGGTCCGCCGGATTCCAGGCGGCGCACGAGATCACGATGGGTCCAGAACAGATCGGAGGCGCAGGGCCCCTGGAGGAAGGGCAGCGCGGGCTCGGCCTGGTCGGCGAAGGCCGGGTCGACCTCCTGGAGGAGTTCCCGGAGGATGCGGGGGGGAAAGCGGAAGACGGTTCCGCGGTCGCCGCCCTCCGCCGGATGGCTCACGCGGTAGGCGGAGCCCGCCGGGAAGAAGGCCACCTGGTTGACGTCGGCAGTGAGGCGCCGGCGCCCCACATGGCGGCAGAAGGCCCCGTGGCGCAGGAGGACGAGGGTGGTGTGGTCGGAGCCCTCCTCGGGCCCGGCGCCGGCCTGGCAGGCCGAGCAGACGTAGTCGTGGATGGCCACGAGCGGGCTGTCATAGAGAGGGGTGAAGGTGACGGGGAAGTCCGGCGGGGACGCCATCCAGGAAGGATAGAGGATCGCGTCGCGGAGTGGAGCCGGCCAGCCCTCCTCAGCCGCCCGAGGCCTGGACCCGGTCCCCGTCCTTCAGGCCCGGTGGGGGATTGAGCACCACCGTATCCCCCTCCTTCAGGCCCTGGAGCACATGGACCGCCTGGTTCTCCAGCTCCCCGACCTGGACCGGCTGGAAACGCACCCGGCCATCGCCCTGGAGCACGGCCGCGAAGGTCCGTCCCTGGCGCAGGACCAGGGCCTCTTCCGGCATCGCCAGCCGCGCGGGCACCTTCACCTTCAGGGTCACCTGCACGAAGCCCCCGGCCAGGAAGGCGCCATCCCGGTTGTCCAGGTCCGCCTCGGCCAGGAGGGTCCGCGTCTTGGGATCCAGGGCCCCGCTCAGGCGGCTCAGCCGCAGGGTGCGGACGGCGTCCGGTCGGTCCGCGGAGCGCACCTCCAGCGCGGTGCCAGCCTTCACGACCGCGGCCGTGGCGGCATCCAGGTAGAAGTCCACCCGGAGGCGGTCCACCTGGGCGAGGGTCACGAGGGGCTGGGCGCTGCTGGTGGCCCCGCCGTTCTGGATGAGGGCGCCGGGGTCGGCGAAGCGCTGGGTGACCACGCCGGCGAAAGGGGCGCGGACCACCTCGTAGCCCTTGAGCGTGGCCTGGGAGGCCAGTTTCGCCTCGGCCACATGGGCATCGGCCACGGCCTGC
>DASVZU010000021.1:0-2564 GCA_036391515.1 Holophagaceae bacterium
TGAACGCCCAGCTCGAGGCGGAGCTGAAGTCCGGCAAGGAGCACCAGGCCGCGGTCATGGCCGTGGTCAGGAAGGTCATCGTGGAGACGAAGGCCATCCGCTTCGAGGGCAACGGCTATTCCGAGGAGTGGAAGCAGGAAGCCGAGCGGCGCGGCCTTCCCCACGCCAAGGACACGGTGGCGGCCCTGCACATCTGGGAGAAGCCGGCCTCCAAGGCGGTCTTCACGCGCCCGGGCATCCTGGGCGAGCACGAGCTGGAGGCCCGGGTCCACATCCGCCACGAGCAGTACCAGAAGGCCATCGCCATCGAGACCCAGGTCCTCCGCGAGATGGCCGAGACGCAGATCCTCCCCTCCATCACCGCCGACCTCGGCGCCCGCGCCGAGAGCCTCTCGAAGCTGGCCGCGGTGGGTGTGGCCGTGCCCGAGCCCCTGAAGGCCTCCCTCCAGGCCCAGGCGGCCCTGGCGGGCGAGGCCCAGGTGCGCCTGGGGGCCATGAAGGCCGCCCTGGCAGAGGCCGAGGCCGTGGAGGACATCCACGCCCGCACCGAGGCCTTCGGGAACAAGGTGAACGAGGCCAAGCACGCCCTCCGCGAGGTGCTGGATCACCTGGAGGAGGCCTGCGACGCGGACCTCTGGCCCCTGCCGAAGTACTGGCAGCTGCTCTCCCCGCTGCTGTAGCCCGGGTCCAGCCAAGAGAAAGGGCCGCGCAAGCGGCCCTTTCTCTTGCAAACCGGGAGCGGCCTACCGCCCGAAGCGGAAGACGGCGCTGACCTGCACCCAGGTGGCGGTGTCGAAGCCGAAGCCGTCATTGCCGTTCTTGTCCGTGAAGATCTGGTTGAGGGTGCCCTCTACGGAGAAGGTGGGCGTGAAGGAGTAGCCGCCACCGCCCCGGACGCCCAGCTTGCCGCTCTGGGACGCGCTGCCGCTGATGCGGAAGCCGCCGGCATTGAACTCGTAGTCGTCCTTGATGCTGTTCAGCGAGGCGCCGGCCACGGTGTACCAGCCGGAGCGCGGGCCGTCGAAGTGGTAGACCCAGTCGGCACCGGCCTGGATGGCGGTGTACTCGTTCTTGGGATCATCGAAGCCGCCCCAGCCGGATCCGGGGAACTTCTCGTAGGTGAGGTGGGCGCGGACTTCGTGGTTCCGGGTGATGGCGAAGTCAAGGTGCCCGCCCACGTGGGCGCCGAAGAACTGGTTGGTGCCGAGGCCCGACTTGTCCTTCAGGTCGCCCACGGGAAGGGACAGGCCCGTATAGACGCCCCCGTTGATGTCCTGGGCGGAGAGGGCGACGCCCGCGAGGGCGAGGGCAGTGGCGAGGATGCGGCGCATGGAACCTCCGAATGGCAGCCCCGGTGCGGGGCCGGGGCCCAGCCTAGCGGAGAATCATCACGGCTGCGTCATCCGATCGGACTAGCCGGCCCGCTACTCCACCGTGACGCCGCGGCCCGTGCGGATGCGCTGCTCGATCCGGGAAGTGCTGTGGCCGGCCAGGAAGGGGATGAGGACCACCCGTCCCCCGCGGGCCTCCACGTCCTCGCGGCCCACCACGGTCTCCGGGGTGTAGTCGCCGCCCTTCACCAGGATGTCGGGGCGCAGGGCGCGGATGAGTTCCAGAGGAGTGTCCTCGTCGAAGCGCACGACGGCGTCCACGCTGCGCAGGCCGAGCAGCACGGCCGCGCGGGCCGCCTCGTCCTGGAGCGGACGTCCGGGGCCCTTCAGGCGGGCCACCGAGGCGTCGCTGTTGAGCCCCACCACCAGGAAGTCGCCCAGGGCCCGGGCGTCCTCCAGGTATTTCACGTGGCCGGGGTGGATGAGGTCGAAACAGCCGTTGGTGAAACAAAGCCTTCCGGGGCGGGGAACCGCCTTCTGGAAGGCCTGGGCCGAGGGGAAGAACCGGGAGGATGACGACATGATCGAATCGGAATATAGTGGAGGGTCGTGGACGTGTCCGACAGGAGAAGGATGCCATGCCCCTCTACGAATACCGTTGTGAAGCTTGCGGCCAGCGCGAGGAGAAGCTCGAGAGCATGTCCGCCCCCGAGGCCCATGACTGCCCGAAGTGCAGCGCCGCGGCGGGGATGAAGCGCCAGGTGTCCGTCAGCGCCTTCACGCTGGCGGGCGGCGGCTGGTACAAGAGCACCGTCGCGGAGCCCTCCCCGGCCGCCGCTCCGGCCCCATCGTCCTCGGGCCACGGCTGCGCCAGCGGGGCCTGCGGCTGTCCCTTCGCGAGCTGAGGGACCCGCCCCGCCCAATCGGTCCATTGACTTCCGGGGCGGTTTCGTTAGGCTAGGAGGTTCCCGGCCCCGTGGGCCGGCGACGTTTCCTGTCCGTCCGATGTCCCCCCGGGGACCTCTCGGGCCCAGGCCCGGATCCACCGGAGCCTTCCTTGGAGGATGGTGTGCCTACCATCAATCAGCTGATCCGCCTCGGGCGGAAGACTTTCGAGAACAAGACGAAGAGCCCCGCGCTCGACGCCTGCCCCCAGAAGCGCGGTGTCTGCACCCGCGTGTTCACCACCACCCCGAAGAAGCCGAACTCGGCCCTCCGCAAGGTGGCCCGTGT
>DASVZU010000022.1:0-7360 GCA_036391515.1 Holophagaceae bacterium
CACCCACCAGGCCCAGGGCTCGGCGGCGGGGTGGGGGGCCGAGCTCCACACCAGCGAGCGGCGCAGGGGGGTGAACGACAGGCCGGAGCCCACCCAGCGGCCCACTTCGCCCGCCCAGGCGCCGGCGGCCACCACGAGGGACCGGGCTTCGAGGGGGCCGCGGTCGGTCTCCAGCCGGAAGCCGGAGGCGGTGCGTTCCAGGCCGGTCAGGGCGCACCCGAAGCGCAGGTCCGCCCCGCCGGCCCGGGCGCCCTCCGCGCAGTGGCGCAGCAGGCCCGCCGTATCGATGAGGCCGTCCCCGGGGATGACCAGGTGTTCCGCGGCCTTCAGGCCGGGCAGGGGACTGCCGGCGCCGCGGCGGACCTCGACGCCCAGGGAACGGGCCTCGGCCTCGAGCCCATCCAGCGGGCCGGCCTCGACGGAGAGCAGCAGGCCGCCGCCGGGCGTGAGGAGGCCGGCCTCGGCCAGGCGGCGCCGGCCTTCCACCGTGAGGGCCGAGTGCTCCGGGCGGCCCGTGAGGCTGCGGGCGATGGCCGCGTTGTGGCCGCTGGCGTAGGTGCCCGGCTGGTCCTCGCGGTCCAGGAGGACGATCCCCCCCTGGCCGGACCGGGCCAGGTGGAAGGCGGTCGAGAGGCCGGCAATGCCGCCGCCGATGATTGCAACTTCTGCCCTGTCAACGCCCAAGGAAGCCTCGCTGCCTTCATCCTAGCGCGGCGGGGGAGGGCCTCCTGCCCTGTGATCCCCATCAAGGATCCGACACCGTCGGTTGTGGGCACAGGGAGGGATGCCTACCATGGTGCACCGGAGTCTCTCTTGCGGACCCTGCTGCGCACCCTCCTCGCCTGCGCGCTGCTCATCGGCGGCATGGGCCTGGACTGGGCGCCGGCGGCCTCCGCGGCGGAATCGCACGAGACCTGCTGCTGCGGGATGCTGCCCGGGCCGCACGACACCTGCCCCTGCCCGAAGCCGGAAGGCCCTCAGGGCCCCTCCCAGAACGGATGCGGGACCCGGACCACGCCGGTCTCGACACCCCTGGCCCTGCTCCAGCGGGCCGGACAGGCGGAGACCCGCCGCTCCGAGCCCCGCCCCGAGCCGGTCGCGGGGTCGGAGGCCCAGGTCGCAGGAATCGCCGACGTCCAGGCGGTCCTGCCTGCCCGGGGCCGGGATCCGGACCTGGGACGCCACCTCGCGCGGTTGAGCCTCCTCCGGATCTGAGGCTGGCCCTGGCGTAGCCCTGCCTGCCGGGAGGCCCCGGCAGCCCCGCGTCCAGCTTCCTTCCGGAGAACCCCATGCGCACGCTGCTGCGCCTGGCCCCGGCCCTGGTGCTCCTGGCACCGGCCGCGGCGCAGGCCCCCGATTCCCATTCCGATCCGACGCCCGCCCCGGAGGATCCGGTCCTGGCCAGCCTCCTGCGGGAGGCCCTGGATCGGGATCCCTCCCTCCACAAGGCCGCCGCCCAGGTCCGCATGGACCAGGAGAAGGTGCCCCAGGCCAGGGCGCTGCCCGATCCGACTCTCTCCCTGGGCATGCAGAACGACGGCTTCAACCGCATCCAGGTGGGGCGCATGGAGACCAGCTTCTACAGCGTGGCCTTCACCCAGCCCTTCCCCTGGCCGGGCAAGCGCGGGCTGCGCCAGGACGTGGCCGCGCTGGGCGTGAAGGTGTCGGAGACGGCCGAGACCCGCGCCCGGCTGGGGCTCGAGGCGGATGTGCGCCGCGGGTACGCCGCCCTCCTGCTGGTCCGCGGCCAGCTGGCCCTGCTGAAGGACCAGGCCCTCTTCCTCGATCAGGCCGAGCGCCTGGCCCGCACCCGCTACGAGGTGGGGCAGGGCTCCCAGGCGGACCTGCTGCGCGCCCAGCTGGAGAAGACGCGGCTGGAGCAGGCGCGGTTCGGCCTGGAGGCGGAGGAGCGCTCGACCGTGGCCGCCCTGAACCGCCTGCGGCTGCATGACCCGGAGGATCCCATCCCCACGTCCATCGGCCTCGCGGACCTGCCGGAACTGGCCCTCCTCACGCCCGCTCAGGTGGAGGCCCGCAGCCCGGAGATGGCCGCGGCACGCCTGGGCGTGGAGCAGACGAAGCGGCTGGTGGACCTGGCGAAGCTGGACCGCCGGCCGGACTTCGCCGTCACCGCCGGCATCATGCCGCGGGGCAGCTTCGACCCCATGTGGCAGGTGGGCCTGAGCCTCTCCCTGCCCATCTACGGCCGCAGCAAGCAGCAGCGGGCCCTGGCGGAGCACGAGCACCACCTGCACGCCCAGGACGCCGACGTGACGGCCGTCCGCAGCCTCCTGCGCCAGCGCACCGAGGAGCGTATGGCCCAGATCGAGTCCCTGGAGAAGTCGAAGGCCCTCTACGAGCAGGGCCTCCTGGTGCAGAGCGAGGCCAGCTTCCGCGCGACCCTGGCCCAGTACGAGGCCGGTCGCGCCAGCTTCCTCGCCGCCCTCGAGGCCCTGAACGGCTGGGTGGGCGACCGGGGCGGCTACCTCCAGACCCTGGCCCAGCTCCAGGCCCAGCGCATCGCCCTCCGCGAGGCCGCCCTCGCCCCCACCGCACCGATCTCGGGTGGATCCATGGGGGCCGCCTCCATCGCCGCCGGATCGTCTCCCTCCGTCCGTCCCTCCGCCTCCGCCGGTGGTTCCGCGAAGGCCGCGGACGCTGGCCCCGCCCCCATGTCCCGGATGTAGGAGATCCCCATGAGCCTTGACCTTCCGACCCGTTCCGCATTCCCCCTCCGCGCCGTCGCCCTGGTTCTCGCTGGCCTCGCCGCCGGTGCCGGGGGCGCCGTGCTGCTGCTGCACCGGCAGGAGTCCGCGCCGCCGGCCGGGCACGACCACACGGCGCCCCAGACCGCCGCGAAGAAACAGATGTTCCAGTGCCCCATGCACCCGCAGATCCTCCAGGATCACCCGGGCAGCTGCCCCATCTGCGGCATGGACCTGGTGCCCATCGAGGAGACCGGCGCCCCCGCCCCCGGCAAGGACCGCATCCTCTTCTACCGTTCGCCCATGGATCCCCGCCAGACCTCGCCCACGCCCCGCAAGGACGAGATGGGCATGGACTACGTGCCGGTCACCGAGAGCGACCTGCAAGGCGGGGACTCGGCGGTGCAGGGCCTGGCCCCGGTCACCATCGACACCGCCCGCCAGCAGCTCATCGGCCTGCGCACGGCGAAGGTCGTGCTGGGCGCCGTGGGCGGGGACCTCCGCACCCTGGCCCGGCTGGCCCCGGACGAGACCCGCATCCGGAAGGTGAACGTGAAGGTGGAGGGCTTCGTGGAGAAGCTCTACGCCGACTTCGTGGGCCAGCCCGTGGCCAAGGGGCAGCCCCTCTTCAGCCTCTACAGCCCCGATTTCGTCAGCGCCCAGCGGGAGTACCTGCTGGCCCTGAAGACCCAGAAGGCGCTGTCCGGCGGCAGCCTCCAGCAGAGCGGAGGCGAGCTGCTGGAGGCCGCCCGGCGGCGCCTGCTGCTCTGGGACATGCCGCCCCAGGCCCTGGCCCACCTGGAGCAGACCGGGGAGGTGCAGAAGGACGTGACGCTGCGCTCGCCCATCTCCGGCGTCATCACCGCCAAGACGGTGGTGGAGGGCGCCCGACTGGCCCCCGGGGACACGCCCCTGGAGATCACGGACCTGGGCCATCTCTGGGCCCTGGCGGATGTCTACGAGGTCGAGCTGTCCCGGGTGAAGGTGGGCCAGGCCGCGGATCTCACCCTCCAGGCCTTCCCCGGCCGCTCGTTCCATGCGCGGGTGGCCTTCGTGGATCCCGTACTCGATCCGAAGACCCGCACGGCCAGGGTGCGCCTCGTGGTGGCCAATCCGAAGGGCGAGCTGAAGCCCGACATGTTCGGCGATGCGGTGGTCCACGCGGGCCAGCGGAAGGGCCTGACGGTGCCCCTGGACGCCGTGCTCGACTCCGGCACCCGGAAGGTGGTGTTCCTGGCCCTGGGCGAGGGGAAGTTCGCGCCCAGGGTGGTGGAAACGGGCGCCTCCGGGGGCGACCGGGTGGAGATCCGCAGCGGCCTGTCGGAGGGCGACGAGGTGGTGAGCGGGGCGGCCTTCCTGGTGGACTCGGAGTCCCGGCTGCGCTCTGCGCTGGCGCAGATGGGCAGCGGCAAGGACGCTCCCGCGTCCGGGCCGAAGCAGTAGGGGGCGGCCATGATCCGGAAGATCATCCGCTTCTCCGCCGAGAACCGCTTCCTGGTGCTGGCCGCCAGCCTGGTGCTGCTGGCCCTGTCCTTCTGGTCCATGCGCCAGATCCCGCTGGACGCCCTGCCGGACCTGAGCGACACCCAGGTGATCGTCTACTCCAAGTGGGATCGCAGCCCCGACCTGGTGGAGGACCAGGTCACCTACCCCATCGTCACCGCGCTCCTGGGCGCCCCGAAGGTGAAGGCCGTGCGCGGCCTCTCGGACTTCGGCTACTCCTACGTCTACGTGATCTTCGAGGACGGCACGGACATCTACTGGGCCCGCAGCCGGGTGCTGGAATACCTCAGCAAGATCACCGCCAGCCTGCCCGCAGGCGTGAAGACCGAGCTGGGCCCGGATGCCACCTCCGTGGGCTGGGTCTACCAGTACGCCCTGGTGGATCGCAGCGGGAGCCATCGGCTCGATGAGCTTCGGAGCTACCAGGACTGGTTCCTGCGCTACGCCCTGCAGAGCGTGCCCGGCGTGGCCGAGGTGGCCACGGTGGGCGGGCAGGCCCGGCAGTTCCAGGTGCAGGTGAACCCCAACCGCCTGGCCGCCTACCGGATTCCCATCGATGCCGTCATCGGCGCCGTGAAAGCCGCCAACAACGAGGCCGGGGGCCGCCTGGTGGAGACCGCGGGGCGGGAATACATGGTGCGGGGGCGCGGCTACGTCAAGACCACCCAGGATCTCGCGGACGCGGTGCTGAAGGCCGACAACGGCACGCCCGTGCGCCTCGGCGACGTGGCCACGGTCACCCTGGGTCCCGAGATGCGCCGGGGCCTGGGCGACCTGGACGGGCAGGGCGATGCCGTGAGCGGCATCGTCGTGATGCGCCAGGGCGAGAACGCCCTGGACGTCATCTCCCGGGTGAAGGCCAGGCTCGCGGAACTGAAGGGTTCCCTGCCGCCCGGCGTGGAGGTGGTGCCGGTCTACGACCGCTCCGACCTGATCCAGAAGGCCATCCACACGGTCAGCTCGAAGCTCATCGAGGAGATGATCATCGTCTCCCTCGTGATCCTCATCTTCCTGTGGCACATCCCCAGCGCGGTGGTGCCCATCATCACCATCCCCGTGAGTGTGGCCCTGGCCTTCATCCCCATGAACGCCGTGGGTCTCAACGCGAACCTCATGTCGCTCGCCGGCATGGCCATCTCCATCGGCGTGCTGGTGGACGGCGCCATCGTCGAGGTGGAGAACGCCTACAAGAAGCTCGAGGAGTGGAACAGCGCTGGCCGTCCCGGCGACTTCCACAAGGTCCGCCTCGACGCCCTGCTGGAGGTGGGGCCCTCGGTCTTCTTCAGCCTCCTGGTGGTGGCCGTGGCCTTCATGCCCGTGTTCACCCTGGTGGACCAGGAGGGCCGGCTCTTCAAGCCCCTGGCCTACTCCAAGAACCTGGCCATGGCCATCGCCGCCCTGCTGGCCATCACCCTGGACCCGGCCCTGCGGATGCTCTTCGCTCGGATGGATCCCTTCACCTTCAAGCCGAAGTGGCTGGCCTGGCTCTCCACGCAGACCCTGGTGGGCACGTACCATCCGGAGGAGAAGCACCCCATCTCGGTGTTCCTGCATCGCATCTACGAGCCGCCCTGCCGGTTCGTACTGAAGCACGCCAAGGCCACCGTCGCCGTGGCGGCCCTGCTGGTGCTGGCCACCGTGCCGGTCTTCATGCACCTCGGCAGCGAGTTCATGCCGCCCCTGAACGAGGGCACGATCCTCTACATGCCCTCCACCCTGCCGGGCCTCAGCGAGACCGAGGCCCAGCGCCTGCTCCAGATCCAGGACCGCCTCATCCGGACGGTGCCGGAAGTGGCGCGGGTGTACGGCAAGGCGGGCCGGGCGGACACGGCCACGGATCCGGCGCCCTTCTCCATGATGGAGACGGTGATCCAGCTCAAGCCCGAGGACCAGTGGCGCGAGGTGCCCCGCTGGTACTCGCGCTGGGCGCCGGACTGGCTCAAGGGGCTGCTGCGGCCCTTCTGGCGCGACCGGATCACCCAGGAGGACATCGTGCGTGATCTGGACCAGGCGGTGCGCCTGCCGGCCATCCCCAACGCCTGGACCATGCCCATCAAGGCCCGGCTGGACATGCTGAGCACAGGCATCCGCACGCCGGTGGGCCTGAAGGTCAACGGGCCCGACCTGGGGGAGATCGAGAAGATCGCCGTCCAGGCGGAAGCCATCCTGGCCCGGGTTCCGGACACCCGCAGCGCCTTCGCGGAGCGGACGAATCAGGGCTACTTCCTGGACTTCGACCTCAAGCGCGAGGCCCTGGCCCGCTATGGGCTCAGCGTCGAGCAGGCCAACATGCTGGTGATGACCGCCATCGGCGGGGACAATCAGAGCACGGTCTTCGACGGCCGGGCGCGGTACCCCATCAACGTCCGCTACCAGCGGGACTACCGGGAATCCCCATCCGCCCTGGGGCGGGTGCTGGTGCCCCTGCCCGGAGGCGGCACCGTGCCCATGGAGGAGCTCGCCGACCTCAAGTGGACCACGGGCCCGGGCATGATCCGCGACGAGAACGGCCTCATGAACGGCTACGTCCTTGTGGACTTCGACACCTCGAAGGTGGACGTGGGCACCTACGTGGCGCACGCCAAGGCCGCCATCGAAAAGGACCTGAAGCTGCCCCCGGGGTACAGCCTCACCTGGAGCGGCCAGTTCGAGAACATGCTCCGCGTGAAGGAGCGGCTGAAGCTCGTGCTGCCCATCACCCTGGTGCTGATCTTCGGGCTGCTGTACGCCAACACGAAGTCGGCCTTCAAGGCCTCCATCGTGATGCTCGCCGTGCCCTTCAGCGCCATCGGGGCCTTCTGGCTCCTGTGGGCGCTGGGCTACAACATGAGCATCGCCGTGTGGGTGGGCCTCATCGCCCTCATGGGCCTGGACGCCGAGACGGGCGTCTTCATGCTGCTCTTCCTGGACCTCAGCCACGACGAGGCCCAGAAGGCCGGCCGCCTGAACACCCGGGCGGACCTCGTGGAGGCCATCATCCATGGCGCCGTGAAGCGCGTCCGGCCCAAGGCCATGACCGTCTTCGCGGCCTTCATGGGCCTCCTGCCCATCATGTGGAGCATCGGTACCGGCGCCGACCTCATGAAGCGCATCGCAGCTCCCATGGTGGGCGGCCTGGCCACCAGCTTCCTCCTGGAGCTGCTGGTCTACCC
>DASVZU010000023.1:0-5782 GCA_036391515.1 Holophagaceae bacterium
GGCTGCCGCCGCCGAGCACGCATACGGCGTCGAAGGGCGCCAGGGCGGCCACTTCCACGGGCGGCACCCCGGACTCCAGACGCGCCATGAGGGCCGCGCCCAGGTACACGTTCCCGGCCAGCGCGTAGCCCAGGGCCACCAGGAGGAAGAGCAGGGCCGGGAGCCGTTGTTTGCGGAGGAGGCAGAGGCCGCCGCTGGCCAGCAGGAACAGCCAGAGGAGGCCGGCGGGCATGACCAGGAGGCCCAGGGTCTTCTGCAGGGCGAAGAGGCTCACTTCGCCGCCTGGAAGGCCTCGGCCACGAGGCGCCCGACTTCGGCCAGGACGGCGTCGATCGCCTCGTCGGAGGCATCGGTCTGGGTGAGGTAGGCCGCCACCAGGATGGGCGGGCGTCCAGGCGGCCGCAGGATGGCCACGTCGTTGGTGCTTCCCCGGGGTCCCGTGCCGGTCTTGTCACCCACGATCCAGGTGCCTGGAACCCCGGCCCGCAGGCGCGTGCGGCCCGTGGTGCAGGCGATCATCCAGCCCTCGAGCCGGTGGCGGGATTCGGGCGTCAGCGCCGACCCCAGCAGCATGCTCCTCAGCGAGGTCACCATGGCCTCCGGCGTGGTGGTGTCCCGGGGGTCGCCCGGGATGCCCTCGTTCAGGGTCGGTTCCGTGCGGTCGAGGCGGGTGACGGGATCGCCCAGGGAGCGTGCGAAGGCGGTGACCGCCGGCGGACCGCCGAAGGTGCCAAGGAGGAGGTTCGCCGCGGTGTTGTCGCTGACCTCGACGGCCGCTGCGCAGAGGTCCTCGACGGTCATCCCTCCCTCGCCCACCCGCGCCCGCGCAACGGGGGCGTAGGGCAGGAGATCGGCCTTCCCGAAGGGAATGCGCCGATCGAGGCGGGTCTCCCCCCGGTCCACGCGGGCCAGCACGGTTCCCGCCAGCAGGATTTTGAACGTGCTGCACATGGGGAAGCGCTCGCCGGCGCGGCGGGCCAAGCGACGGCCCGAACCCGTGTCCAGGGCAGCCACGCCCAGGCGTCCTCCGATGCGGGCCTCCAGGGCCGCGAAGCGGGCTTCGGGCCCGGCCTTGCGGTCCGGCGGGGGGGCGGCGGCTCGAAGGGGCAGGATCAGGAGGGCGGCGGCAAGGCAGCGGGCCAATGGGGCCATGGGGACTCCGGGCGGGGCCTCCCTTCTACCACGGGGGCCGGGCCCGGCGGGCGGGCCTACTCGTGCGTCGGGGTGCCCTCGGGAGCCTCGGTGTCCATCTCGGCACCCGTCTCGGGTTCCGCCTCGCCCTCCCCGCCGGCCTTCTTCAGGGCCTTCTTCTGCAGCTTCTCTTCCTTCTTCTTCTGGCGCGCCAGATCCTTCTGCCGCCGCTCGAAGTTGTAGTTGGGCTTTTTGGGCATGGCGCGTCCGATCAGGTGAGAGCGCGAAGCGGGTCCGGCCCTGCCTGGATTCTACCGTCTCCCGCGCCGGATGGCCTGCACCAGGTCGTCGAGGCGCTGGAGGAAGGTGCTGCGGTCCCGCGCCGTGAAGGGGGGCGGCCCGCCCCCCATCTCGCCCATGGCGCGCAGGTGGGCCATCAGCTCCCTCGAGGCCAGGGCGTCGCCGATGCTGTCCGGCGAGTAGACGCGGCCTTTGGCGTCCAGGGCCCGGGCGCCCTTCTCCAGGCAGCGCGCGGCCAGGGGGATGTCCGAGGTCACGGCGATGTCCGTGGGTCCGATCTGCGCGACGATCCAGTCGTCCGCCCCGTCGAACTGGCCCCTGGCCACCGTCACGGCCTCGAAGAGCGGGTTCCGCGGGACGCGCAGGGGCGCGTTGGCGACGAGCAGCACCCGCAGCCCGCAGCGGGCCGCCACGCGGAAGACCTCCTCCTTCACGGGGCAGGCGTCCGCATCCACGAAGATCCGGATGGTGAGATCCTCGGCGCTCATGGGGTCCCCGCCGCGATCAGGGCCGCCAGGGCCTGCCGCAGGGCGGCGACCTGGGCAGGGTCGGTGAGGTGGCCCTCCCCGTCGAAGCTGGTCCGGGCCAGGGTGAGCCCGAGGGCGGCCTCCGGCACCACCCGGGCCGACATCACGGCGAGCGTGTGGGCCAGGGACTCCCGGGCCCGGGCGCCGCCTTCCGGGGAGGGCGAGGCGCTCCAGGCCGCAGCGGGCTTGTCCACGCAGGCCCCGGAGGAGACCACCCACTCCAGCAGGTTCTTCAGCACGGCGGGCATGGCGTGGATGTATTCCGGCGTGCAGACCAGCAGGGCCTCCGCGGCCCGGATGCGCGCCCGCAGCTCCGCCACCGGCGCCGGCGGCGGCTCCGTGTCCCGCTCCGGGCTGAAGTGGGGCAGGTCGTCCAGGCGTTCCCAGAATTCGAACGCGTGGTCCGGTGCAATCCGCGCCGCTTCCCGCAGCAGCCGGGTGTTCAGGGAATCGGCGCGGAGGCTGCCGGAGAGGGCGAGGATCCGCATCAGCGTTCCCGCTCCTGTTGGGGCGCGCCTGGATCGTGCTGCATGGGACCTCCCCGGGACCCTCCCATTCCAGCACGGGTCGGGCTCCGGAAGAGGCTCAACGGCCCTCGCCCGGGTCCTCCGCCAGCAGGCGGGCCCACTCGGCCTGCCGGGCCTTGAGGGTCTCCTTCAACACCAGCGGGCTCATCGCCTCCTCGAGTACCTCCAGGATCACGTACTCGAAGGCGGCCTCCCCCTCGCGCACCCAGGCCGCCTGGAGACCGCGGTCGAGGTGCCGGCCCGCCTCGAGGGCATGCCAGAGCCCATTCCGGGTGGTGTCCAGATCCTGGGCCGCGCCGGCCCAGGCGCGGCCGGAGGCGGTGTGCCGGACCGCGTAGATTCCGGGGCGCGGCTTGCGTTCCTTGTAGGCCCGCAGCGCCGCCTTGCGGTCGAAGGGGTCAGGCATGGGGTTCCTCCGGGACCGCCGGGAGGGCCGGTGCCGCGAGCCGGAGCGCATGCTCCCGCACATCGGCCGGCCAGGGCGAGAGACAGGCCGTGAAGGCCGGGCGGTCCCCGGCGAACAGGGCGCGCAGCGCCTCCTCGTAGCCCGGCGCGTCGCCCGCCAGGGCGGACATGAAACGGTAGGCGGCCTCCTGCGCCGCTCGGCGCCCGGCGGGTCCTTCATCCGCCTGCCGGGCCTGCTCCACGAGCCGACGCAGGGCCACGGAGGCGCCGCCGGGCTGGGTGTTCAGCCACTCCCAGTGCCGGGGAAGCAGGGTGACCTCCCGCGCGACCACGCCGAGCTTCGGGCGCCCCCGGCCCCGCGGCGCTGCCGCCGTCACGGGGCCGGGCGCGTACCGCGCCGCCACCTCCTCCGCCGTGCCCCGCAGGTCGAGGTCGATCACCCGGCCGGTGGCATCGTCGAAGGTCAGGAGCGGCGCGGTGGGGTTCCCGTCGTGCGCCGCCTTCACGGCCAGCGCCACCGCATGGAGGAGGCCGGAGGTGAGGCGCCGGGAGCCCTGGAAGGCCGTGCAGGTCTGGGCTCGGGTCTCATCCATGTCGGGCGCCTCCGGGATGGAGGCAATTTACCCGGATGAAACAAATTCCGTCAATAGTATCCGGGTTAAAATAAGTGCCCGCCCCGGGTTCACTCCGCCTTGTCCAGGCACCACATGCCACCGCCCCGGCAGGCCACGAAGAGGAAGAGGAAGGCGTAGACCAGCGCCATCTCTCCCTGGTTCAAGGCCGGCCAGAACTGGGTCCCGAAGGCGAACTTCCAGTGGAACTGGACGTAGGCCACCGCCATGGTGCCGCTGCACAGGAGGGCCGCCAGGCGGGTCTGCAGGCCCAGCAGGATGGCCAGCCCGCCCACCAGCTCAATGAGGCCGCCGATCCACATCTGGGAGCCCACGGCGGCGTGCATCGGCACCTGCCAGCCCGTGAGGATCTGCATGCCGTGGAAGCCGAACAGGAAGCCCGACACGATCCGCAGCAGGGCATAGGTGGGGTCCGAGAACCGGGCAAGGGCTTTCATGGTCTCCTCCGGGATGGTTGTGCCGACAGTTTGCACCGGTCGGCCCGGAAGGGAAGACCGCCTGTGGGCACCACCCTCGGGGACCGGTCCCTGGGGCCCCGGGCCCGGGTGGTACGACCGCGGATGAGGGCGGTTCTACATGTGGGTGTGGGGGTGGGTCGCGGTGCCCGCCTCCATGCCCACCTCGGTCACCCAGGGGCGCACCTGCCAGTGGCGCACCAGCCCGTACAGGACATAGGGGTCCGAGGCGGCGAACCGGGAGGCCGGAGCCGCCGATTCGCCCTGGAAGAGGAAGGCCGCCTGGTCCACCGGGTCGGCCAGGGTGCCCCCCATCACCAGATCTCCCCGGAGGTGGGCCTCCCGGGCCAGGGCCTGATGCTCCTGGCGGTACTGCTCCCGGCGCTCCACGTAGCCCGGGCCGAGCTCGTATCTCAGAAGGTAGTACATGGCGCCTCCGAACCCGAAGAAACCGCCTGCTGATGGGAAACATAGGCCCAGAGCGTGGATCCGCCGGGGAGGCCAGACGGAAATATTGCCGATGGCTAGATAAAAAGAGAGGCGCCCAGCCAGCCGGGTCACGGATCCCCAGAGGCGGGTCCCCGGTCGAGTCGGCAGGCTCCGGCCGGGATCAGCCCTTGTCCTTTCCGCCCCTTCCCGGGGCCTTCGGGGCCTTCTTCCGGCGCTCGGGCTTCCGGACCGGCGCCTGCGCCGCCTGGTCGAAGAGCCCCTCCAGGCGGATGGCCTTGGCCGAGGTGTCCTTGGCCTTGTGGATCTCCCTGAGCACGGAGGCCACCAGGTCCAGGTCCGCCCCCTCGCCCTTCAGCAGCTCCTGGAAGGCCTTGGACTTCAGCGCTTCCAGCCGCTTCGACGACCGCTTCCCGGCCGCCCAGGTGAGCAGCTTGGAGAACAGCTCGTAGCCGAGCTTCAGTTCGGAGGTGGGGAGGGGCATGGCCACATGGTAGGCCCGCTCGTGCGTCAGGGAATGTCCACTGCGGACGCGGCTCGTCGGGAGGGCAGCCTCCGATCCGGGTGAGGAACCATGCGCCTCCCGAGGAAGGCCCTGGACCTGCCCGAATCGATCCCCGAGCGGGAACTCGCGCTGGGTCAGGAACCGGTGAAGCAGAGGATGATCACTCCGCCACGGTCCAGGTAGGCCATGCCACTGTGGGCGGGGAGCGGGTGGACCTTGAGGTAGGCCATGAGGAAGGCCAGGCCTCGGTCCCGGTCACCGAGCACCAGCTCGATGTTCCGGGTTCCGGCGTCGGGCGTGTGGGGAAGGGCGCAGGGGATCGTGACCCGGCCCAGGCCCCGGGCGGCGAGGGCATGGTCGAGCGGCTGGGCGTAGCGGGCCTCGAAGGCGGCCCTGGACTGGCGGAGGTCATGCACGCGAAGGGTGACGCGCAGCCCTGGGGAAGCCGCGGGCAAGGCCACGGACAGGGCGAGCAGGAGCAGCAGACAGGGCAGACGCAACATGAGGCTCCCGGAATGGGGCAGGCGGCAGTGGGGAATGCCGGGAGCCAAGCAAGGGCCGGTCCAGGGTCCCGGAAGGACCACCAGCGCTGCATCTGGACCTCCATCGGGTGGAGGATCCGCACCCGTCCCGTGGCAATTCACCTCGGCGCTGGTCTCGGCCCGAGGCGGATGGCGTCAGGTGGCCGGCCGGCCTCAGCTCCGGAAGGGGGCGGGCGGGTCCGTCTCCCAGCTTCCGCCCAGCAGGGTGGTGCGCACGGGCACGCCGGGGGTCTTCAC
This sequence comes from Holophagaceae bacterium, assembly GCA_036391515.1. Classification (GTDB taxonomy): domain Bacteria; phylum Acidobacteriota; class Holophagae; order Holophagales; family Holophagaceae; genus Geothrix. Next base: position 5,709 of record DASVZU010000023.1, read on the forward strand.
GCCGCGGTGGGCCATGCAGGTGTGGACGGCCACGAGCTGGACGCCCCAGGCGGCGGGGCGGAGGTGGGCCTGGA
>DASVZU010000024.1:0-2491 GCA_036391515.1 Holophagaceae bacterium
CGTGCACCGCACGGCCACCTTCATGTTGATGGGCGACATCTGCACCCGCCATTGCGGCTTCTGCTCCGTGGGCAAGGGCAAGCCCGGCGATCTGGATCCCGAAGAGCCCCAGCGCGTGGCCGAAGCCGTGGCCACGCTGAAGCTGCGCTTCGCCGTCGTCACGAGCGTGAACCGCGACGACCTCCCCGATGGCGGCGCCGCCCACTTCGCCTCCACCATCCAGTGGATCCGCAGCCTCTCGCCCGGCTGCGGCGTGGAAGTGCTCATCCCCGATTTCCAGGGCCGTGAGCGGGACCTCCTGACTGTGCTGGAAGCCCGGCCCGAGGTGCTGAACCACAACGTGGAGACGGTGCCCCACCTCTACCGGCGGGTGCGGCCCGATGCCGACTACGCCCAGAGCCTGGACCTGCTCCGCCGCGCCGCGGACTGGCGCGACCTCCACGCCCCCGGGATGCGGGTGAAAAGCGGCATCATGGTGGGCCTGGGGGAGACGCCCGAGCAGGTGCTCGAGCTCATGGCCGACTGGCGGCGCAGCCGGGTGGACATCGCCACCCTCGGCCAGTACCTCCCGCCCTCGGAGCTGCACCTCCCCCTTCACCGGTTCGTGGAGCCGGCCGAGTTCGACATGTACCGGACCAGGGGCCTGGAGATGGGTTTCCAGCGAGTGGAGGCTGCGCCCCTCGTGCGCTCCAGCTACCACGCCCGGGAGAGCTACGGGGGCTGAGGCGATCCCAGCCCCCGCACGGTCCCGTCAGGCGTGAGCGTGCTCGCCCTGGGCCAGGAAGGCCTGCTCGAAGGCAGCCCAGTCGAGGGGAGCGGCATTCGCCGACTGGGCCTGGGCCTTGCGTAGGCGGGCGATCTCCTCCTGGTACCAGGCCACCGCGGGCTGGCCGATCCGGAGGGTCGGCAGCTCTCCGGCGAGGTCGCCGGGTTCCAGGAGGCAGAGCCACCCGCGGTCGTAGGGGCTCTCCACCACGGCCTCCGGAGTGGCCCGCAGGCCGGCGTTGTCATGGGTGACCTTGCCGCTGAGCGGAGCCGCGAGGTGGACAGAGCCCGCCGTGCCCTTCAGCGTGACGAGCGGATCACCGGCCTTCACCCGCGATCCGCGGGCCGGAAGCTCGATGGCCGAGACACTTCCCAGAGCCTTCCGGACAAAGTCGTCGATGCCCACGCGGACCTGGCCCTCGGGCTCGATCCGCACCCAGGCATGGCCCTGGGAGAGGAAGGCGCCGCCCGGAAGGCAGTACTCCGTCGCGGGCATCACCTCCGCCATCTCGGGGGACACCACCCTCACCGTGGGCTGGCGCTGGGCCTCCAGGCGGGCCTCCCGCTTGACCAGCAGCTTCCGGGCGAACTCGGACAGCTCATCCGCGGTGAAGGGCTTCTGGACATACTCGCAGGCGCCATGCTGCAGCGTCTGCACCGCCGTCTCGATGCTGCCATAGCCCGTGATCACCACCACGTCCACATCGGGCCGGAGGTGCTTCACGGCCTTCACCACCTCGACGCCGTCCATGTCCGGCATCTTCAGGTCGGTGAACACGAAATCGTAGTCGCGCCGCTGGACGAGCCCGAGGGCCTCGGGCCCCGTCTCCACGGTGTCCACGTTGTAGCCCTCGAGTACCAGGATGCGCCGGAAGGAATCCAGCACCACCGCCTCGTCGTCCACGGCGAGGATGCGGGCCTTCGGGTTCGGGACCTCCACGCGCTTGAGGCTCTTCGCCTCGTGCGTGAAGTCGAGGCGGATCGAGGTCTTCAGCACCTCCTCGCGGGCCAGCCGGTCCCGCTTCTCCCGCAGGCGCCGCATGCTCGTCCGCACCAGCAGGTCGATGCCGACGAAGGCCAGGAACATCAATAGGATGAGAAGGGCGGTCATGGGACCTCCTTAGGTGGATGGGTGGGTGTCCGTACCAGGGACCTGGGGCCCGGAGGCCAAGGGGATGCGGACCGTGAATCGCGCGCCGTGGCCCGGCTGACTCTGCACATCGATGCGCCCGCCATGGGCCTCCACCAGGCCCCAGGTCACCGCGAGGCCGAGGCCGGTGCCCCGGTTGCCCTTGGTGGAGAAGAAGGGCTCGAAGAGGTGGGGGAGATCCTCCGGAGGGATCCCGCAGCCGTCGTCCGCGACGGTCAGCTCCACGGCAGGGCATGGCTCGCCCGGGACGGACGGGGCTGCATCCGGATCAGCCTCGTGGGGGGAGGGCATGACGGCCGTCCGGGTGGAGACGGCGATGGTGCCTCCTCCCTCCCCGATGGCGTCTGCCGCGTTCAGGAGGAGGTTCACCACGACCTGCTGGATCTGGTTGGCGTCCGCCTGCGCGGTGGGCAGTTCCTCGGCCAGGTCCAGGGAGAGGCTCACGTGGCGCAGGCTCAGCTGGGACATCACCACCGCCACCGCCCGGCGCGCCACCTCGTTCAGGTCCGTCGGCTTCCGCATCGGCTGCGCGGGCCGCGAGAAATCCAGCAGACCCTTGATGATGCCCCGGCAGCG
>DASVZU010000025.1:0-6456 GCA_036391515.1 Holophagaceae bacterium
CGAGAACGTCTGCCCGGTGAACGCCACCAACCACAGCCCCGAGGGGCTGAACCAGATGGTCTACAACCGCTGCGTGGGCACCCGCTACTGCGCCAACAACTGCCCCTACAAGGTGCGCCGCTTCAACTTCCTCGAGTACACGGCGGACAAGGTCGAGCCCGAGAGCCTCATTTACAACCCCGAGGTGACGGTCCGGCCCCGCGGCGTCATGGAGAAGTGCACCTTCTGCGTGCAGCGCATCGAGGACGGGAAGATCCGCGCCAAGGGCGAGGACCGGCCCCTCCGGGACGGGGAGATCACGCCGGCCTGCGCCGTCTCCTGCCCCTCCGACGCCATCGTCTTCGGCGATCTGAAGGATCCCAACAGCAAGGTGTCCCAGCTCGTGAAGGCCAACCGCAGCTTCAAGGTCCTCGAGGAGCTCGGCGTCAAGCCCGCCATTACCTACCTGGCGGACCTGAAGAACCCCGCCATCGAGGGAGGTCAGCATGAGCTCTGATGCCGCCATCCGCACCGGGGCCATCCCGGAGCGCCTGCTCGAGCCCCCGCTCACGGAGGGCGTGGTCACCCCGGGCAGCCTGGACGACCAGGTCCTGGCCTTCCCCGACCGCCGGCCCCCGAAGCAGTGGTACATCGGCCTGGCCATCACCCTCACCGCCCTGGTCATCGGCTTCAGCTTCATCGGCTACACCATCGCCACGGGCATCGGCGTCTGGGGCAACAACAGCCCCGTGTTCTGGGCCTTCGACATCATCAACTTCGTGTTCTGGGTGGGCATCGGCCACGCCGGCACGCTGATCTCGGCCATCCTCTTCCTCTTCCGCAAGCGCTGGCGCAACGCCATCGCCCGGTTCGCCGAGGCCATGACCATCTTCGCCGTCATGTGCGCCGGCATCTTCCCGCTCATCCACGTGGGGCGGCCCTGGCTGGCCTTCTGGCTCTTCCCCTACCCGAACCAGCGCGGCGTGTGGACCAACTTCCGGTCCCCCCTGCTCTGGGACGTGTTCGCCGTCAGCACCTACTTCTCCGTGTCCCTGATGTTCTGGTTCCTGGGCCTGGTGCCCGACATCGCCTCCATGCGCGACCGGACCACCAGCAAGGTGCGGAGGACCATCTACACGGTGCTCAGCCTCGGCTGGCGCGGCGCCGCCTCCCACTGGCAGCACTACGAGAAGGCCTACCTCCTGCTGGCCGGCCTGGCCACGGGCCTGGTGCTCTCCGTGCACTCGGTGGTGTCCTTCGACTTCGCCACCTCCGTGGTACCCGGCTGGCACATGACCATCTTCCCGCCCTACTTCGTGGCCGGGGCCATCTTCGCCGGCTTCGCCATGGTGGTGATCGTGCTGGTGGTGGTGCGCGAGACCATGCAGCTGAAGAACCTCATCACCATGCGGCACCTGGAGGTGATGAACAAGGTGATCCTCGGCATGAGCTGCCTCATGGGCTACAGCTACATGATGGAGGGCTTCACCGCCTGGTATTCCATGAACGAGTACCTCCACCACACCTTCATGAACATCATCTCCGGCACCTACGGCTGGGCCGGCTGGCTCACCATCAGCTGCAACATCTTCGTGCCGCAGCTGCTCTGGTTCAGGAAGTGCCGCACCAGCTACTTCTGGATGATCCTCGTGGCCCTGGCCGTCACCGTGGGCATGTGGTTCGAGCGGTTCACCATCATCGTCATCTCCCTGCACCAGGACTACCTGCCGTCGGCCTGGCGCATCTACAAGCCCACGCTGGTGGATTTCGGGGTGCTGCTCGGCTCCTTCGGCCTCTTCTTCACCCTGGTCCTGATCTTCGCCCGGGTGCTTCCGGTCATCGCCACCACCGAGGTGAAGGCGATCCTGCCGGGCGCCCAGCCGTCCCACCACGGAGACGACCATGAGTAGCGGGAAGTCCTTCGCCGTTCTCGGCCTCTTCGACAGCCCCGACGCCCTGATGGGGGCCATCCCCCAGGTGGGCGCGAAGAAGCTCGGCGCCCTCGAGGCCTACACGCCCTACCCCATCCACGGCATCGACGACGCCCTGGGCCGCCGCAAGTCCCCCCTGGGCGGCATGGTGCTGGTCATGGGCATCCTGGGAGCCATCACCGCCTTCGGCTTCGAGTACTGGATCAGCGCCATCGACTACCCCATCGTGACCGGCGGCAAGGCACCCGGGTCCTGGGAGGCCTTCGTCCCCATCATGTTCGAGGTGACGGTGCTCTTCGCCACCTTCACGGCGGGCCTGGGCATGCTGCTCCTCCTGAACAAGCTGCCCTTCTTCGGGCATCCGGTCCTCGGCTCGGATGCCATGAAGGCCATCACCCGCGACCGCTTCGCCCTGGCCATCGAGTCCGAGGGCGAGGGCTTCGACGCCGAGGCGGCCCGCGCCGCCCTGGCTGCCGCGGGCGCCATGCAGATCGAGGTGCTGCCCGAGCCCGACCGGAGCCCCTTCCTCACCGCCGACTACATCCTGCGCGTGGCGGGCGCCATCTTCGCCGCCTGCGTGGTGGCCGGGCTGGCCATGTTCGGGGCCGTGAAGCTCTTCCCGGTGCTCGCCCCCATGTCGCACATGGAGGACCAGCCCCGCCTCAACGCCCAGAAGGCCGATCCCTTCTTCAAGGACGGCTTCGGCATGCGGATGCCCGTGCCCGGCACGGTGGCCCGCGGCTACCTGCCCCTGGGCGTGGCCTCCCAGGAGGAGGCCGCCAGCCTTGTGAACCCCCTGCCCAGCAGCCCCCAGGTACTGGCCGCCGGCAAGAAGATCTTCCACAACCGCTGCGAGCTCTGCCACGGGGCCCTCGGCAACGGCGTGCCCACCCTCACCGCCGCCTACGGCGCGAAGCCCGCGAACCTCCAGGCCCAGCAGTTCCGGGACTACCCGGATGGCAAGATCTTCTGGGCCATCACCATGGGCAAGAACGCCATGCCCTCCCACGCCGCGGACCTCACCGAGACCCAGCGCTGGGAGGTGGTCCACTACGTGCGCGCCCTGCAGCGCGCCCAGAACGCCACCGACCAGGACGTGAAGGAGGCGGGCACCCGATGAGCCAGCAGAACCGATCGACCACCAACCTCCTGCGCGGAACCCTGGCCGTGGGCGCCGTGGGCGTCGTAGCGGCCTTCCTGAAGGCCAGCCCCGAGCGCTTCTGGGCCAACTGGCTGCTCTGGTTCGTCCTCCTCTTCACCGTGGGCGTGGGCTCGCTCTTCATCGTGGCCCTGGAGCATCTGGTGAACGCCAAGTGGAGCGTGCCCATCCGCCGCATCCCCGAGCGCCTCGCCACCCTGCTCATCCCCGTGGTGCCCATCGGCCTCCTGGCCATCGGCGCCCTGAAGGTGCTGTTCCCCGGCACCCGGCCCGAGGCCCTCCACAACAAGATCCTGGCCGGCAAGGCCACCTGGCTCAGCGTGCCCTTCGTCTCCGTCCGCACGGTGATCGTCCTGGCCCTCCTGATCCTCGGCCTGTCCGTGCTGGTGGGGGGATCCCTGAAGCAGGACCAGACCAAGGATCCCGCCTTCAACATCCGGGCCCGGAAGTTCGCGCCGGCCTTCATGGGCATCTTCGCCCTGGGCATCACCCTGGTGGCCTTCGACTGGATCTCCGCCCTCACCCCGGAGTGGTACAGCGACATCTTCGGCGTCTACCTCTTCGCCGGCGCCTTCCTGGGCGGTCTGGCCGCCACCTCGCTGGCGGTGCTCCACCTCAAGGACCAGCAGCGGCTCGAGGGCGTCCGGAAGGACCACCTCTACAACCTGGGCGGGTTCCTCTTCGCCTTCACCGTGTTCTGGTCCTACATCGGCTTCGCCCAGTACATGCTGATGTGGTACGCCAACCTGCCGGACGAGGTCATCTACTTCCAGGCCCGCCTCACGGGAGGCTGGCATGTGGTGACGGTCCTGCTCGCCTTCCTCCACTTCGTGATGCCCTTCTTCGCCCTGGTCACCCGGGACGCCAAGGGCGATGGCTCCCGCCTCCGCCGCGTGGCCGTCCTGATGCTGGTGGCCCATGTCCTGGACATCTACTGGCTGATCTTCCCCATCCTGCCGGGCGGCCCGCACCTCTCCTGGCCGGAGCTGGCCTTCGCCCTCTTCTTCCTGAGCGGCGCCATCCTTTGGGTGCGCGGCGCCCTCCAGAAGGGCGAGGACATGCCCGTCGGTGATCCCTTCCTCAAGGAAGGGCTGGAGTTCCGTCTATGATCGACAAGTACGTCTCCCCCTCCGAACTCAAGCGCCTGATCTCGGCCCTCCTGGTGGTGGCGGGATTCATCGCCATCATGGCCCTCTTCGGCTTCCTGGTGGTGCCGGGCACCCGCAACGTGAACGTGCCCGCCGAGGCCGCCGCCGTGGAAGCCCCCCAGGGCGAGACCGGCTGGCTGGATCCCACGGACTACCCGGCCACGGCGCGGGTGGTCCTGCCGCCCATCGACCCCAAGACCGTGATGACGCCCAACCCCGAGCTGATGGCCCGCGGCAAGGCGATCTTCGCCCAGACCTGCGCCACCTGCCACGGGCCGGACGGCAAGGGCGACGGCCCCGGCGGCGCGGGCCTCAACCCCAAGCCCCGCAACTTCACCCAGCAGGCCGGGTGGACCAACGGCTACCGCATCGAGAACATCTACAAGACGCTCGAGGAGGGCGTGAAGGGCACCGGCATGGTGTCCTACAACTACCTCAGCAAGAAGGACCGCATGGCCCTGGTGCACGTGGTGCAGTCCCTGGGCGCCTTCGACCACGGCCCGGAGGATCCCAAGGCCCTCGAGGCCCTGTCGAAGCTCTTCGCCAGCGCCGGCGAGACCATTCCCAACAAGGTGCCCGTGGCGTTTGCCGAGAAGCAGCTCGAGGCGGAGTTCCGCCCCGCCCCTGCCCTCCCGGATCTGTCGAAGAGCCCCGCCCTGCGGGAGGCGGTCCTGGATCCCGCCCGCGCGGCCCAAGCCCTGGCCGGCATCCCCCGCTGGCGCGAGGACGACAAGGCCTTCGCCCAGGCCGTGGCGGCCGGCATTCCCGCCAACGGGTTCGCCCCCGCGGTGGCCACCTACACCCCGGCCCAGTGGAAGGAACTCCAGTCCGCCCTCGCGGGCCGCTGAGGAGGCACCCATGCGCGCCGGAACGACACGACGCTTCACCCTCGCCCTGGGGCTCCTGCTCCTGGCTGGCCCTGGCCTCCGGGCCCAGGCCCCCGCGGCTCCCGCCGCTCCCAGCTTCTCCCCCCAGGAAGTGGGCGTGGACGAGAAGCTGGGCCAGACCGTGCCCCTCGACCTCGTGCTGAAGGGGGAGGACGGCCAGCCCGTGGCCCTCCGCAGCCTCGTCGACAAGCCCACCATCCTCACCATGAACTATTTCCGCTGCGCCGGCATCTGCACGCCCCAGCTGAACGGCCTGGTCGAGGTGCTGAACAAGGTGGGGGCCCAGCCCGGCAAGGACTTCCAGGTCATCACGGTCAGCTTCGACGACCGCGACACGCCGGAGATGGCCGCCCAGAAGCGCACCAACTACCTGGGCGAGATGACCCGGCCCTTCCCCTCCGGCGCCTGGCGCTTCCTCACCGGGGACGCCGCGACCACCAAGGCCCTGGCCGATTCCGTCGGCTTCAAGTACAAGCGCGTGGGGGATGACTTCATCCATGCCGGGGCCCTCATGATCCTGAGCCCCACGGGGAAGGTCACCCGGTACATGTACGGCATCACCTACCTGCCCGCCGATCTCCAGTTGGCCCTGCAGGAGGCCGCCCGGGGCGAGGCGCATCCCTCCATCAACAAGCTGCTGAGCTTCTGCTTCAGCTACGACCCCCACGGACGCAAGTACGTCCTTGATTTCACCAAGGTGGCTGCGGCCATCACCCTTCTCGCGGCGGCGATCTTCGTGCTCGTCCTGGTCTTCAAGGGCCGCGGGAAGGCCAAGTCTGAGGAGGGCGAATGAGCACCCACGCCACCACCGTCCAGCCCAGCTACCTCGAGGACACCGGCACCCGCAAGGGCCTCATGGCCTGGCTGACCTCCACCGACCACAAACGCATCGGGCTGCTCTACCTCTACTCGATGATCAGCTTCTTCTTTGTCGGGGTGGGGATCGGCTTTGTCATGCGCCTGGTCCAGCTGACCCGCTTCCAGCATCTGATCACCGCCGAGACCTACAACGCCCTGTTCACGGTCCACGGCGTCATCATGATCTTCCTGTTCGTGGTGCCCGGGCTGCCGGCCGTCTTCGGGAACTTCTTCCTGCCCATCCTGATCGGGGCGAAGGACGTCTCCTTCCCGCGGCTCAACCTGGCGTCCTGGTACTTCTACATGGCGGGCGCGGCCGTCGCCATCCTTTCCCTCTTTCTCGGGAGCGGCGCCCCCGACACCGGCTGGACCTTCTACGTGCCCTTCAGCCTGAGGACCGGCACGAACGTGTCGATGGCCGTGTTCGGGGCCTTCCTCCTCGGTTTCTCCTCGATGCTGACCGGCATCAACTTCATCACCACCATCCACCGCCT
>DASVZU010000026.1:0-2553 GCA_036391515.1 Holophagaceae bacterium
CAACACCGCCATGCCGTCGAGGTCCGGGAGGCCCAGGTCCAGCAGGACGAGGTCCGGGTTGTGGCTGCGGGCCATGGCCAGGCCCTCGGCCCCCGTGGCCGCCGTGACCACCTGGTAGCCCTGGCTGGCCAGGGTGGGCACCAGGAAGCGCCGGAGCGCGGCCTCGTCCTCCACGATGAGGATGCGCGGCTGGTTCATGCGGGCTCTCCCGGCGGGGGGGGCGGCGGCTCGGGCACGGGGAGCCGGAGACGGAACACGGTGCCCCCGCCGGGCCGGTCCCCGGCGGTGATGCTTCCCCCGTGGGCCTGCGCGATGGCCCGGCAGATGGCGAGGCCCAGCCCGATGCCGCCGGGGCCCGCATCCGGAAGGCGGAAGAACTTGTCGAAGATCCGCTCGTGGTAGGCCTCGGGAATGCCGGGGCCGCGGTCCGCCACCTCCAGGAACACCTGCCCGGGCTCGGCCCAGGCCCGCAGATCCGTGACGCCCGCGGGCGCGTGGCGCCGGGCATTGGTGAGCAGGTTGAGCAGCGCCTGCTCCATGAGCGCAGCATCCAGGGAGACCAGGGGCAGGTCGGGGGCGAGGTCGACCTGCACCGGCGCCCGGTCGCCATGGCGCTCCAGGCGTCCCAGGGCCGAGCCCACCACTTCCTCCAGCGGCTGCCACTCCCGCTGGATGGGCAGGGTCCCGCCCTCCAGCCGCGTGAGGTCGAGGATGCTGCCGAGGAGGTGCGCCAGCCGTTCGCTCTCGTCCTGGATCATGGCCAGCAGGTCGTGGCGGGTGGCTTCGGGCAGCCCGCCCGGGAGCAGCAGGCTGCTGGCGGCGCCCTGGATGGCGGCCAGAGGCGTTCGGAGGTCGTGGGAGATGGCGCCCAGGAAGGTGTTCCGCAGGCGCTCGGCCTCGATCTCGAGCTCCGCCTTGCGCGCGGTCTCGAGCCAGCGGATGCGCTCCAGGGCCAGGGCGATCTGGACGGCGAAGGCCTTCAGCAGCTCCCAGGTCTCCCAGGGAAGCCCCTCCGCGGAGGTGGGCAGCACCCGCAGCACCCCCTCGCTCCGGTCCGTGCCGGACAGCGAGAGGCAGAAGGCCTCGCCGACGGCCAGGGGTTCCAGGGGATCGCCGAGGCGCGCGCCGACCTCCAGCTGCGGCAGCAGGTCCGAGGGCGGGGGGACGTCTTCCTCGAGCGCCTCGGGACAGGCGGTCCATCCCTCGCCGTCCGGGAAGAGGAGCCAGGCGCGCACCTTGAAGACGCGCCGCAGGTGCCCGGCGGCGGTGCGGGCCACCTCGTCGGCCGTCCGATCCTGGGCCAGGGCCCGCCCCAGCAGGTAGAGGGAGGCCGTGTGCACCTCCCGCCGCTGGACCTCCGCGGCCTGGCGCCGGAGCTGCTGGAAGAGCCCGATGACGAGCTGGGCTGCCATCAGCATGGCGAGGAAGAAGAGCAGGTCCGGCCAGCCTCCGGCGGCCCGGCTGAAGTGCGGCGTCTGGCCCAGGAAGTCGTAGAGGAGCAGGCTGAGGATGGAGGCCAGGCCGCCCAGCCCCTGGCCCCATCGGTGGGTGATGAAGGCCACCCCGAGCAGGTAGATGGGCAGCACCAGGGGGAGGTTGCCCTGCCGGGGGAGCACCCAGGCCAGGCCCGTGCATGCGGCCACCACGGAAAGGGCACCGACCATGGCGCCGGCGCGGAGGCGTCCGCCTCCCTCATGGGCATCCGGGCGGTCGTCGAGGGTGACGAGGCGCGCGTCGAGGCCCCGTCGCTGGAGCTCGTCGGCGGTGGAGTGTCCGAGGCGGGCCCAGGGCCAGCGGCGCCGCGAGCGCCCCAGCACGAGGGCCTGGGCGCGGGTGGCGCGCGTGGCATCCGCGAGGCCCTGGGCCAGGGTGGAGGCGCGCGTCCAGCGCACCTCGGCGCCGAGCCGCTGGGCCTCCTGCGCCCACACCTGCACCTGCTCGCGGTCCTCCGTGGGCGCGCCGCCGCCGACCTCCACGTGCACCGCGATCCAGGGCGCGTCCAGCTCCCGGGACAGCCGGAGGGCCGCCTGGATGAGGCGGAGCGAGCGGGCCTCGGATCCGAGGGCCACGAGGACGGGGCGGGCGTCAGCCATGGGCCGGTCCAGGGTACGTCGGCGGGTCGCATAAAAAGGGCGTAAAAAGTGGGCCCGGGGGACCCGCGTCACAGGCGCCTCTCCGCATACTGCCGCGGTCCCGGCTTTTCGGGATGGGGAGGTTGGCAATGCCGATCAACACGGGGAACACCGCCTTCATGCTGCTGTGCAGCAGCCTGGTCATGCTCATGACGCCGGGCCTGGCCTTCTTCTACGGCGGCCTGGTGGGCCGCAAGAACACGCTCACGATCATGATCCAGAGCTTCCTCAGCCTGGGCTGGACCACGGTGCTTTGGTTCGCCTTCGGCTACTCCATGTGCTTCGGCCCCAGCTGGCACGGGATCATCGGCGATCCCGCCTACTACGCCTTTATGAAGAACGTGACCCTCGACAGCATGTTCACCCTGGGCGGGAACACGGCAGGGATTCCCCTCATCGTGCACGTGGCCTACCAGATGAT
>DASVZU010000027.1:0-17239 GCA_036391515.1 Holophagaceae bacterium
TCACCACGGCCGGGTGCCCGTGGCCCGTGGCGCACACGCAGTGGCCGCCGTAGAAGTCCCAGTAGGCCTGGCCAGCGGCATCGAAGATGCGGTCGCCCGCGCCCCGCACCACCGGGAAGGGGTAGGGCGCATAGGTGGGCAGCAGGGCGGGTAGCGTCGGGGCGGCGGTCATGCGGGATCCTCTGCATGGGCGTGCAAGGATCTGCATAATCCAGCACGAGATTGCATAATATGCACGCACATGATTTCGAATGCAAGCAGAAAAAGGCGACTTCAAGGCAAAAAAGCTGGAACGCAGAGGACGCAGAGAAGCACCGAGGACACAGAGAAAAAACAAAAAGCTATTTTTTTCAATCTTTTCTCTGTGTCTTCTGTGAAATTCCGTGTCCTCTGTGTTCCCGCTTTTCCTTCTTTTCGCCTTGTTTGAATATGCGATTCCATGCATCGTGGGTGCATGCATGTGGATGAGCTCATCCTCCGGCTGCTGGAGGACCACGCCATTGCGGACCAGTCGGACCTGCTGGCCAGGCTCTCGGCCGAGGGGCATGAGCTGACCCAGTCCACCCTGTCCCGGCGCCTGAAGCGCCTGGGGGTGCAGAAGGTCCAGGGCCGCTACCGGCGGGTGGAGGGCGGGGCCCAGCTCCTGCCGGAGGTGGGCATCACCGAGGTGCCGCCCAACCTGCTGGTGCTGCGCACCGCGCCGGGCTTCGCCCAGGCTCTGGGCCTCAGCCTCGACGCCGAGCCCGTCGCCGGCCAGATGGGCACCCTGGCCGGCGACGACACGGTCTTCGTGGCCGTGCTGCCCGAGCGGCTGGAGGAGGTGAAGACCCATCTCCTGCGGGTGCTGGCGGCGCGGTAGGCGGGCTCGGGGCTCCGGGGCCTGGGTATCATCGAACCTTCCCCGGGAGTTCGCATGGACCGTTTCGGAAGCTCGAAGCTGCGCATCGGCTGGGCGCTGGTGTGCCTCTTCCTCACGGGGCTGGTGCTCATGGGCATCCGGGGCCAGCAGGGACCGGATGGCTCCCAGGTCGTGGCCTTCGGGACCGTGGTGCCGCTGGGCGCGGATTCGCTCCGCAGCTACGCGGTGGGCAACCTCCAGGGCGTGATGTACTGGCTGGTCTCGCTGGTGGTGCTCCTGGGGGCCTACGTGCCCGTGAGCCAGTGGACGGCTGCCGCGGCCACCGGAGAGCGGATGAAGGGCTTCTTCGCCGGCACCGGCCTGGGCTTCGTCCACGGCCTGTTCATGTCCCAGGTGGCGCTCGTCCCGGTGTGGGCCCTCTGCTGGCGGATGGTGGGGGAGGCCTGGCCGCCGGAGCTGCTCCGGGCCGACCTGCATGGCCTGCTGCTGGGGCTCCAGATGCTGCTCTGGGCCGTGCTGCTCTCGCGGCTGCTCAAGTCCAGCGCGGGCCTGGCCCTGCTGCTGACCCTGCTGCTCCGGGAGCTGGGGCCGCGCCTCAGCTTCTTCCTGGACTTCGGCCAGGACATGGGCTGGTCCGCAGGCCAGGTGAAGGCCCTCGACGTGGTCGTGCGGCTGCTGCCCATGGCCCAGCTGCCCTCCGACCCCTTCTCGCCCCTGGCCTTGCCCCTCTCCATCGGCGGGCCCCTGCTGCTGGGGGCCCTGGCCATGCTCCTGCCCGCGGGGGGCGCGAAGGGAAGCCCCAAGCGCGCCAAGTAGGCCCGTGCGCCGCGGCCTGCTGCTCCTCCTCGCCGGGATCCTGGGGGCTCAGCCCCACCAGGATCCGGCGCAGCTGCGGCAGAAGCTGGCCGCCATCCAGGGCCGGATGGCCCAGGTGGACCAGCAGCTCGAGGCCCTGAAGAAGCGCCGGAAGGGCGTGCTGGTGGATCTCCAGGGCATCTCCCTCCAGCGGGACCGGGCCCAGGCCCAGGTGGACGGCGCACGCCTGCGCCGGGACCAGGCCCAGACCGAGGTGGCCCAGATCGTGAAGGAGCAGGCCCGCATCCAGGGCGAGGTGGCCAAACTGCGGGAGGCGCTGCGCAAGCAGGTGCGCTGGCTGCAGGCCCTCGGCCCCCTGGGCGAGCTGGGCCTCACCACCACCCTCAAGGACCCCGATGCCTGGCTGGTGAAGGGCCGCATGCTGGCCTGGGCCCGGCTGCAGGAGCGCAAGCAGCTGGACCAGATCCAGCGCCTCAAGGGCGATCTCGCCGAGAAGGAGAAGGCCCTCCGGGCCGTGCTGGCGCGCCTCGCGGTGGAGGAGCGGGAGGCCGCGGAATTCCAGGCGGCGCTGCGGGTCCAGGAGGACCGGCTCAACGGGTTCCTGGACGGCCTGCAGAAGGACGAGGCGTCCCAGCGCCAAGTGCAGACCGAGCTGGCGGAGGAGGCCCTGCAGCTGGAGCGCATGCTGGCGGGCCTCCTGAACCGGCCGCGGACCGAGGCCTTCGAGTCCTCCATCGCCTTCGCCTCCCTGCGGGGAGAGCTGCCCCAACCCGTGGCGGGCACCCTGGCCCAGGGCTTCGGCGAGCACCTGCATCCCAAGTTCCACACCAAGACCATGCAGAGCGGCCTCCTGGTGGACGCGCCCCTGGGATCGACCGTCCAGGCGGTGGCGGAGGGCCGCGTGGTCTTCGCCGACTTCTACCAGAGCTACGGCCCCATGGTGATCCTGGACCACGGGGGCGGCTGGTACACCCTCTACACCCACCTCCAGGGGCTCGCCGTGGCCAAGGGCCAGATCCTCAAGCGGGGCGAGGCCGTGGGCGCCGTGGGCGACACCGTGGACGGTCCCCGCCTGGGCTTCGAGGTGCGTCACCTGGCCCAGCCCCAGGATCCGCAGAAGTGGCTGAAGGCCAAGTACCGGTAGCGGCCTCTACTGCACCATGTTCCCGGCGTTGAAGAGGGGCACGTAGACCGCCAGCAGGAGGCCGAGGACCACCACGCCCATGAACAGGATGAGGATGGGCCCGATGAGGGTGGTGACGGCGGTGGTGGCCTTCTCCACTTCCTGGTCGAAGAAGTCGGCCACGTGGTCGAGCATCTCGGGCAGGGCGCTGCTCTGCTCGCCCACCCGCACCATCTCCACGGCCAGGGGGTCCAGCAGCTTGGCCCGCTCCAGGGCCTGGTGGAGGCTGCCGCCGGCCCGCACCTGCTCCGTGACGTCGTGGAGGCCGGCCTTCATGCGCTCCGAGGGGCTCGTGCGCTGGACCACCTCCAGGGCCTGCACGGCCGGCAGGCCGCCGGAGAGGAGGACGCCGAGGGTGCGGGAGAAGACGCTGGAGTGGTACATGCGGTAGAGCGTCCCGACCTTCGGGAGCTTGAGCAGGCCCCGCTCCGCCAGCTTCCGGCCGGCCTCCGAGGCGACGAGCCAGCGGACGAAGACGGCGAGGACCACCAGGAGGCCGCCCTGCACCCAGAGGGTGGAGCTGACGGCGCTTCCGATGCCCAGGAGCACCTTGGTGATGACGGGCATCTCCACATCGCCTCCGGCGTAGAACTCGGCGAAGCGGGGCAGGACCACGTTGAAGATCACGCCCAGTGCGATGACCAGCACCACCACCAGGAAGCCCGGGTAGAAGAGGGCCTCGATGATCCGGCGCCGGCTGGACTGGGCGAACTTCTGGAAGGACAGCCAGCGGGCGATCACCTCTGGCAGCGTGCCGCTGCGCTCGCCGGCCACCACGTTGCTGCGGTACACCGGGGGGAAGGTGCCGGCCTGCTCCAGGGCGTCGGAGAAGGACATGCCCTCGCGGACCAGGTCCACCACCTGGCTGAGGCTGCGGCGCAGGAGGGGATCCTTGCCGTGGCCCACCAGCAGCTCCAGGGACTGCAGGAGGGGGATCCCGGCCTTCAACAGGGCCAGCAGCTCCTGGTTGAAGAGCACGAGGGACTCGGTCTTGAGCTGGGCCCGGCTGCGGAAGGCCGTGTCCGTCCGGGTGACCTCCAGGGGGAAGCCCCCCTCGGCCAGGACCCGGGCCTGCAGGGCCTCGGCGCTGTCCGCCTCGTAGTCCCGGACCAGGACTTCGCCATTGGCATGGGTGAGCTTGACCGTGAAGCGCATGTGACCTCCGAGCATAGCGGAAAGGGTCCGGGAACCAGGAATTCACGGAACGACCGGCCGTCCCGCGCTAGCCTCTTGGGATGCCCGGAGGCCCCTTGGCGCGTCGCATCCCTTTTCTGGTCCCCATCCTCGTGCTCCCGCTGACGGCCCAGGTCCCCCTGAGGGTCGAGGCGCCCCGTCCCGCGGACCTCGACCTGAGAGGTGCGGACACGGCGGTCCTGGTGCCGAAGGACAACCGGGACGCGGCCCAGCTGGAGGCCGCCCGCCGGGCCTGGACACCCCTGGTGGGTTCCCTCAAGGACGCGGCCTCCGTCCGCCTGCGCCTGCCCCTCGGCGAGGGCCGGCTGCCCCTCCTGCTGGGGGCCTCCCAGGCCCTCAAGGCCCAGAACCCCGCCGTGCGGATCTACGTGGCCTTCGATCCCCAGGCCGCACCCATCCTGGACGAGACGGCCTGGGGCGCGGTGGAGGGCGGGGCCCTGCTGCCGGAGGACCTGGGCGCGGATCCCTCCGCCTGGCGCGGCCTCCTGGCCAAGGCCCAGGAGACCTTCCCGGGACGGCCCTGGACCCTCTGGCTGCCCGCCGATCCCGGACCCCTGGCCTCGACCCTCATGGGCGATGGCGGCCACCTCGTGGTGCCCGGCGGCGGCCCCGCGGCCCGGCTGGCGGCCCAGCTGCCCGCGGGCTTCGACGACGTGGAGGGCGGCCAGGGGGATCTCACCCTCCGCAACCGCGCCGGGGAGTCCCGCCGCTGGACCTATGCCGCCGGCGCCTGGAGCGCGGCGCCCCTGCCCAAGACGCGTCATGAGGTGGCCGTCACCGCCGCCGACGCCTACGACGTGGGCGCCCTGCTGGCGAAGATCCGGGCCGCCCAGCTGCGCGACCGGGCGGCCGTGCGCACCCTCCAGGCGGACGCGGAGCTGGATCTGCACATCCAGGCCCCCACGGGCCGGGGCGGCGACCTGGGCTTCCGCTTCGGCTACTTCGAGAAGGCCGGCGAGTGGCCGGAGCTGCTCCAGAAGGAGGTCCTCCTCAACGGCGTGAAGGCCAAGCTGGACGGCGAGGTGCAGCTGCCCCTCATCGAGAGCCGCCAGTCCATGTCCCTTCCGGTGGCCCTGGGCCTCACGGAGCGCTACCGGTACCGGGACGGCGGGCCCGCGGGCCCGGGCCGCCGGCGCCTCCGCTTCGAGCCCGTGGACAAGGATCCCCTCCTGTTCAGCGGCGATCTGGTGGCCGACGAGGCCACGGGCCAGGTGCTGGAGGAGCGCCGGGAGCGCTCCGGCCTGCCCGGCACGGTGAAGAGCGAGCGGGAGATCCTCACCTACGGCGAGGTGGCGCCCGGCGTGCTGCGGCCCGTGTCGGTCCAGACCTTCGAGCGCTGGACCAGCGCCGGGGGCGTGGTGCAGGTGCAGCGCCACTTCCGCTACAGCCACTTCCGACTCAACGATCCGGGCTTCGAGGCCGGCCGCGCCGCGGCCCGGACGTCGAAGACCACCATGCTGAAGGTGACGCCGGACGGGACGCGGTACTTCACGCGCCAGGCGGACGGCACCCGGCGCATCGAGGAGAAGCCCAAGAGCAACGGGCGGGCCCTGGCCGGCGTGATCCTCGTCGATCCCGGCCTCACCCCGCCGGTCGTGCCCCTGGGCGGCCTGCTCTACTTCGACTACAACGCCTTCGGCAAGGGCGTGCAGCTGAACGCCCTCACGGCCATCCTCTACAACACCGCGAGCGTGGCCATCCCCCGCGGCCTCGGCGGCTTCGACGTGAGCGCCGACGCCACCGTGATGCTGCTGAAGGGCACCGAGCGCCCCGTGGTGAACGGGAAGCTCTCGGACCAGGATGGCGTGGGCCGCCGCTTCGGGAAGACGGGCCTGGCCCTGGGCCACGATCTGGGCGCCGGCTTCCGGCTGGAGGGCCGCGGCGACTTCCAGTACGACGCCTACAGCGAGGGCGACAGCAAGTACCGCACGCCGGGCTACGAACTGCCGCCCTCGGGCCTCACCCGCGTGGGCACCCTGCAGGGCTCCTGGCAGTTCCGGGGCTTCCAGGTGCGGGCCTTCCACGGCTGGGGCACGCGCCCGGACGGAACCTACGGGCTGGCCTCCAGCCCCCAGGCCGTGCCCGACGGCGGCAGCTTCCGCCGCTGGGGCGGCAGCCTGGGGTTGGACCGGGAGCTGAACCCGGGCCTCTGGTTCCATGCCGACGCGGGCTGGGCGGGCGGCAAGGCCTTCGACCGCTTCAACGCCCTGGACGTGGGCGGCATGGGCGGCGTGGTGCGCATCGCGGGCATCCGCGCCAACGCCATCGCCGCGGACCGCGTGGCCTACGAGAAGGTGGGTCTCGCCATCCCCACCGGGCCGAACCTCCGGCTCTCCCTCAGCCTGGAGCATGCCGACGCCCGCAGCCTCGACGACCAGAAGACCTACGGCGTGACCGGCGTGGGCATCACCGGCGACCTGCCCGGCTTCTGGTGGTTCACCGCCGTGCGCGTGGACCTCGGCATCGGCGTCCAGAGCGACATCGCGGGGGTGAAGTCCGCGACGGGGTACATCGCGCTGCTCCGGGTCTTCTGACCCGGAGGGCCGGAATCGGGTACCATGGCCGGGAGCTCTCCCGTCCGTGCATGCATCCAGGCCCGCTCCGGGCCGTCAGGCCCCGTGGACGACCGGGAGCGCCCTCCTGCCCGGGAGCCCGATGTCCACGCTGGACGTGATCCTGATCCTCGCCGCTGCCGGCTGCTGGGCGGGCACGTCGCTCGTGGCGCTGGGGGCCCGGGACGACCGGCCGGGGATCCTCCTGGGGATGGCGGGAGCCCTCCTGGCCTCCGCCGGGGCCCTCCACGTCCTTCTCGGCGGGGCCCCCTCGCGGCTGGACGGGACCTTCTGGGGCGTCCCCGCCCGGCTGGAGGTGGATGCCCTCTCGGCGGCCTTCCTGCTGCCCCTCCAGGTGGTGGCGGCCCTGGGGGCCCTCTACGGGCGCGAGTACTGGCCCCTGGCCGCGCCCAAGGGATCGGGGCGCGCGCTCCGCTTCTTCTTCGGGACCCTCGCCGGGGCCATGACCCTCCTGTTCCTGGCCCGGCAGGGGCTCCTCTTCCTGCTGGCCTGGGAAGCCATGGCGGTCTCGGCCTTCTTCCTCGTGAGCACGGAGCACGGGAAGCCCGAGGTGCGCCGGGCGGGCTGGGTCTACCTGGCCTGCACCCACACGGGCACCCTGCTGCTGACGGCCATGGTCATCCTCCTGGCCCGGCGGCTGGGGGGGCTGCTGTGGGTGCCGCTGCCGCCGGGCCCGCCCGCGGTGCTGGACGGCTGGATCCTCCTGCTGGCCGTGGCCGGCTTCGGCTTCAAGGCGGGGCTCTTCCCCCTCCACTTCTGGCTGCCGCCCGCCCATGCGGCGGCCCCCAGCCATGTCTCGGCCATCCTCTCGGGCGTGATGCTGAAGACGGGCATCTACGGGCTCCTGCGGGTCTCGGGCCTGCTGCCGTCCGTGCCGCGGGGGGTGGGCGGGGCCCTCCTGGCCCTGGGATCCCTCACGGCCGTGTACGGCGTGGGGAACGCCCTGGCCCAGCGGGACTACAAGCGCCTGCTGGCCTACTCCAGCGTGGAGAACCTGGGAATCGTGGCCATGGGGGTGGGCCTGGGCTGGACGGGCCGCGCCACGGGCGATCCCTGGCTGGCGGCCCTGGGCTTCGGCGGCGCGATCTTCCACGTCTGGAACCATGCCCTCTTCAAGAGCCTGCTGTTCCTCGGTTCCGGCTCCGTCCTCCACGCCACGGGCACCCGCGACATGGAACAGCTCGGCGGCCTGGGCCGGCGGATGCCCCGGACTGCGCTCTTCCTGGCCCCGGCCCTGCTGGCGGTGGCGGCCCTCCCGCCCCTGGGTGCCTTCCTCAGCGAGTGGTTCCTCTACCGGGGGCTCTTCGCCTCCCTCCACCGGGGCTACCCCTGGTCGGCGGGGCTGGCCCTGGTGGCCCTGGCCTTCACGGGCGGGCTGGCGGCCGTGGCCTTCGCCCGGTTCTACGGCATCCTCTTCCTCGGCCAGCCCCGCGGCGCGGCTGCGGCCCACGCCCACGATCCCGGCTCCGCCATGCTGGCGCCCATGGCTTTCCTGGCCGCCCTCTGCCTGGTGGCGGGGCTGGCGGCGCCGCTGCTGCCGCCCCTCCTGGCGCGGGCGGCGGCCCCGGCGGGGCTCGCCCTCCCAGGGGTCCTGGCGGCCGGCCTGACCCGGGACCTGCGGATCCTCCTGGGCCTGGAGCTCCTCCTCCTGGCCCTGGGGGCGGGGGCGCTGGCCTGGCTGCGCCGCCGCCCCGCCTCGGCCCTGGCCCCGCCCACCTGGGACTGCGGCTACGGCCACGGGACGGCCCGCATGCAGTACACCGGCAGCTCCTTCGCGGATCCCTGGGCCGCCCTGCTGCCGGGCCTGCGGACGCGGATGCGCCGCCTGAAGGGGCTCTTCCCGAGGCCCCAGGCCTTCCGCTCCGAGCACCAGGACGCCGTCGGCGAGGGGCTGGTGGCCCCCTGGATCGGCCGGCTGGCGGCCCGGGCCCTGCGCCTCCGCCGCCTGCAGCCGGGCTACCTCTCCATCTACATCCTCTACGTGCTGGTCACCCTCCTGGCGGTCTTCCTGTGGCCCCTCCTGAGGGAGAGGCTGCTGGGATGAGCCCCTACCTCCTCGCGGTCCTCCTGGCGGCGGTCTCGGGTCTCCCGGGGCTGGTCCTCCGGAGGCGGGGCGGGGAGGTGGCGGCAGGGCTGCTGGGACTCGCCGCGATCCTGGGGATCGGCACCGCGGTGCGGGTGATCGCGGGGGGTGCCGCCGGGCAGGCGCTCCTGCCGGCGGCCCCCCTGGGCACGGCCGGCCTGCTGGTCCTGGATCCCGTGGCGGCCTGGTTCCTCCTCCCGGTGTTCCTGGTCTCCGCCTGCGGCGCCCTCTACGGCCTGGACTATTGGGGAGAGGGCCGACCCGGCGCCCGCTTCCTCCGCGTGGCCTACGGGGGGCTCACGGCGGCCCTGGCCCTGCTGGTGGCGGCGGCCCATCCCCTGGTGTTTCTCCTGGGTTGGGAGGGCATGGCCATCGCCGCCTTCTCCCTCGTGATGATGGAGGACCGGCACCCGGAGACTCGCCGGGCCGGCTGGATCTACCTCGTCTGCACCCACACGGGGACCCTCTGCCTCTTCGCGGCCTTCGCCCTGCTGCCGGCGGGCGCGGGCCCCTTCGCCGCCCTGCCGGCGGGCTTCGCCGCCAGCGGGCGGGGCACCGCCCTGTTCCTCCTCTGCCTGCTCGCCTTCGGGGCCAAGGCGGGCGCCATGCCCCTCCACATCTGGCTGCCCCCGGCCCACGCCGCGGCCCCCAGCCACGTCTCGGCACTCATGTCGGGGGTGCTGATCAAGATGGGGATCCTCGGCCTGGTGCGGCTGCTGTCCTGGGCGCCGGACCCCCCCCTCTGGTGGGGCGGGGCGCTCATGGGCCTGGGCGTCCTGTCGGGGGTCCTGGGGGTGGCCTTCGCCCTGGGCCAGCACGACCTCAAGCGCCTCCTGGCCTACCACTCGATCGAGAACATCGGGATCATCCTCATGGGGCTCGGCCTCGGAAGCCTGGCCCGGAGCCTGGGGCATCCCGTGGTGGCGGCCCTCGCCTTCGGCGGCGCCCTGCTCCACGTGCTGAACCACGGCCTGTTCAAGGCCCTGCTCTTCCTCTCGGCGGGCTCGGTGATCCATGGGGCGGGCACCCGGGACCTGGACCGCCTGGGGGGCCTCGGCCGCCGCATGCCCTGGACCTCCGCCGCCTTCCTGGCCGGTTCCTGGGCCATCTGCGGCCTGCCGCCCCTCAACGGCTTCGTGAGCGAGTGGCTGATCTACCTGGGCTCCTTCCGGGCCATGGCGGTCTCGCGCTGGGCCTGGTCCGCCGGGTTGCTGGCGGCCCTGGCCCTCATCGGAGCCCTGGCCCTGGCCTGCTTCGCCAAGGCCTTCGGCGCCGTGTTCCTGGGCTCGCCCCGGACGCCGGGGGCCGAGGCCGCGCACGAGCCCCCGCGCCGCATGCGCATGCCCATGGGCCTCCTCGCCCTGGCCTGCCTGGCGATCGGCCTGGCCCCGGCCCTGCTGGTCCCGGCCCTGGACCGGGTCGTGGCCGTGCTTATGCCCGGGCCGGCGCGGCCCTCCCTGGCGGGGCTGGCGAGCCTGCCCCTGCTGACGGGGCTGGCCCTGGCCCTGCTGGGACTGGCCCTCGCTTTCGCGATCTGGCTGCGCCCCCGCCGCGGATCGGGGGACCTTCCCACCTGGGACTGCGGGTACAGCCGGTCCACGCCCCGGATGCAGTACACGGCCTCCTCCTTTGCGGAGGGGCCGGTCTCGGGTCTCCGCTGGGTGCTCCTGCCGCGGGTCCACGACGACCGGCCCGGGGGGCTCTTTCCTCGACCAGCCCGCTACGAGAGCCACGTCCCCGACCCCGTGCTGGACCGCGCCGCCGAGCCGACCCTGCGCCTCTCGGCCCGGGGCCTGGCCCTGCTGCGGTTCGTCCAGGGGGGGCAGCTCCCCGTCTACCTCCTCTACGTCCTGCTCACCCTGCTCGCACTCCTGGTCTGGATGGTGGTCTGAGATGCCCGCTCCCCTCCTCTTCCCCGCGCACGTGGCCCTGCACCTCCTCGTGGCGCTGCTGCTTCCGCCCCTGGTGCCGGGCCTCATCGCCAAGGTGAAGGCCCGCATGGCCGGGCGCACGGGCCCGCCCCTGCTGCAGCTCTACTACGACCTGGCGAAGCTGGCCCGCAAGGAGGCCGTGTTCAGCCGCACCACCACCTGGGTCTTCCTGGCGGGGCCGGTGGCCACGGTGGCCGCGGGCCTGGTGGCCTCCCTGCTGGTGCCCTTCGGACATACGCCCGCCCCCGTGACCTTCGAGGGGGATGCGGTCCTCTTCGCCTACCTGTTCGGCCTGGCCCGCTTCCTCACCATCCTCTCGGCCCTGGATACCGGATCGAGCTTCGAGGGCATGGGCGCGGCCCGGGAGGCGGCCTTCTCCGCCCTGGCGGAGCCGGCCCTCTTCCTGGGCTTCGCGGCCCTGGCCAAGGCCACGGCCAGCCTCTCGCTCACGCCCATGCTCCTGTCCCACGGGGTGGACGGGGTCCGCCTCACGGGGCCC
Source organism: Holophagaceae bacterium (assembly GCA_036391515.1). GTDB lineage: Bacteria > Acidobacteriota > Holophagae > Holophagales > Holophagaceae > Geothrix. The sequence continues at coordinate 11,139 of DASVZU010000027.1, forward strand.
CTCATCCTGGTGCTGGCCGCCTGGGCCATCGTCTACCTGGCCGAAAACGCCCGCATCCCCGTGGATGATCCCGCCACCCACTTGGAGCTGACGATGATCCACGAGGTGATGGTGCTGGACCACTCGGGCCGGCCCTTGGCCCTGGTGCTCTACGGCGCGAGCCTCAAGCTGGTGGTCCTCGGGGCCCTGCTCATCGATCCCCTGCTGCCCGCCACGGGCCGTGGCTGGCTGGACTGGCTCGCGTTCCTCGGCGGCCTGGGCCTGCTGGCCGTGGCCGTGGGGCTGGTGGAGAGCGCCACGGCCCGCTTTCGCATGACCAAGGTGCCCCAGTTCCTGGTGGCGGGGGTGCTCGCCTCCGCCTTTGCCTTCCTCCTGCTCCTGGTGTAGCCATGTCCCCCGACCTCCTCATCGCCCTCGTCATGCTCACCAACTTCACCCTGGTGGCCACCAGCCGCATCAACAAGGCCATCCAGGTGGCCGTGGCCCAGGGGGTCCTCCTGGGCCTGATGCCCCTGGCCATGGGCCTTGGCCGGCACGTCCACATCCTGGCCATGGCCGCCGCCGCCATCGCGGTGAAGGGCTGGTTCATCCCCTTCCTCCTCCGCCGGGCCCTGAGGGACGTGCAGATCCGGCGGGAGGTGGACCCCTTCATCGGCTACACGGCCTCCCTCCTGCTGTGCGCGGCGGGCACGGGCCTGAGCCTGCTGCTGGCCCACAACCTTCCGCTGAAGCCCGGAGCCACGCCCACCTTCCTGGTCCCCGCAGCCCTGGCCACCCTCTTCACGGGCTTCCTGGTGCTGGTCTCCCGGCGCAAGGCCCTGACGCAGGTGGTGGGTTACCTGGTGCTGGAGAACGGCATCTACCTCTTCGGCCTCCTGCTGGTGGAGGACATGCCGGTGCTCGTGGAGACGGGCATCCTGCTGGACCTCTTCGTGGGCGTGTTCGTGATGGGGATCGTCATCAACCACATCCGCACGGCCTTCGATTCCACGGATACCCGGCACCTGGCCGAGCTGAAGGACTGATCGATGGCCTGGATCCTCATCGCCCTCCCTCTCGCCGCAGCCGCGGCGGCCTTCCTCGTGGGTTCGCCTGCGGTGCGGGCCCGTCTCCTTCCGGTGACGGGCAGCCTGCACCTCCTGCTCCTGCTCTGGACCCTCCGGAACTGGCAGTCCTTGCCCGCGGGGGCCTGGCTGGGCCTGGACGCCCTGGGCGGCTGGGTGCTCCTGGTGATCAGCGTGCTCTTCTGCATCTGCGCCTTCTACGCGCCGTCCTACCTGGCCCTGCGGCCGGAGCGGGACCACCGGATCTTCTGCGTGAGCCTGCTGGCCTTCCTCGGGCTGGCCTCGCTGCTCGCGGAGGCCCGCCACCCCGGCGTGGCATGGGTGGCCATGGAGACCACCACCCTGGTCACGGCGCCCCTTGTCTACTTCAACCGCAACCGCCGCTCCCTGGAGGCCACCTGGAAGTACCTCGTCCTCGGCTCGGTGGGCATCGCCCTGGCGCTTCTGGGGACGCTCTTCATCGCCTACGCCGCCCACATGGGCGGGGTGGAGGAGCCGCTCCAGTACCCCCGGCTCATGCAGGAGGCCGGGCGCCTCTCGCGGCCATGGCTGCGGGCGGGCTTCGTGCTCACCCTCGTGGGCTACGGTACCAAGATGGGCCTGGCGCCCCTCCACACCTGGAAGCCGGATGCCTACGGCGAGACGCCGGGCATCGTGGGGGCCCTGCTGGCGGGGGGCGTCACCAGCTGCGCCTTCCTGGCCCTCCTGCGGATCTGCGCGGTCATGGCCGCGGCGGGTGAGGGCGCCTTCGCCCGGGAGATCCTCGTGGGCTTCGGCCTCCTCTCCATGGCCTGGGCCCTCGTGTTCATGGTGGGGCAGACGGACTTCAAGCGGCTGCTGGCCTATTCCAGCGTGGAGCACATGGGCATCCTCGTCCTCGGCATCGGCATCGGGGGCGCCGCCACCCGCTTCGCGCTCTACCACCTGGCGGCGAACGCCCTGGTGAAGTCCGTGCTGTTCCTCTCCGCCGGCAACATCCACCGCAGCTACGCCAGCAAGCAGCTGCCCCACGTGACGGGGGCCATCCGGCGCACCCCCGTGTCGGCGGGCCTCTTCCTCCTGGGCTTCCTGGCCATCACGGGTCTGCCCCCCTTCGCGCCATTCATCAGCGAGTTCAACATCGCCGCCGCGGCCCTCAGCGGCGGCCACGTCCTGGCCGGGGCCCTGTTCCTGCTGCTGCTGGCGGGCATCTTTCTGGGCATGAGCGACACTGTGGTGAAGGTGGTCTTCGGCACGCCCAGCCCCCAGCGGGTGCGGACGCCCTACCGGGACACGCCCGCCACCACGGCGCCCCTGGTCGCGGCCCTGGGGCTGGCGCTGCTGCTGGGCCTCTGGCTGCCCGGCCCCCTGCGGGCCATGCTCGACGGCGCGGCGGCGACGGTGGCGGGCCACGGGCCGGCGATCCGGATCGCGGAGGTGCGGCCATGAGCGCGACCGAGCTGGCCGTCCTGCGCAATGGCCAGGCCCTGCCCCTGCGGGAGGTGCCCGAGCTGCCCCTGGCGGCCTTCCGCGACGCGGTGATCACAGGGGTGCGGGGTGGCCGCCGCCTGGCCTGCCTCTGCGCGGACGGGGCGGAGCGGCTCTACGCCGTGCTGGCCGACGACGGGGCGGGCACCCTCCATGCGGCTCGCACCCGCCTCGAGGGGCCGCGGTACCCCTCGCTCACGCCGGACTGCCCCCAGGCCCACCTCTTCGAGCGGGAGCTGGCGGAGCAGTTCGGGATCATCCCGGAGGGCCATCCCTGGTTCAAGCCCGTGCGCAGCCACCGGCCCTGGAACGGGGCCCCGGATCCCTGGAATCGTCCGGCGGACCTGCTGCCCGCCGTGATGGACTTCTACCGGGTGGAGGGCGACGAGGTCCACGAAGTGGCCGTGGGGCCCGTCCACGCGGGCGTCATCGAGCCCGGCCACTTCCGCTTCCAGTGCCACGGGGAGACGGTCTTCCACCTCGAGATCGCCCTCGGATTCCAGCACCGGGGGATCGAGCGGGCCCTCGTGGGCGGGCCCCACCCCCTCACGTTCAAGATGGCGGAGACCGCCGCCGGGGACACCACCATCGCCCACGCCTGGGCCCATTGCCGCGTCCTGGAGGGGCTCGCCGGCGTGCAGGTGCCGGCGCGCGCGGAGCGCGTGCGGGGCGTGGCCCTGGAGCTGGAGCGCATGGCCAACCACGTGGGCGACCTGGGCGCCCTGTCCGGCGACGTGGGTTTCCTGCCCACGGCCTCCTTCTGCGGGCGGATCCGGGGCGATTGGCTGAACCTCAGCGCCGAGGTGTGCGGCAGCCGCCTGGGCCGGGACTGGCTGCGGCCCGGCGGCCTGCGGCAGGACCTCGATCCCATCCGGGCGGAGCGGATGCTCCCGCGGGTGGGGCGGAGCTGGCTGGAGACCCGGGATGCGGTGGAGCTGCTCTGGGGCGCCGCGTCCGTGATGATCCGCTTCGAGGCCGCCGGCCGCCTCGATCCCGTCCAGGCCCGGGAGATCGGCCTGGTGGGCGTGGCCGCCCGGGCCTGCGGCATCGACCGGGACGTGCGCCGGGACCACCCCTTCGGGCCCTACGTCGCCCATCCCGTGAAGGTCTCCCTGGCCCAGAGCGGGAACGTCCACTCCCGGGCCTGGGTGCGCTGGGAGGAGCTGGCGGCCAGCACGGCCTTCCTCTCCGCGGCGCTGGAGGACCTCGCGGGCGCCCCCTGCGATCCGAAGCCGGAAGCGCTTCCACCCCTGGCGCCAGAGCACCTCTGCTTGGCGCTCACGGAAGGCTGGCGAGGCGAGGTGCTGCACCTCGGCCTCACCGACGCCGCCGGCCGCTTCGCCCGGTACAAGCTGGTGGATCCCTCCTTCCACAACTGGTTCGGCCTGGCCCTGGCGCTGCGCGGCGAGCAGGTCTCCGACTTCCCGCTGTGCAACAAGAGCTTCAACCTCTCCTACTGCGGGCACGACCTATGATGCACATCCTCCTGTCCCGCTGGCGCCAGGGGCACCGCACCCTGCCGTATCCGAAGGCCATCCCGGCCCTGCCCGAGCGGTTCCGGGGCCGGCCCGTCATCCACCCGGAGCGCTGCCCGGAAGGCTGCCGGGCCTGTGCCGAGGCCTGCGCCACGGAGGCCATCACGATTGCGGCCGAGGGGCTCCGCATCGACCTGGGGCGTTGCCTCTTCTGCCCCGACTGCGTGGAGGCCTGCCCGGAAGGGGCCCTCGCCTTCACCCAGGAACACCGCCTGGCCACGCGGACCCGGGAGGACCTCGTCGCCTCGCCCGGGGCCGAGTACCGCCTGGCGGCCGCCCTCGACGGAGAGATGAAGCGGGTCTTCGGCCGCTCCCTGAAGCTGCGGGTGGTGAGCGCCGGCGGCTGCAACGGCTGCGAGGTGGACGTGAACGTGCTGGGCACCCTGGCCTGGGACCTGGGGCGCTTCGGCATCCAGGTCGTGGCCTCGCCCCGCCACGCCGATGCCGTGCTCGTTTGCGGCCCCGTGACACGCAACATGGCGCTGGCCCTGCGGAAGACCTACGACGCGGTGCCCGGACCCAAGCTCGTCATCGCCGTGGGCGCCTGCGCCATCGCCGGCGGGCCCTACTTCCGCCAGGAGGAGCAGCTGGGTGGCGCCGCGGCCGTGCTGCCGGTGGATCTCTTCATCCCCGGCTGCCCGCCCCATCCCCTGACCATCCTCGACGGCCTCCTCCGCCTCCTGGGACGCCTGGAAGGGGAGGGCCGCGTCGGGATTCCAACTTAAGGACTAACAAAAAAGTGAACGCTCGGCCCCGGTGCCGACGGCGGCGTGCGGGACGCCCTGTTCAAACATGCTTTTTCCGACGACTTACCGATTTTGTTGCGTGGAAGGGCTCCTGGCCCACCCTTGGCCCGGGTACCAAAACCCTGGAAGGAGGATCGTATGCGCACTTGGCGTGGAACGGCCGCCGTCGCGTCGGGCCTGGGATTGGCCCTCCTGGTGGCCTGCGGTGGTTCGTCCGGTTCCGGCAGCAGCGGCACGATGACCGTCCACCTCGTGGACGGCCCCATCAGCGGCTACCAGGAGATCAACGTCGACATCCAGTCGGTGGAGATCAGCGGCAGCAGTGGCTGGATCACCCTGGGCACGCCCAACCGGACCATCAACCTGCTGGGCCTCACCGGCGGCGTGAGCGAGACCCTGGCCTCCGGCGCCACCCTGCCCGCGGGCCACTACCAGCAGATGCGGCTGATCCTCGGTGCGGGCAGCACCGTGAAGCTGTCCGACGGCACCGTGCAGCCGCTCAAGGTGCCCTCGGGCATGCAGAGCGGGATCAAGCTCATCGTGAGCTTCGACGTGGCCTCCGGCACCACCGCGGATGTGTGGATCGACTTCGACGCGGCCCACTCCATCCAGGTGGTGCAGGCCGGGGCCTCGGGCCAGTACTTGCTGCGGCCCACGATCCGGGCCTGCGACCGGACCGTGACGGGCTCCATCCACGGCACCCTGACGGACGGCGCGACCATGGCCGGGCTGCCGGGTGCCATGGTCTACGCCGAGACCCTGGACGGCTCCGGCCACGCCCAGATCGTCCGCAGCACGGTGGCCGATGCGAACGGCGGCTACACGTTGGACCTCCTGCCCGTGGGCGCCACCTACTACGTGGTGAGCCAGCCGGTGGTGGGCGCGACGCCGAAGGCCTATGACGCCAAGGCCAGCGACGCCTTCGTCCTCTCGGGCATGTCGCCGGTCTTCACCTACAACGCGGCCTTCACAGCCGATGCCGCCACCGGCACCGTCTCCGGCGGGGTCACGCCCGTGGCCACCAGCGCCCAGAGCGATGCGGTGAACCTCCTGCAGTCGCTCGTCACGCCGGCCTCCGGGACCTTCACCTTCATCGTGGGCAGTGGCCTGGTCACCGTGGGCACCTCGACGGAGACCTACGTGTTCTCGAATGTCCCGGCGGGGGTCTACAGCGTCCAGGCCGTGCGGTCCACCCTGAACGCGGACGGCACCACGACCGTGACCACCTCGGCGGTCCTGCCCGCCGCCGTGACGGCCGGGGCCACGACGACCGTGAACCTGGGGCTCTG
>DASVZU010000028.1:0-9296 GCA_036391515.1 Holophagaceae bacterium
CTGGGCGGGGAGGTCCGTGGGCTTGGGCAGGTCGCCCACGGCCCAGAGGGTGCCGTCGGGGCGCAGTTCCAGGGCGATGCCGGAGAGGGGGCGCGTGGGCGGCCCCTGGATGGGGAAGCCGCGCTCCACCTCGAAGAAGCCCTCGTGGCAGGGGCACTCCAGGCGCTCCCCGCGGAAACGCACGGCGCAGCCCAGGTGGGTGCAGGTCTGGCGGAAGGCTCGCAGCTCGCCCATGGGCGTGCGCAGGAGGATGCAGCGGTCCTGGGCGTCTCGGAAGGTGAAGAGGCGGCTCTGGCCGGGCTGCAGATCCGCGGCGAGACCCAGGGCCACCGGCACCTCGTTCTGTCCCGCGGGTTCCGGCGCGCCCTCGAGGGGCTTCCGCCGGAGCCACAGGTAGCCCAGGCCGGCGGTGAAGCCCGCAGAGACCAGGGCCAGGAAGCGGGCGAACTCGCGCCGGGAGAACCGGCCCTCGTCTGCCAGGTCCACGGGGAAGGAGCGTCTCCAGAAGGCCATCAGAGGTCTCCTTCGATCAGCAGCGCGGCGTCCAGGAAGAGGGGGGCCTCGGGATCCGGCACCATCAGGGCATTCTTCGTCTTCACGGTGAGCCCGCCCACGAGGAACTCGCGCACGGGCTGGGCGGCGCGCATCCGGCTGATCTCGGCCTTGGGGGCGTAGAGCAGGGCCTGGCTGGGGCAGACCGTGGCGCACATGGGCTTCAGGCCCTCGGAGGTGCGGTCGTAGCAGAGGTCGCACTTGAGCATCTGCTCCAGGCCGCTGAAGACGATGGGCACGCCGAAGGGGCAGCTCAGCTCGCAGTTCTGGCAGCCGATGCAGCGGGGCTTCTGGCTGGCATGCACCACGCCATCCTCGCTGCGCTTGATGGCGTCGGCGGGGCAGACCTGGGCGCAGATGGGATCCTCGCAGTGCATGCAGACCGTGGGGGCCGTCTGGGGCGAGTGGAGGCGGTCCATCTCGTCCAGGTGGATCATGGGCCGGCCCTTGTGGGTGCCGCACTCCGCGCAGGCGGCCACGCAGCTGCGGCAGCCGATGCAGCGGTTGGGATCGATGAAAAAGCCCCACTCATCGAAGTTGGTGAGGGCCTGGGCGGGGGCGGTAGAGGCGGTGATCCCCTCCATCAGAACACCTGCTGGGGAAGGGCGGCCTGGTTGGTGCGGGCCTCGAAGGCCATGCGCTGGAGCTCGCGCAGCTCGGCGGGGATGCGGTCCGCCGTGGTCTTCTGGATCCGGCAGGCGCTCACCTTGAACTCGGGGATCTTGCTGACGGGATCCAGGTGGCGGGCCGTAAGGCGGTTCGCCCCCAGGTTGCCCGGCCAGTGGTAGGGGATGAAGACCGTGTCGGGCCGGATGGTCATCACCACCTTGGCGGGCAGCACCAGGGTGCCGCGCCGGCTGGTGATCTCCACGGCGTCGCCGTCCTTCAGCCCATGCTTCTCCGCCAGCTTCGGGTGGATCTCCAGGTAGGGATGCGGGCACTGCTCCACCAGCCACCCGATGCGGCGGGTCTGGGTCCCGGAGAGGTAGTGGAACACCACGCGGCCCGAGGTGAGCCATACGGGATAGTCCGTGTCCACCACCTCCATGGGCGGGCGCCAGGGCGTGGGGACGAAGCGGGCCTTCCCGTCGGGATGGGCGAACTTTCCGCCCTCGAAGAGCCGCGGCGTGCCGGGATGGTCGAGGCTGGGGCAGGGCCAGAAGACGCCCATCTGCTTCTCGATCTTCGCGTAGGTGATGCCGTAGTAGTCCGCGGTGCCGCCCTTCGAGGCCGCCCGCAGCTCGTTGAAGATGGCCTCGGGCGAGGTGAAGTGATCGAAGTACTTCCCGCGCCCCAGCCGGCGGGCGATCTCGTTGAGGATCACCCAGTCCGGACGGGCGTCGCCGGGGCTGTCCACGGCCTTGTTGATCTTGATGACGCGCCCCTCGGCGGAGGTGCTGGTGCCCTCGTCCTCCTCGTGCAGGGCCGAGGGGAGGATGACATCCGCGAACTGCGCCGACTCCGAGGCGAAGAAGTCGAGGCAGACGAAGAACTCCAGCTTGGAGAGGGCCTCGGCCGTGAACTGGTTGTCCGGCAGGCTCACCACGGGGTTGAAGCAGAGCAGGAGGAGGCCCTTGATCTCGCCGGCGTGGATGGCGTTCATGATCTCCTGGGCGCTCAGGCCCTTGCGGGGGAGCTCCTCGTCGGTGCAGCCCCACACGTCGCAGATGTGCTTCCGGTGCTCGGGGTTCTCGATGTCCCGGTTGCCGGGGAGCTGGTCGCACTTGTGGCCGTGTTCGCGGCCGCCCTGGCCGTTGCCCTGGCCGGTGATGGTGCCGTAGCCGCAGTTGGGCTTCCCGATGCGGCCCGTGGCCAGCACCAGGTTGATGCAGCCCAGGACGTTCTCCACGCCCTTGCTCTGGTGCTCGATGCCCCGGGCATGGAGGAGGAAGCTGGTCCTGGCTTCCCCCCACATCCGGGCGGCCTTCTCGATGGCCGCCACGGGCAGGCCGGTGATCTTGCTCGTCCACTCCGGCGTGCAGTCCTTCGCGGCCTCCACGGCCTGCTCGAAGCCCTCGGTGTGGGCCTTCACGAAGTCCCAGTCGATGAGGTTCCACCGGTGGAGGAGGTGGAGGATCCCGTTGGTGAGGGCGCTGTCGGTGCCGGGCTTCAGGGGCAGCACCAGGTCGGCGGTGCGGGCCAGGGGCGTGATGCGGGGATCGACGACGATGAGCTTCGCGCCCCGGTCCCGGGCCCGCCAGATGTAGTCGGTGGTGATGGGCGAGCACTCGGCCACGTTCGAGCCCGCCACCCAGATCACCTCGGCGCCCTCGATGTCCTCCCAGCTGTTGGCGGCGCGGTCCAGGCCGAAGGCCTTCTTGTTGCCCGCGCCGGCGCTCACCATGCAGAGGCGGCCGTTGTAGTCCAGGTTCTTCGTCTGAAGGCCCAGGCGTGCGAACTTGCCCACGTGGTAGCTCTTCTCGTTCGTGAGGGAGACGCCGGAGAGCACGGCGAAGGCGTCCTTCCCGTACTTCGCCTGGATCTCCTGGATCTTCGCCACGGTGTGGGCCATGGCGGTCTCCCAGTCGGATTCCCTGAAGCCCTCCGGCGTGCGCATCAGGGCCTTCGTGAGGCGGTCCGGGTGGTTCCCCTGGAGGTAGCGCTTCACGCCCTTGGGGCAGAGCTTCCCCTTGTTGAAGGGGAATTCCTCCCAGGGATCGAAGCCGATGACACGGTTGTTCTTCACCTTGAGCTTGATGCCGCACTGCTGGCCGCAGAAGCAGCAGTGGGTCTCCACCAGGCGGTCGGGCACGGGATCCGCGTCCCAGCCATCCGGCGGGGCCAGGTTCAGGTGGGGGCCGAAGGCCGTGCGCAGCTGATCGTGGGACTGGGGAAGGGTGGCCATGGCGGGCTCAGCTCCGGAGGGTCTGGGGATCGTCGATGGGGGCCGCCCACTCGGGCAGGTCGGCGAAGGGATCGAAGGCGCCGCCCATGCGCTGCCACTGCGCCTTGGCCAGGAGGCGGCGCTTGCAGCGGGGGCAGAGCTCCAGGTGGTGGGTTCGGGCACCGTGGACGGCGGCGCCCAGGTCGAGCGTGGCGTAGAGGGCCTTCAGGTCGCGGAGCTGGTTGGCGCGGATGAAGGGCTCGCCGCAGCCCCGGCAGGGCACCCGCCCTTCCGCCTCGCCCTCGGCCTTGTAGAGGGCCACGCCCAGCTGGGCCGGCCGCTGCACGATGTGGAAGAGCTTGCCGAAGGGCAGACTCAGCAGCAGCAGGATCACCGTGAGCTCGTGGATGAAGGCCAGGGTGCCGTAGTTGCGGCCCTGCATGAAGGAGATGGAAACGGTGAGGAGCAGGCCCGTCACGCTCACGGCGATGAGCAGCAGCAGGGGCGCCAGGTCCAGGTCGAAGCGCTGGGTGGCGGCATCGCCCTCGTCCTGGCGGCGGCGAATGAAGGCCAGGACGCAGCCGGCGACCACCATGAGGGCCGCCCAGTCCAGCATGTGGAAGGTGAGGAAGGCTGCGACGGAATCCAGGGGGAAGGAGCCCGCGGGGAAGCCGAGGAACCAGGCCTGGTAGCGGGTGGCGTCGGCCCCCGCCGAGGTGAAGCGGACCCAACCGAACACGAGGGGGAAGGTCACCGCGAAGGCCAGCAGGCAGCCCCAGGCGATGAGCGCGTGGGCGCCCCACCGCTTGAGGGAACGCTTCTCGATGAACCGCTGCAGCAGCAGCTGGTCCAGGCCGAGGAGGGCCATGCGGCCCAGGGCGGCCAGGGCCTTCTTCGAACCCAGGGTCCGCACTGTGTGCCGGAAGTACATCCGCGTGGCCGGCCGCTCGATCCAGGCCCAGTAGCGGTACGCCACCCCGAAGCAGGCGAAGAGGCAGGCCACCAGGTAGCCCAGCAGGGCTGGATCCAGCCAGCGGCCCCCCCGGCTGCCCAGGGCCACCAGCCCCGCCAGCCCCAGGGTGGTCAGGGCGGCCCGCACCAGGGGACGGGCTTCGAGCTCGAGGCGGCCGGCGAGTGGCATGGCTGGACTCCGAAGGATGGGATGCCGCAATACAATAGGACATTTTAGTCCTAAATATATTCAAAAAAAGAGCCTCAGGACCTGGGTCCGCCGGATCGGTCCTTGGCCTCCTTCAGGTGCCGCAGGTCCATGAGCTGGAGGTCCCGGATGGTGGCCTGGGTCATGGAGGTGGCCACCTGGGCCTTCACGGCGCCCCAGGCCTCGTGCAGGGGGCAGGGGTGGTCGCCGCCGCAGGTGGGGAAGCCCATGATGCAGCCGTCCAGGGAGTCGGGACCCTCCAGGGCCGCCACCACCTCGCCCACGGTGATCCGGTGGGCGGGCCGGGTGAGGCGGAAGCCGCCCTTCGGTCCCCGGACCGATTCCAGGAGGTCGGACTGGACCAGGCCCTGGAGGATCTTCGCCAGGTAGGGGCCCGGAATGTCGAGCCGGGCCGCCAGGTCCTTGGCCAGGCAGAAGCTCCCGTCCTCGGGGAGACCCGCGAGGGCGCGGAGGGCATAGCCGGTGGCGGTGGTGAAGAGCATTCAGGAATCCTGTCTCTGATTTACAGGATCGTCGGGGGAGGTTTCGGAGTCCAGCCCCATGTGATGGGGGTCATAGGAGGGCGCGCCAGAGGACCAGCAGGCCGCCGAGGCTGAGGATCCCCTCCCGCCAGCCCAGGATCCGCGCGGGCAGGGGCCGGTAGGGCCAGAGGGCCCGGAGGTAGAGGAGGGCGGTCCAGAGGGTCCAGAGGAGGCCGGCGGGTCCCTGCCCGGCGGTCAGGAGGGCCGAGGCGGCCAGGAGGGCCAGGTGGAGGAGGTGGACAGGCACGCGGCGGCGACGCAGCTCGGCGGGCTCGAGGCCGTGGGCATGCCCCAGGAAGTGGCGCACGTGGGCCAGGTTCGCCCCGCCCACCAGCGCCGCCAGCAGCCAGGCTGAGGCCCCCTGCCGCACTGTGCCCCCGCCCGCCAGGAGGATCGCCGGGGCCAGGGCCCCGAAGGCGGCCTGGGCCGTGAGTTCCACCGGGAGGGACCGCACGGCCCGGCTGAAGTCCGCCCGCAGGGCGAGGAGGACCAGGGGCGCCGCCAGGACCAGGGGCAGAAGGAAGCGGGGGCCGGCCAGGGCGAGGGCGCTGCTGCCGAGGCCCAGGGCGAGGAGGCCCAGCAGGGCCAGGGCCCGTCGCTGGAGCGGGTCCCGCTGGCCGGTGGCCACCCGCCGCAGGGCCGGCCGGGCCAGGAAAATCGCCAGGGCGGCCAGGCCAAGGCACAGGCCCGCCGCGGTGGGTCGCAGCAGGAGGCCGAGCAGCAACGGGAAGGCCAGCATGAACCAGGTGCCGTGTTCGGCGGGGAGGAGCTGGCGGAGGGGGGGAAGGGTGCGGGACATTTCAGGCCTCTTTGGTCCGAAATAGAGTCTGCCCCCCTTCGAGGCCGGACGCCATGCGTCCGGTCACACCTCCGACGCGATGAGCCGCAGGCCCTCCAGGGCCTCCTCCATGCTGAGGAAGACGGGCAGGCCCGCGTCCCGCAGGCCCTGGCGGTAGGCGTCGTAGATCGCCCCGCCCTCCACGGCCACGCCCACGCCCTTGGCGCGCTGGCGCGCCAGGTCCGCCAGGGTCCGGGCGAAGGGGGCGAAGGCGGCGGGATCCGCCGTGCCCAGGCGCCGGGTGAGGGGCACCAGGCCCACCACCAGCGTGTCCGCCTCGGTGTCGAGGAGCAGGCGGGCGCAGGCCAGGTAGGCGGCCTCGTCGGCCATGGGGGTCACGTCCAGGGGGAGGTGGGCGGCCACGAGGCCCTTGAGGCCCTGGGCCTCGAGGAGGGTCTCGAGTTCCCGGGTCTCCCCCTCGGCGAGACGGGCGCCGCCGAGGGGGGCGGCGAGCAGGTCGGCGGAGGCCACGGCCTCGAAGCCGGCGTTGGTCATGACGGCCACCTTGCGGGGACGCAGTCCGGGGTGGGCACCGAGCCAGGCCAGGGCGCCATCGAAGGCCTCCATGCGCTCGGCCAGCAGGACGCCGGCCCGGCGCAGGACGCTGGCCTGCAGGGCCGCATCGCCGGCCAGGGCGCCCGTGTGGCTGCTGGCGGCGGCCATGCCCGCCTGGCTCCGGCCGCCCTTGTAGAGCAGCACCCGCCGGCCGGAGGCGCGCAGGCCCCGCGCCGCCTCGGCAGTGGCGGCCAGGTCGCCGGGGGCGAAGCCCTCCAGGTAGGCCCCCACCACCTTCACGGCGGGATCCTCGCCGAAGCCCCGGAGGAAGTCCGAGCAGCGCAGGTCCATCTGGTTGCCGATGGCCACGGCGGCGCGGAGGCCCAGCTCGGGCCGGCGGCTGAGGCGCGTGATGAGGAAGGCGCCGCTCTGGCTCACGAGGGCCAGGTGGCCCGGCTTCGGGGACAGGGGCAGCTTCTCCCGGGGGATGAAGAGCGTATTCAGGTCCAGGTCGGGGCTGTAGAGGCCCAGGCCGTTGGGGCCGACGAGGGCCGGCGTCCACTTACCCGCGCGGCGGTGCTCGTCCAGGCAGGCCAGGAGGCGCCTGCCCAGGCCCTCGGTGTCGGCGCCGTCGCCCAGGCCGCCGGCCACGAGGTAGACGACCGTGGCCCCGCCGCCCTGGCGGCAGAGCTGCTCCACCACCTCCAGCGTCTGGGGGGCGGGCAGCGAAAGGATGAGCTGGTCCGCGGGCGCCGCGGCGAGGTCCGCGACGGAGCCCAGGCAGGGCAGGCCCAGGAATTCCGCCGCGCCTGGCTTCAGGAGGCGCAGGGCGCCCGCGGGCAGCTTCGAGCGCTGCAGGTTCTCCAGGATGATGCGGCCCACCGTGCCTTCGCGGCTGGAGACGCCGGCCAGCACCACGCTGCGGGGGGCCAGCAGGGCCTGGTACCAGGCAGGATCGGGGGAGACGGGTGAGCCCGCGGCGGACGCGCCCAGGGTGCCCACGCCGTCCAGGGCCGTGGGCAGGCCCTCCGCATCCAGCACGACCGGATTCAGCTCGAGCAGGCTCACGCCTTCGCGCGCCAGTCCCTCGACCGCGCGCCAGAGGCCCTGGAGGAAGGCCAGGAGCTTCGCCTCGTCCGTGAGGGCCTCGGTGCCCCGCTGGAGGCCCAGCCAGGTGCGGCCCAGCCAGTGGGCCTTCAACTCGACCAGCGCCTGCTCCGGCGTGGCGAGGGTCACGGGCCAGAGGAGGGGCGGGGCCAGGGCTGCCCAGGCATCCGCCTGGAGTCCGCCGATGCCGCAGATGACGAGCCAGCCGGCATCGGGATCGCGCTTCAGGGAGACGAGGGCCTCTGTGGGCAGGCCGGAGAGGCGCTTGAAGGGCACCTTCTCGCAGACCAGGCCGCCGATCCAGGGATGCTCCGCCACCCGGGCCTTCATGGCCTCGGCCTCGGCCTTGAGGGCCACGGCATCGAAGGGGGCGAAGGCGACGGCGCCCTTGTCGGACTTGTGCCACAGCTCGTCGGCGATGCCCTTCAGCACGATGGGCTCGCCGGAGGCGAAGGGCAGGGGGCCGGCTTCCAGGAAGCCGTGGCGGGGCACCCGCAGGCCCGCCGCAGCCAGCAGGGCGTAGGCGCGGCCCTCGTGCAGGAAGGTTCCGCCCGCCATCCTAGGCCTCCACGCCTTCAGGGATCAGCTGCCGGCCGGCCTCGAAGGCCTCCAGGTTCTTGGCGGTGACCTTCTCGCCCTTGGCGGCGAAGCGCTGGGCGATGACGTCCCGCCACACGGCCTCCGCCACCGGCAGGAAGCGTGAGGCCATGCCCAGGAGGGCCATGCCGCCGGCCTGCTTGTGGGCCAGCCTCCGGGCCAGGGACTCGGTGTCCAGGAGGTGGGCTCCCCGCACGGCGCGGAGCGCGGCGTGGACGTCCTCCAGGGGCGGGTAGCCCTCCATGTCGGGCATGGGATCCTCGGCCACCACCGCATGGCCGCTGATGCGAAGCATGGGCACGTAGCGCAGGGCCTCCAGGGGCTCCAGGGCGATGAGGAGGTCGGCGCAGCCGTCGTCGATGAGGGGCGAGCTGATGGGCTGGTCGGCGAAGCACACCTGGGCGTGGACGCTGCCGCCCCGCTGGCTCATGCCGTGGATCTCCGACTGCAGGGCGTGGAAGCCGCTGCGGCGGAGGGCCTCCAGGACGATCTGGGCCATGGACAGGACGCCCTGGCCGCCGACGCCCGAGAGGACGATGCCGTGGATGCGGGCGCCGCTCATCGGGCCACCTCCGGGGTGCAGGAAGAACAGGCGGCGTGTTCCCGGGCCTCGCGATCGTGCTCCTTGAGCACGCCTCGGCGCAGGGACTGGATGCACTCCCGCCGGAAGACGACGACGGAGGGCCCCTTGTGGCGGAGGGCGGCCTCCATGGCGGCCACGTTGTCGCCGTGGCGGCTGGGCAGGGGCGTGAGGGTCTGCAGGTCGGCCTCGGGGATGCCCAGGCCCAGCACCAGGCGCTCCACCTGGTCGAGGGCCTGGCTGGGCTGCTGGCCCGTCATGCCCACGACGCGGTTGTCCAGCACCACCACGGTGACGTTGGCCTTGGCTTCGGCGGCGGTGAGCAGCGCGGGCAGGCCGCTGTGGGCGAAGGTGGAATCGCCGATGACGGCCACGGAGGGCGTCTGGCCCGCGAGGGAGGCGCCCACGGCCATGCTGATGCTGGCGCCCATCTCCACCACCGCGTGGATGGCGGCCAGGGGCTCCTGGGCGGCCAGGGTGTAGCAGCCGATGTCGCCGAAGACCCGGGCTTCGGGTGCGCCGACATTGCGCAGGGCCTCCTGGATGGCTTCGTAGGCGTCCACATGCCCGCAACCCTCGCAGAAGCGGGGGGCCCGCACGGG
>DASVZU010000029.1:0-7000 GCA_036391515.1 Holophagaceae bacterium
CGCCCCAGTCCAGGATCACCTTCCCGCTCTGCCCGCTGCGCATGGCGTCGAAGCCCTTCTGGAAGTCGTCGATGCCGAAGCGGTGGGTGATGACGGGCATGATGTCCAGGCCACTCTGGATCATTGCGGCCATCTTGTACCACGTCTCGAACATCTCGCGCCCGTAGATCCCCTTGAGGATGAGCCCCTTGAAGATCACCTGGCTCCAGTCCACGGCGCAGTCGCCGGGCAGGATGCCCAGCAGGGCCACGCGCCCGCCGTGGTGCATGGCCTCCAGCATGGACTCGAAGGCGTTGCGGTTGCCGCTCATCTCCAGGCCCACGTCGAAGCCCTCGGTCATGCCGAGCTCCTTCATGACCGTGGGCAGGTCCTTGTCCTTGGGGTTCACGGCCAGGGTGGCGCCCATCTTCCGGGCCAGGGCGAGGCGGTACTCGTTCACGTCCGTGATGACCACGTTCCGGGCGCCCACGTGTTTCGCGATGGCCACGGCCATGATGCCGATGGGGCCGGCGCCGGTGATGAGGACATCCTCGCCCACCATGTCGAAGCTGAGGGCGGTGTGGGCCGCGTTGCCGTAGGGGTCGAAGATGGAGGCCACCTCGTCCGGCACGTTGTGGGGCACCTTGAAGACGTTGAAGGCCGGAATGGAGAGATACTCGGCGAAGGACCCGGTGCGGTTCACGCCCACGCCCACGGTGTTCCGGCAGAGGTGGCGCTTGCCCGCGCGGCAGTTCCGGCAGTGGCCGCAGGTGATGTGGCCCTCACCGCTCACCCGGTCGCCGGGCTTGTAGCCCTCCACCTCGGCGCCCACGGCCTCGATGACGCCGAAGTACTCGTGGCCCACCACCATGGGCACGGGGATGGTCTTCTGGGCCCACTCGTCCCAGTTGTAGATGTGGACGTCCGTGCCGCAGATGGCGCTCTTGTGGACCCGGATGAGCACATCGTTGGGACCCACCTCGGGCATCGGCACCTCGGCCATCCAGATGCCTTCCTCGCGCTTGGCCTTCACCAGAGCCTTCATGGGATCCCTCCAACCGACCCATTTCAGCACCAAGGGGACGGGTTACCAAGCCTTCCAGCCCTCCCCTTGACCTTTTCCACAGACGGCCGATAAGGTCCTGAGCACGGAACGTCCCTTGGCGACCCCCACCCTGGTGCGGCAGTCCAACCGCAACAATAACCGGCCCCCTCGCGCGGATCGCGCGTGGGCCGGAGAAGGCGTCTCCTAGGACCCCAGCCAACCCTCCGAACCACCCCCGATCCGCTCCGGCGGTTCGGGGGTTTTCCTTTTCAGCCCAGGAGTTCCCCATGTGCGGCATCCTCGCCATCCTCGACCTCGATCCCAGCCGCTCCCTGGCGGCAGAGCTCCGCCCGCAGGCCCTGGCCATGGCCCGGAAGATCCGCCACCGGGGGCCCGACTGGAGCGGCATCCACGCCGACGACCAGGCCATCCTGGTCCACGAGCGCCTTTCCATCGTGGACGTGGAGCACGGGGCCCAGCCCCTCGTCGATGTCCAGGAGGGCACCGTCCTGGCCGTCAACGGCGAGATCTACAACCACCGCGAGCTCCGGGCCGGACTGCGGAAAGCCCATGCCTTCCAGACCGGCTCGGACTGCGAGGTGATCCTCTACCTCTACGATGAGGAGGATCCCAAGGCCTTCCTCAACCGGATGAACGGCATCTTCGCGTTCGTGCTGCACGATCCCCGGCGGCGCACCCACCTTATCGCCCGGGATCCCATCGGCGTGGTGCCCCTCTACGTGGGCTGGGACCGCCGCGAGCACCTCTACGTGGCTTCCGAGATGAAGGCCCTGGTGGGCGTCTGCGAGCGGATCCGCGAGGTGCCGCCGGGCCACTACTACCTGGCCCACGAAGCCGAGAAGGGATTCCAGCGCTACTACGAGCCGGCCTGGGCCGAGCCGGAGGCCCTTCCCGACCAGCCCTACGATCCGGCCATCCTGCGGGAGGCCCTGGAGGCTGCCGTGCGCCGGCAGCTCATGTGCGACGTGCCCTACGGCGTGCTCGTCTCCGGCGGAGTGGATTCCTCCATCGTGGCCGCCCTGGCCGCCCGCCACCGCGAGGGCCGCGTGGAGGAGGACGAGCGCACCCCGGCCTGGTGGCCCCGGCTCCACTCCTTCGCCATCGGCCTCGAAGGCGCGCCGGACCTCGCTCCGGCACGGAAGGTGGCCGACCACATTGGTTCGGTCCATCACGAGATGCACTTCACCGTCCAGGAGGGCCTCGACGCCCTCTCGGATGTCATCTACCACCTGGAGACCTTCGACATCACCACCATCCGGGCCTCCACGCCCATGTACCTCCTCATGCGGAAGATCCGGGCCATGGGCATCAAGATGGTGCTCTCGGGGGAAGGCGCGGACGAGATCTTCGGCGGCTACCTCTACTTCCACAAGGCGCCGGACGGCGCCGAGCTGCACCGGGAGACGGTCCGCAAGCTCCAGAAGCTGCACCTCTACGACTGCGCTCGGGCCAACAAGGCCAGCGCAGCCTGGGGCGTGGAGGCGCGGGTGCCCTTCCTGGACCGGGAATTCCTGGACGTGGCCATGGCCCTGGATCCCTCGGCGAAGCTGCCCGGGAACGCCCCCCGGCCCCGCCCCATCGAGAAGTTCCCCCTGCGCCGGGCCTTCGAAGGCTACCTGCCGGACGAGGTCCTCTGGCGGCAGAAGGAGCAGTTCTCCGACGGCGTGGGCTACGCCTGGATCGACACCCTGAAGGCCACGGCCGAGCGCGAGGTCACGGACGGCATGATGCGGGGCGCCGCCGAGCGCTTCCCGGTGAAGACCCCGGAGACCAAGGAGGCCTACCTGTACCGCCAGCTCTTCGAGTCGCACTTCCCCTCCGCCACCGCGGTGGCCTGCGTCCCCTTCGAGCGCAGCGTGGCCTGCAGCACCGCCACGGCCCTCGCCTGGGATGCGGCCTTCCAGGGGGCTGCCGATCCCTCCGGCCGGGCCGTGGCCGATGTCCATGCCGAAGGGAAGGTGCCCTCCTGATCACGCGCTATCATGGCCCCAGCAGACGACCATGCCCGACGCCACTCCGCCATCCAACGGCCACCGCGCCTTCCCCCGGGTCCCCATCGGATACCGGGTGAAGGTCGTGACCGACGATCAGATGATCGCCTACGCCTCGGCCCTGAACGTCAGCCAGGGCGGCCTCCTGCTGGAACCCACCCCTGCCCTGGCCCCGGGACGCCCCTGCGGCGTCGCCATCTTTCTCATGGACCAGGAGACCGGCAAGCGCATCGTGGCCCGGGGCATCGTGGTCCGCAGCGACCCCCACGGCACCGCCATCCAGTTCACCAAGCCCCTGGAGGCGGAGAACCGCGCCCTCATGGAGGCCCTGATCCACTCCCGCACCCCGGGCGATCCCGCCTTCGGGACGGACATCGGGGCCGCCGGGTGACTCGCCCCGATCCCGGCGCGGCCCTGGACCGGCTCCAGGCCTTCGTGCGCCCGGAGCCGGGCGGTCCACAGGCCGTGGTGGAAGACTGGCAGCCGCCGGAATTCGCAAGCTACGAGGCGCTGAAGGACTGGCTGAAGGAGGCCGTCCTCCATGCCCGTGTCTACGAGGCCTACCCCGACGGCCGGTGGACCGTGGACCTGCTGCTCAAGGAGCAGGTGCCGGGAACCACGTACCGCATCCGGCTGTGATCCCCGGCTGCTGATCCCGCGCGGCTAGTTGATGACGCCCAGTTCGCGGCCCACCTTGGCGAAGGCGGCGATGGCGCGGTCCAGGTCCTCGCGGGTGTGGCCCGCGGACATCTGGGTGCGGATGCGGGCCTGGCCCTGGGGCACCACGGGGAAGAAGAAGCCGATGACGTAGACCCCCTCGTCCAGCAGCTTCGAGGCGAAGGCCTGGGCCAGGGGCGCGTCGTAGAGCATCACGGGGATGATGGGATGCTCGCCGGGCAGGAGCTTGAAGCCCAGCTTCTCCATGCCGGCGCGGAAGTGGCGGCTGTTCTCCCGCAGGCGCGCGCGGAGCTCGCCCCCCTCCGCCAGCATGTCGAGCACGCGCAGGCTCGTGGCCACGATGGTGGGCGCGAGGGTGTTGGAGAACAGGTAGGGTCGGCTCTTCTGCCGCAGCCAGTCGATGACGGGCTGGCTGGAGGCCACGTAGCCGCCGCTGGCGCCGCCCAGGGCCTTGCCGAGGGTGCCCGTGAGGATGTCGATCCGGCCCATGACGCCGTGGTGCTCGTGGGTGCCCCGGCCGTGCTCGCCGGTGAAACCCACGGCATGGCTGTCGTCCACCATGACCATGGCGCCGTGCTTCTCCGCGATGTCGCAGATCTCCGGCAGCTTGGCAATGTAGCCGTCCATGCTGAACACGCCGTCCGTCACCACCAGCTTGAAGCGGCAGCCGGCGGCGGCCTTGAGCTGGGCATCCAGGTCGGCCATGTCGCTGTTGGCGTAGCGGAAGCGCTGGGCCTTGCAGAGCCGCACGCCGTCGATGATGGAGGCGTGGTTCAGCGCATCGCTGATGATGGCGTCCTCCTCGCCCAGCAGCGGCTCGAAGACGCCGCCGTTGGCGTCGAAGCAGCTGGAGTAGAGCTGGGTGTCCTCCATGCCGAGGAAGGCGCTGAGCTTGGCCTCCAGCTGCTTGTGGATGTCCTGGGTGCCGCAGATGAAGCGCACGCTGGAGAGGCCGAAGCCGTACTTCGGCAGGGCCGCCTCGGCCGCCTTCACCAGCTCCGGGTGGTTGGCCAGGCCCAGGTAGTTGTTGGCGCAGAGGTTGATGACCTTCTTCCCGTTGGCCTCCACCCAGGCGCTCTGGGGGCTGGTCATCACCCGCTCGGTCTTGTAGAGCCCGGCCTCGCGGAGCTTCTGGATCTCGGAGTTCAGGTGGTTCAGGAAGCCAGGATTCACGGCGGGTCCCCTTTCGATGCGAAACCCCAGGATACCGCCGCGTCGGCAATCCGAGCCCCGAAGGCCGCCGGACCTGACACAGCGGCAAGCCCTGGGCGGGAACCCAGGCTGCAGGCGCAGGGCAAACAGACAGCAAGACCCGGCCCTTTTGCGCCTGGGTGGAACCGGGGCCGGGCTGGCCATGTGGGCGACCGCCGGGTGATGAAGCAGGCTCCGGGGGAGCCTGCGGAATCGGGACCCGGCGAGGAGCCCATGCCAGTGCCGATTCGCGAAGGCAAGCCGAAGGCGCAGCCTGAGCGATGGCAAGATCCGGCCCTTCTGCGCCGCAGGCGCAAAAGGGCCGGGCTTGCCACGGCACTCGGGGGAACGACTTAGGGCTGCTTCTTCCGACCTGACCCGGTTCATCGCACCCCGATGCATGGGGCCCGGCTTCCCATCAGACTACTGCCAGGGGCCCCCGAGGGCCAGCGGAAGGGGGATGCGCCGGGGCAGGATCGGCGCGGGAAGTCTGATTTTCCGGGCACTTTTTAAGATCGTGGAAAAACCCGGCCCTCACCCCTTGACACCCCCACATCTTGGGGCCATTCTTTTCGTCCGGCACAACCCCTAGAGGTTCACGCAATCGGCCCCCACCCGTTGGGGTGGGTTCTTTTTTGCCCCATTCATCGGGTTTCGGCCCTTCCCCTCGCCCCTCCCCACCCTTCCACTCGGACAGCGCCATGCAGATCACCCGCCACTTCACCAAGGCCGGCCACGACCCCCTCGAGGGGATCCCCTTCGTCCCGCGGACCAGCCGCATCGCCAAGCTCGACGGCACGGTGGTCTTCGAGGCCAAGGACGTGATGGTGCCGGAGACCTGGTCCCAGGTGGCCGTGGACATCCTCGCCCAGAAGTACTTCCGCCGGAAGGGCATCGACGCCCAGAACGGCGGGGAGAAGGATGCGCGGCAGGTGTTCCACCGCCTGGCCGGCTGCTGGCGCCACTGGGGCGAGACCCACGGCTACTTCGACACCGCCGAGGACGCCCAGGCCTTCTACGACGAGCTGACCTACATGCTCGCCGAGCAGATGTGCGCGCCCAACTCGCCGCAGTGGTTCAACACGGGCCTCCACTTCGCCTACGGCATCTCCGGCCCGGCCCAAGGCCACAGCTACGTGGACCCGAAGACCGGCCAGATGATGAAGTCCACTTCCGCCTATGAGCGGCCGCAGCCCCACGCCTGCTTCATCCAGAGCGTGGCGGACGACCTCGTGAACGAGGGCGGCATCATGGACCTGTGGACCCGCGAGGCCCGCATCTTCAAGTACGGCTCGGGCACGGGCACCAACTTCTCCAAGGTGCGCGGCTCCGAGGAGCCCCTCTCCGGCGGCGGCCGCAGCTCCGGCCTCATGAGCTTCCTGGCCGTGGGCGACCGCGCCGCCGGCGCCATCAAGAGCGGCGGCACCACCCGGCGCGCCGCGAAGATGGTCTGCCTCGACCTCGACCACCCCGACATCGAGGCCTTCATCGACTGGAAGGTGACCGAGGAGCGGAAGGTGGCCATGCTGGCCGCGGGCAGCGCCCTCACCCGCCGCCACTGGGACGCCATCTGCCAGGCCGTGGAGGGCTCCACCTCGAAGGACACCGATCCCAGGACCAACGAAGCCCTGCGCAAGGCGCTGGCCCGGGCGAAGCGGGAGGGCGTGCCGGCCGCCTTCCTCACCCAGTGCCTGGGCCGCCTGGCGGACGGCGACCTGGAGCGCGACCTCCACGGCTACGACACCTCCTGGGACGGCGACGCCTACTACACCGTGGGCGGCATGAACTCCAACAACTCCGTCCGCGTGCCCGACGCCTTCATGCGCGCCCTCGAGATGGACGGCGACTGGGAGCTGAAGCGCCGCATCGACGGCAAGACCAGCCGGAAGCTCCGGGCCCGCGACCTCTGGGAGAAGGTGAACAAGGCCGCCTGGGCCTGCGCCGACCCCGGCATCCAGTTCGACACCACCATCAACGACTGGCACACCTGCCCGGCCGACGGCCCCATCAACGCCAGCAACCCCTGCTCCGAGTACATGTTCCTGGACGACACCGCCTGCAACCTGGCGTCCCTGAACCTGTGCACCTTCCTCAC
>DASVZU010000030.1:0-1545 GCA_036391515.1 Holophagaceae bacterium
CCGTGGATCTCGCGGGCATCCGCACCCTGCCGGGCCGAAGCATCCTCAGCTTCGCCGGGGGCAACACCTGCGCCACGCCCGCCTTCGGATCCGAGATCGTCTACGGCGCGGGCCAGCCCGCCGCCAGCCTCCGCCTCGACGCGCCGATGGTCTTCGTGGGCTACGGCATCGCCGACCCCGCCGAGCACTGGGACGACTACAAGGGGCTGGACGCCAGGGGCAAGGTGCTGGTGATGCTGGTGAACGAGCCCGCGCCCACGGCCGCCGAGCCCCGGCGCTTCGGGGGCCAGGACCTCACCTACGACGGCCGCTGGACCTACAAGTTCGAGGAGGCCGCCCGCCGCGGCGCCTCCGGCGTCCTGCTCATCCACACCACGGCCTCGGCCAGCTACGGCTGGAGCGTGGTGCAGAACGGCTGGGACGCGGAGCGCTTCCAGCTCCAGGGCGAGGCGGGCACGCCCCTCCAGGGCTGGCTCAGCGAGGCCACGGCCCGGAAGCTCTTCGCCCAGGGCGGCCAGGACCTCGACGCCCTGCGGGCCAAGGCCCAGGATCGCGACTTCCGGCCCGTGCCCCTCGACCTGCGGGCCGAGGGCACCCTGGTGAGCGAGGTGCGCACCGTGCCCCAGTTCAACGTGGCCGGCGTGGTGCCCGGCACGGATCCGAAGCTGAAGGACGAGGTGGTGATCTACTCCGCCCACTGGGACCACCTGGGCAAGGGCGCCGTGGACAGCCATGGCGACGGCATCTACAACGGCGCCGTGGACAACGCCTCCGGCTGCGCGGCCCTGCTGGCCATGGCCCAGGGCGCCATCCGGCACCCCGCGAAGCGCAGCCAGATGTTCCTCTTCGTCTGCGCCGAGGAGCAGGGCCTGCTGGGCTCCAAGGGCTACGCGGCGAACCCCCTCTGGCCCCTGGCGAAGACCGCCGCCGACCTGAACCTGGACAGCCTCAACTTCGTGGCCCCCACCAAGGACATCGGCCTGCCCTTCGCCGAGCGCAGCACCCTGGGCGACCTGGGCCTCGCCGTGGCGAAGGCCGACCACCTGGCCGTGGCCGCCCCCCGGCCCGACACCGCCGGCGGCTACTTCCGCTCCGACCACTACAGCTTCGTGCAGGCCGGCGTGCCCGCCCTCTCCATCCACAGCGGCCGCGACTACGTGGGCGCCGATCCGGCGGCCCTGAAGGCCGAGGCCCAGGCCTACGGCGCCCGCTACCACCAGGTGACCGACGAGTACGACCCCGCCTGGAACCTGGGCGGCATGGTGCAGCAGGCCCAGTACACCCTCGACCTCGGCCAGGCCGTCGCCAACGCCCCCACCAAGCCCATCTTCAAGGCGGCGCGGTAGGGCCCCGCACTCACACGGCCACCGACCTTCCCGTCGCCCGTCCTGGTACCCTGGGGCCACTTCCCCAGGATGCCCGGATGACCTGTGCCCATCCGAACCCGTGCCCGGCCCAAAGGCTCGAAGGGGCCTTTGGCCTAGGCCCGGACCGCCCGGACTCAAACCAAGGGTTACGGTTCGTCTAATTCTTAGTTAGACCGTG
>DASVZU010000031.1:0-7020 GCA_036391515.1 Holophagaceae bacterium
CGCTGCTGGAGGCGGGCCAGCCGCTCGGACTTCACGGCCATGGGCAGGTCGTCCTTGAGGCGCAGCGAGGGCGTGCCAGGCCGGGGCGAGTAGATGAAGCTGAAGGAGGCGTCGAACTGGACCGCCTCCAGCACCTCCATCGTGGCCTCGAAGTCCTGGTCGGTCTCGCCCGGGAACCCCACGATGAAGTCCGTGCTGAGGGCCAGCCGGGACCGCCCCTCGCCCAGGTAGCCCAGGCGCTCCAGGTACTCGTCCACGGTGTACTCGCGGAGCATGCGCTTGAGGATGCGGTCACTGCCGCTCTGGAGGGGCAGGTGCAGGAAGGGGGCGATCTTCGGGTTCGTTGCCAGTTCCCGGGCCAGCTCCCGGGTGAAGTTCATGGGGTGGCTGGTGGTGAAGCGGATCCACTCCAGCCCCTCCACCTCGGACACCCGCGCCAGCAGCTCGGCGAACGTGCAACCCCCGGCGTAGCTGTTCACGTTCTGGCCCAGCAGCTCCACCTCGCGGTAGCCGGCAGCCACGAGGCCCCGCACCTCGGCCACCACGTCCGCGAAGGGCCGGCTGCGCTCGGTCCCGCGGGTGGTGGGCACGATGCAGTAGGTGCAGGCGTGGTTGCAGCCCTCGATGATGGTCACCAGGGCCTTGGCCGTGTCGCGGCGCCGCGCCACCGCGGGCGGGAAGAGGTGATTGTCGGGGTATTCGCCCGTGTCGATGACCCGGGCCTTGCCGGCCTGGGCCTCGGCCACCAGCCGGGGGAGCTGCTTCAGCGCCATGGTGCCCAGCACGAAGTCGATGTGGGGTGCCCGCTTGAAGAGGGCCTCCTGCTCCTGCTGGGCCAGGCAGCCCGTCACGCCCACCAGCAGGGGGCGGCGCTGCTTCTCCTCCCGGAGCCGTCCCAGTTCCGAGTAGACCTTGTGGACCGCCTTCTCCCGGATGGAGCAGGTGTTCAGCAGCACCAGGTCCGCATCCCCGGCCTCCGCCACCGCCTCGAATCCCTCGGACGACAGCAGCCCCGACAGCTTCTCGCCGTCGTGGTCGTTCATCTGGCAGCCCCAGGTCTGGATATGGAACTTCATCGGAGGCCTCGGCCCTTGGGCTGCTGGATGAAGGGGACAACCCCCCGATCGCCTTGCGCCCCGCGCAAGGCTCCCGCTCCCCGGCTTCGCCGGATCGCGGAGGGGGCCCCGTTCTGGCAGCCCCAGGTTTGGATGTGGAACTTCATCGCACCGCCCAAACCTGCAAGTTTACCGGAACAAACGGGTGTCAGAACCGGTAGCTGACGCTGGCGGTCGCGCGTCGGCCGGGGAGCAGGTAGTACTGGGCGTCGCCCATCTCGCTCTCGGCCACGGGATCGCGGCGGTCGCTGAGGTTGTCGCCCTTCACGCGGAACTCCCAGCGGGCGGCGCGGTAGCCCAGGCCGGCGGCCAGGGTGGTGTAGCCGCCGTAGGGGGCGCGGTTGCGCTTGTCCATGAAGATCCCGCCCGTGTAGCGGACCTCCACCAGGCCGGTGAACCCGCGGGCCGGGGCGTAGACGAGGCCCAGGGCGCCCAGGTGGTAGGGCGACATCTCCAGGCGCTTCCCGGCCAGCTGGGTGGCGGTGCCGCCGAAGTCCTGCACGTAGTCCCGGAAGCGGCTGTCGTGGTAGCTGTACGCGCCGTGCAGGGTCCAGTCGGGCTTCAGCCGGGCGTCCGCGCTCAGCTCCACGCCCTGGAACCGCTGCTGTCCGGCATTCACCATCACCGGCAGGCCGCCCAGGGTCTGCGAGACCACCAGGTTGCTGAAGTCCATGAGGAAGGTGCTCAGCTCCAGGTCCAGCCGGCCGTCCAGGAGCCTCGACTTCGCGCCCAGGTCGTAGCTCTCGGCGGTCTCCGGCTTGAGGATGCCCGGGGTGCTGTCCAGGCCGAAGTCGATGGCCGCGGGCTTGTAGGTGTTCCGGTAGCTGGCGAAGAGGTTCACGCGGTCCGCGCCGGCCTGCCAGGCGGTCCAGGTGATCCCCGCGCTGCCGGAGAGGCGGGTCACGGTGCGCTGGTCCTGGCCTCCATCGAGCGTGGCGCTGGCGAAGTCCAGGGTGAAGGCGCGGCGGGTCTCCTCCGTGCGGTTCAGGCGCAGGCCGCCCTCCACCACGAGGCGGGCCACCGGCGACCACTCGGCGAAGGCGTAGAGGCCCGAGAAGTCCCGGCGGTCGTCGATGCGGATGTCGGCGGCCGGCGGCAGCGCGGCGCTGCCGGGGGCGTTGGAGCCGTCCAGGTTCACGACGTAGTCGAAGTCCCCGCCTCGGCCGGTGCCGGCGCCGTGCAGGTGGTCGAAGCCGGCCACCACCTTGAGCCCGGGCAGGTCGGTCCAGGCCAGGTGGGTATCGAAGTAGACGTCCGTGGTCTCGATGCGCTCGCGGTAGCCGTGGGCGTTGGGATCCGTCGTGACCACATCCACCAGGAAGCCGCGGAACAGGTCCTGGCGCGACCGGGAGGTGGAGAGGATCGTGGACCACAGGGCCGAGCCGGCCGGCTGGTCCCAGCCCAGGGTGAAGGTGGCCCGCCGGTCGTTGATGTAGGCGCCGTCGGGATTGTGGTTGGCATCCAGGGGCACGTCCGTGGTGAGGACCTTGCCCACGCGGGGGTGGGGGCTGGCCGGCTTCTGGTCCACGGCTGCCGCGTCGAGGTCGAAGCGGAGGACGCCGCCGCCCAGCTCCGCGCGGTTCCGCCAGAGGACATGGCCGCGCTTGAACTCCGTGCGGGGGTCGTCGTAGCCCTGCTTGGCCACGTCGGCCGTGAGGCTGGAATCCACCTTCGACCAGCGGGGCAGGCGCAGAGTCACGGCGGCGCCGCCGCTGCCGTGGCTCCCGCCCGAAAGGCGCACCGAGCCCTCGGTGTCCGCCGGGAGCTTGTGGATGACCTGGATGACGCCCACGAAGGAGGTGGCCCCGTACATCACCGGCGCCGCGCCGCGCTGGATCTCGATGCGCTCCACGTTCTCCAGGTCCAGGGTGCTGAGGGCGGGGTTGAAGGCGCCGCCCCAGGGCACGCCGTCCACCACCAGCAGGAAGGCGTCGAACTCCTTGAGGCCCCAGAACTCGGGGATGCTGGCGGCGGGGCCGCTGTCGCCCCCGGGGGCGATGTTGATGCCCGCGGCCAGGGCCAGGGCGCTGCGGAGGTCCGTGGCACCGCGGTCGGCCAGGTCCTTCGCGGTGAGGACCGTGATGGAGGCCGGCACCTTGACCGGATCCTCGGGGAAGCGGGTGGCGGTCACCTCCACCGTGGCGGCCCCCGCGGCCTTCGGAGCCTCGGCGGCGGCCTGGGCCCGGAGCGAGAGGGTCTGCCCCGCCACGAGCAGGCAGGGGACCAGGGCCAGGGTCGAACGGGACCGCATGTTTCCTCCGAAGCGAGGCCCCAGAAGAACATGATGCGAACCTTACATCAACATGAACATCGAGTCAGGTCGGAATCCGCAGGGTCACCCGGGTGCCCTCCCCCACCCGGCTCCGGATGTCCATGGTGCCGCCCAGCATGGCGGCGATCCGGGCGACGATGGCCAGGCCCAGGCCCAGGCCGCCCTCGGGCCGGGGCTCCGGCGGCCGGGTGAAGGGCTGGCCCAGGCGCGGGATCCATTCCGGGGCGATGCCCGAACCCGTATCCTCTACCCAGAGTTCCGCCCCTGCCCCGGCCGGGCCGGATCCCAGGGTCACAGTCCCGCCCCGGGGGGTGTGCCGCAGGGCGTTGGCCACCAGGTTGTGGAGTGCCCGGGTGAGCAGCAGCCGGTCTCCCGGGAGGGTTCCCGGCGCCCCGGCGATGCGGAGGGCCACGCCCGCCTCCTCGGCCGAGGCCTCGAAGAAGCCGCGAACCTCCTCCAGGAGGCCCGGCAGGTCGATGGCTTCCCGGGCCAGGCGGCCGGATTCCACATCGGCGCGGGCCAGGAAGAGGATCTGGTCGATGAGGGCCGCCATGCGGTCGCATTCCTCCAGCAGCCCGCCAAGGGCCGCACGGTGCGCCTCGCTGCTGCCCGGCGCGAGCGCCTGGTTCTCCAGGGTGCTCCGGAGGTTCTGGAGGGGCGTGCGCAGCTCGTGGGCCAGTTCCGCCCCCAGCCGGTCCGTGCGCTCGAAGGCCGCCTGGAGCCGCGCCAGGGCCGCGTTCAGGGTGTCCACCAGGTCCCGCAGTTCGCCGGGGAACTGCGCCGCCTCCAGGCGCCGGTCCAGGTGGCGGTCGTCGATGGTCCCCGCCTCCCGGACGATGCGGGCCAGGGGCGCGAGGCCCCAGGCCGCCACCCACCGGGCCACCAGCGCCGCCACCAGGGCCGCCAGCCCCACGGCCAGGGCCAGGGTGCGCCGGAAGTGGGTGGTGAGGGCCTGCTCGTGGCTCCGGTCCATGGCCAGGAAGAGGGTTCCGCCCAGCTCGCCCCCCGGCTTCAGCCAGGGCCGGGCCAGGACCGAGTAGACACGGCCGCCCGCCATCTCCACCTCCCGGGGCGGGGCCTCCGGCGATGGGGGTGCCAGGGGCGGCAGGCCCGCCATGAAGGCGCTCTGGGCCAGGGTCCGCCCCTCCCGGTCGAGCACGCGCCACTCGGCCTTTTCCAGAACGGGGCGGCTCCCGGTCTCCAGCCCGGCCTCCCCGGAGGCCAGGCGCTGCAGCATGGCCCTGGCCTGGCCCTCCATCACGAGCGCGTCCTCGGCCTCCAGGGAGCGGTGCAGGGCCCGGTCCATGAAGACGGCCATGAGCCCCGCCAGCAGCGTCGCCGACAGCGCAAAGGCGAGCTGGAGCTTGCGCAGGATGCTGCCGCTAGGCCGGCTCACGGGGTTCCAGCACGAGGCCCACGCCCCTCAGGGTATGGATGAGCTTCACGGGAAAAGGATCATCCACCTTCCGCCGCAGACGCAGGATCTGCACGTCCACGGCGTTGGCGTCCACGGCGCCCTCCAGGCCCCAGACGGTCTTCACCAGCTGGCTGCGGGCCACCACCTGGCCGGCGTTCTCCAGCAGGAGCGCCATGAGGGCGTATTCCTTGGGGGTAAGGTCGATGCGGTGGCCGGAGCGCTGGATGCTGCGATGCACCCGGTCCCAGACCAGGTCCGCCACCTGGATCCGGGAGGGCGCCTGGACCGGCTGGACACGCCGGACGATGCTCCGGAGGCGGGCCACCACCTCGAGGATGCTGTAGGGCTTGGCCAGGTAGTCGTCCCCCCCGGCCTCCAGCCCCCGCAGGCGGTCCTCCAGGTTCCCCTTGGCCGAGAGGAAGATCACGGGGACGGGATTGCCGGCGCCCCGCAGGGCCGTCACCAGCTCCAGTCCCGACAGGCCCGGCAGCATGACGTCCACCACCAGGGCATCGAAGACCCCGCTGCCTGCGAGCGGGAGCGCCTCCTCTCCCGTGGGAGCGACCAGGGCCTCCAGGCCTGCCGAGGCCAGCCCCGCCCGCAGTTCCTGGGCGGTCCGGGCCTGGTCTTCCACGATCAGCACGCGCATGGTCAGCCCTTCGGAAGGAGGGCCACCAGGGCCCCGTCCCGGGATTCGAGGATCATCCCAAGGCGTTCCCCCATGCTGCGGAGCCACAGGGAAGTGAGGTTCCTGGCGGCGTCCTCGGGCGGTTCCGGCAGCAGGGCCGGGGGAATGGGCGGGGCGTCGGGCCACCGCAGGACCCACCCCCCCGACGCGACCTCCGCCTCGATCCGGAGGATGCCGGGCGCCACCCACGGAAGGATCTGCCGGCTGAGGGCCAGGGCCCAGTCCTGCAGCAGGGGCGCGGGCCAGGACCGGCCGTCGCCGGGCTCGGCCAGCACCACCTCCACGGGGCACTTGAAGAGAACGGACAGGGGTTCCAGCCGCCGGAGGAGTCCCTCCCGCCACTCGGTCCAGGGCAGCTGGCCCGTATCCGGGATCCGCCCCAGGGCCAGGGCCCGGGACATGGCCACCAGGTTCCGCCCCTCCTCCAGGGTGGCCTCCAGGCGCAGGCGGTTCCGCGGACTGAGGGGCTCCGCAGGGTCACTGAGGTCGAGCACCCCCTGGATGCCCGCCAGCAGGTTGTTGAAGTCATGGAGGGCCGTCCGCCACAGTGTTTCGGGAGCCCCGACCGGGCTATCGGAAACCATCGTCCCTCCCCGCTGGCGAATATGCCTGCCTATAAGTTAACTTGGAGCTGATCTTCGCCGAAGTGTCCAGGTGTCCTGAAGGCGCGTCTCATGCAACATCCGATCAAGCGGCTGGGGGAAATGCTCGTGGAAGCGGGCCTGATCACCCCCGCCCAGCTGCAGAGCGCCATCACCCACCAGAAGATCGCCCGGGGGCGCCTGGGCAGCAACCTGGTGGCCCTGGGCTACATCACCGAGGAGGTCCTCATGGACTTCCTCAGCCACCAGACCGGCGTGCCGCGCATGGACGTCCGGACGGCGGAGGTCCCTCCGGAGATCCTCAAGCTCATCCCCCACCGCCTGGCAGAGCAGTTCACCGTCCTGCCCGTGGCCATCAAGGAGCCCAAGTCCCTGGTGCTGGCCATGTCCGATCCCTCGGACCTGAACGCCATCGACAGCGCCCGGTTCGCCTCCGGGCTCCACATCGAGCCGGTGGTGGCCTCCCACAGCGCCCTCCGCAAGGCCATCGCCGACCTCTACCGCAGGCTCGACACCCCGACCCCCTCGGCCCTGACCATCGAGCTGGGCGCGGAGCCCCTCCCCGACGACGCCCTGCCCATGCCCTTCGCCATCGAGCCGCTGCCGGTCCCGCTGCCGGTGCCCATCCCTGCGCCACCCCCCGCCCGGCCCGCCGCTTTCCCGCCGGATCCCTTCTTCGACAGCCCAGGGATGCCCACCCAGCCCATCCACATCGACCCCTTCGGCTTCTTCGACCCCGCCCCGGCCAAGCCCGCCGCTCCGGCCGCCAACCCGGACCTGATCCACAGCAGGACCCTGGGAGAGGTCACGCGCCGGCTGGAGACCTACCACACCCGCGCCCTGGTGATGGGCCTCATCCGCCTCTTCCAGCGCCGCGGCATCATCGGCCAGGACGAGCTCCAGCGCCTCCTCGCCAACCTCATCGA
>DASVZU010000032.1:0-5403 GCA_036391515.1 Holophagaceae bacterium
GAGAAGAAATCCTTTGCCCTTCCTCTGCGGTCTCTGTGTCCTCTGTGGTTAAGCACCATTTTTTGTCACGGGATCTGCGATGCCGGTGAAGGTCCACTTCCTCCTGGAGGATCTGCTGGTGGAGGCGCCGACGGGGACGCCGCTGCAGCGCATCGCGGACGCCGCGGGGGCCGACATCACCTTCGGGTGCCGCACGGGCAGCTGCGGCACCTGCCGCGTGCGGATCGCGGAAGGTCTCGAGCACTGCGGCGCGCCCGGACCAGAGGAGCGGGACTTCCTCGCGGGCCTGGCCGCCCCGCCCGATCAGCGCCTGGCCTGCCAGGTAGTCGTGCAGGGCGACGTGGCCATCGAATACCTGGGGCTGTGACATGACTTCGCTCTCCGACCTCCTCCGCGACAAGGTGTTCCTGCTGGACGGCGGCATGGGAACCCAGATCTTCGCCCGGAAACCCACGGTGGAGGACTACGGTGGTCCCGCCCTGGAAGGCTGCGTGGACCTGCTCACGGAGCGCCGGCCCCAGTGGATCCGCGAGATCCACGAGAGCTACTTCCGCGCCGGCGCCGATGCCGTGGAGACCAACACCTTCGGCGCGAACCCCCTGGTGCTCGGCGAGTTCGGCCTGGCGGACAAGGCCCGCGCCCTGAACGTGCAGGCGGCGTCGCTGGCGAAGGAGGTGGCCCGCAGCTTCGACCGCCCCCGCTTCGTCCTCGGCTCCGTGGGCCCCGGCACGAAGCTGATCACCCTGGGCCACGTGGCCTACGCTGACCTGCTGGCCTCCTACCGCGTGCAGATGGATGGCCTCCTGGAAGGCGGCGTGGACGGCATCCTCATCGAGACCTGCCAGGATCTCGGCCAGATCAAGGTGGCCGTGCGCGCCGCGAAGGAGGCCATGGCCGCCGCGAGGCGGAAGGTGCCGCTCTGGGTCCAGGCCACGGTGGAGACCACGGGCACCCTGCTGGTGGGATCGGAGATCGGGGCCGTGCTGGCCAGCGTGGAGCCCCTGGGCCTCGACGTGCTGGGCCTCAACTGCGCCACGGGCCCCGACGAGATGCACGCCCACCTCCAGACCCTGGCCGAGACCAGCCCCTTCGCCCTCTCCTGCCTGCCCAACGCGGGACTGCCCCTGAACGTGGACGGCCAGGTGGCCTACCCCCTGGGGCCCGAGGCCTTCGCGGGGAAGGTGCTTCATGCCGCGTCCGAGTTCGGCCTGGCCATCGTGGGCGGCTGTTGCGGCACCACGCCCGACCACATCCGCGCCCTGGCGCCCGGTGTGGAGCGCCTGTCGCCGCCGCGGCGCGAACCGAAGCTGGAGCGCAGTGCCGCCAGCCTCTACCAGGCCGTGACCCTGCGCCAGGAGCCCGCCCCGCTCATCGTGGGCGAGCGCACCAACGCCAACGGCTCGAAGAAGTTCCGCGACCTGCTGGCGGCGGAGGACTGGGACGGCCTCGTGGGCATCGCCCGGGAGCAGCAGCGGGAGGGCGCCCACCTGCTGGACCTCTGCGTGGCCTACGTGGGCCGCGACGAGGTGCGGGACATGGAGGCGCTCCTCAGCCGCCTCGTCACCCAGGTCACCCCGCCCCTGATGATCGACAGCACCGAGGTGCCCGTCATCGAACGGGCCCTCCAGCTCGCCCCCGGCAAGTGCGTGGTGAACTCCATCAACTTCGAGGACGGCGAGGACAAGGCCCGCCGCATTCTCGACCTCTGCCGCATCCATGGCGCCGCCGTCGTCGCCCTCACCATCGACGAGCACGGCATGGCCAGGACCCGCGACGAGAAGCTGGCCGTGGCCCGCCGCCTCCACGCCCTGGCTGTGGGGGACTGCGGCCTGGATCCCGGCGACCTCATCCTCGACCCCCTCACCTTCACCCTGGGCAGCGGAGAGGAGGCCTTCCGCGGCTCGGCCGTGGAGACCCTGGAAGCCATCCGCCTCATCAAGGCCGAGCTGCCGGGCGTGCGCACCCTCCTCGGCGTGAGCAACGTCAGCTTCGGCCTTAACCCCGCCGCCCGCCATGTGCTGAACGCCCTCATGCTCTACCACGCCGTGCAGCACGGCCTCGACCTGGCCATCTTCAATTCGTCCAAGGTCATCCCCGTGGCGAAGATCGATCCCGAGGACCGGCGGATCGTGGAGGACCTGATCTTCGACCGCCGCCGCGAGGGCTACGACCCGCTCAAGGCCATCCTGGCCCGCTTCAGCGACCGCAAGGCGGCCTCGGTGGAGGACCGCCGCGCCGATCTGCCTGTGCTGGAACGCCTCCATCGCGACATCCTCGACGGCGAGAAGCAGGCCATCCTCGCGGACGTGGACGAGGCCCTGCGCGACCACGACCCCCTGAAGCTCATCAACGAGGTGCTGCTGGGCGCCATGAAGGTGGTGGGCGACCGCTTCGGCGCCGGCGAGATGCAGCTGCCCTTCGTGCTGGAGAGCGCCGAGGCCATGAAGGCCGCCATCCGCCGCATCGAGCCCCACCTGCCGAAGGAGGCCGACTACCAGAAGGGCCGCATCCTCCTGGCCACCGTGAAGGGCGATGTCCACGACATCGGCAAGAACCTGGTGGACATCATCCTCAGCAATAACGGCTTCGAGGTGCGCAACCTGGGCATCAAGCAGCCCATCGAGGCCATCCTCAAGGCCCTGTCGGACTGGCCCGCGGATGCCATCGGCCTCTCGGGCCTGCTGGTGAAGTCCACCGTGGTGATGAAGGAGAACCTCCACTTCATGGAGGAGCAGGGCCACCGGATCCCCGTCATCCTCGGCGGCGCGGCCCTCACCCGCGACTACGTGGAGGGCGACTGCCGCCGCGCCTATCCCGGCCCGGTGTTCTACGCGGAGGATGCCTTCGAGGGGCTGCGGCAGATGCAACAGATCGTGTCGGGTGAACCCCTCGTCGCGGCACCGGCGCCAGCCGCGGGCGCGGCTGGCGGAATCAGGATCCTGAAGCGGGGCGGCGCCGCAGTCGCGCTCACGGAAGCGGGGCAGAGCAGCTGGGTGCGCCACGACGAGGCCCCGCCCGAACCGCCCTTCTGGGGGGTGCGGGACCTGGCGGAGGACGTGGCCGGGCTCTTCGACTTCCTGGACGAGTTCGCCCTCATCCGCAACCGCTGGGGCTTCAGCCAGGGCAGCCTGGACGACGCCGCCTTCGCGGCCACGCTCCGGGAAAAGGCGGAACCGCAACTGGCGGCCTGGAAGGCCAGGCTGGCCGAGGAACCCCTGGTGGTGCCGAGGGCCCGCTACGGGTACTTCCCCGTGCGGGCCGAGGGAGACGCGCTGCACGTCCTCGATCCCGCCGACCCCGGCCGTCCCCTTGCCACGATTCCCCTCCCCCGCCAGGCCGCGGGCCGGCGCCTGTGCATCGCGGACTTCTTCCGCGCCGGCGGGACGGACGTGCTCGCGCTGCAGCTCGTCACCCTCGGCCAGGCCGCGGCGGACCATGCCAGGCGGCTCTACGAGGCCCACGCCTACGCCGACTATTTCGCCTTCCACGGCCTTGCCACGGAGCTCACGGAGGCCTACGCCGAGCGCGTCCACGCGCGCATCCGCCGGGAGCTGGGCATCGCCGGGAAGGACCTCCCGGGCCGGGCCCTCTTCGCCCAGGGGTACCAGGGGTCCAGGTATTCCTTCGGCTACCCCGCCTGCCCGGACCTCCACGGCAACGGCGCCATCCTCGACCTCCTCCAGGGTCAGGCCATCGGCGTCACCCTCTCCGAGACCTTCCAGATGGATCCCGAGTACGCCACCAGCGCCCTCGTGGCCTGGCACCCGCAGGCGCGGTACTTCTCGGCCTGAGCTGCGCCCGCACGCCAGGAAGGGGTTGCATCCGGTGGGCCCCGGCGTTATCGTTCCTCACCGGCCCTTCGGGGCCGTTCCCATACGAGATCCTTGCCAGTTCCATAGCGAGTTATCCAGAAAGGTGGAGGGACGGGCCCTGTGAAACCTTGGCAACCTGCGAGAGCAAGGTGCCAATTCCTGCCGCGGACGAGCGATCGGACGCGGAGAGATGTCAAGCTGTGTCGAACTGACGCAACCATCGAAAAGGGGCCCGAGAAATCGGGCCCCTTTTCATTCCTGGACTTGCTTGGACGGACAGGGCCTCGGCCTTCCCAACCTTCCTCTCCAGGAGACGCCATGGGCGCCACCGCCACCCGCACCCCCCGCTTCGAGACCCTCGCCCTCCACGGGGGCCACACGCCCGACTCGGACACCAAGAGCCGTGCCGTGCCCATCTACCAGACCACCAGCTACGTGTTCGACTCCACCGAGCACGGCGCGGCCCTCTTCAACCTGGAGGTGCCCGGGAACATCTACACCCGGATCATGAACCCCACCACCGCCGTGCTGGAGCAGCGCGTGGCGGCGCTGGAGGGCGGCATCGGGGCCCTGGCCGTGGCCTCGGGCCAGGCGGCCATCACCCTCGCCCTCACCACCCTGCTCCGCAAGGGCGACCACGTGGTGGCGGGGAACAACCTCTACGGCGGCACCTACAACCTGCTGCGCCACACGCTGCCCCGCCTCGGCATCACGGCCACCTTCGCGGACAGCACGGACCCTGAGGCCTTCCGCGCGGCGATCGGCCCCACCACCCGCGCCGTCTACGTGGAGGCCCTGGGCAACCCCAAGCTGGATGTGCCTGATTTCGAGGTGATCGCCGCCCTCGCCCACGAGGCCGGCGTGCCGTTGATCGTGGACAACACCCTGGCCAGCCCGTACCTGCTGAACCCCCTGCGCCACGGCGCGGACATCGTGGTCCACAGCGCCACGAAGTACCTGGGCGGGCACGGCACCAGCCTCGCCGGCGTCATCGTGGACGGCGGCCGGTTCGACTGGCGGAACGGGAAGTTCCCCGAGTTCACGGAGCCCTGCGACGCCTACCACGGGGCCATCCTCGCAGACCTGGCGGGGCCCACGGCCTTCATCACCAAGGCGCGCATCGAGGGCCTCCGCGACACGGGTGCCGCGCTCAGCCCCTTCAACGCCTTCCTCATCCTCCAGGGCATCGAGACCCTGCCGCTCCGCCTGGAGCGCCACGGCGCCAACGCCCTGGCCCTGGCCCGCTGGCTCGAATCCCGGCCCGAAGTGGCCTGGGTGAATCATCCAGGCCTGCCGGATGCCCCGGGCCACGCGAACGCCCGCCGGTTCTTCCGCCCCGGCGCGGGCTTCGGCGGCATCCTCACCTTCGGCGTGCGGGGCGGGCTGGAAGCCGGCAAGGCCGTCATCGACCGGGTGAAGCTCTTCTCGCGGCTGGCCAATGTGGGCGACGCCAAGAGCCTCGTCATCCACCCCGCCAGCACCACTCACCAGCAGCTCAGCGCCGCCGAGCGGCTGGCCACGGGCGTCGGCGACGACCTCATCCGACTCTCCGTGGGGCTGGAACACCTGGACGATCTCATCGAGGATCTGG
>DASVZU010000033.1:0-18624 GCA_036391515.1 Holophagaceae bacterium
GACTGCGGAGCCTGGACGATCAGGGCGGGAAGGAGAAGGAAGGGCAGCATGGGGCCTCCGCGGTGGAACCGCGGCGGGCCGCCGGCCGGGCACATCGGGTCCACCGGCTCCGGAACCACCCGGAAACTGCCGGACTGCAGGGCCGCCACCCGGCGCGGCGAACCTCCGCACTCCCCAATGTAGGCCCCGTGCCTCGCTATTCAATACTTCCAGGTCGCGATTGGTGGAAAACCGGGATCAGACCGTCCGCGAGAAGGGGGTCTTGGCGCTCAGCTTCGCCAGGTAGGCGTCGAAGGGTTGCACCAGGTTGCGCACGAACCGGCGGCCCAGGGGCGTGATGAACACGCCCTCGGGCTTCAGTTCCACCGTGCCCTGGGACACCTCCTCCCGGAGCTGGGTCACCGCATCCGCGAAACAGGCGGGACCATCCACGCCGAAGCGGGTGCGCAGGTCCTCCCAGCGCAGCTCGAAATGGCCCATGAGGCGGTGGATGACCCAGCGGCGGAGCTCGTCGTCGTCGGAGAGGCGGTGGCCCTTGTGGACCGCCAGCTTCCCATCGGTGATCGAGCGCTCCCACTTGGCGAGGATCTTCTCGTTCTGGGCGTACACCCCGGCCACGTTGGAGATGGCGCTGGGGCCGAAGCCCAGCAGGTCCGTGCCGGCGGCCACGGCGTAGCCCATGAAGTTGCGGATGAGGCGGCCCTCGTGGACCGCCTTGGCCATGGGGTCGTCCGGGTGGGCGAAGTGGTCCATGCCGATGGCCACGTAGCCGGCCTTCTCCAGGATGTCCGAGGCCAGGAGCAGCAGCTCCAGGCGGAGGTCCGGCGAGGGCAGCGTCTCGGCCGGGATGCTGCGCTGGAAGGGCATGATGGTCGGGAGGTAGGCGAAGCCGTAGATCGCCATGCGGTCCGGCGACAGCTCCAGGGTCGACTCCAGGGTGCGGCGGAAGGTATCCAGGGTCTGCCCGGGCAGGCCGTACACCAGGTCCAGGTTCACGCCGTCGAAGCCCAGCTCGCGGCACTGCCTCATGGCCGTGAGGGTG
Organism: Holophagaceae bacterium; assembly: GCA_036391515.1. Classification (GTDB taxonomy): domain Bacteria; phylum Acidobacteriota; class Holophagae; order Holophagales; family Holophagaceae; genus Geothrix. The sequence continues at coordinate 1,043 of DASVZU010000033.1, forward strand.
TGGTCCCAGGTCTGGCCGCGGGTGATGAGGGCCTGCACGTTCTCGTCCAGGTCCTGGACGCCGAAGGAGACGCGGTTGAAGCCCATCTCCCGCAGAGCCGGCAGTTGGTCGGGCTCCAGGAAGGTGGGATCCACCTCGATGGCGATCTCCGCGCCCGGCAGGAACTCGAACCGCTCCTTGAAGAGGTTGAAGGTGCGCTTCAGGTCGGCGGCCTTCAGGTAGGTGGGCGTGCCCCCGCCCCAGTGGAGCTGCAGGGCCTTGCGGCGATCCGGCATCCGCGAGACCACCAGGTCCAGTTCCTTCGTCACGGCGGCCAGGTAGGCCTCGACCGGATCGTACTGGGGGCTCACCACCACGTTGCAGCCGCAGTAGGCGCAGCGGCGCGGGCAGAAGGGGATGTGCAGGTAGAGCGAAAGGGCCTCGTCCTTGCGCACGTTGGCCCGCTCCAGGGCGGAAAGGACCTCCGCCTCCGGGAAGTCGTCCGTCCAGGCCGGCGGCATGGGATACCCGGTGTAGCGGGGGCCGGGACGGTCATAGCGGCGGATGAGGTCGGCGAGCTTGTTCATGGTCGAGATCCAATCAGGTGTCCAGACACCATGCAAATATGGACGTTCACCGGCGGGATGCCAAGGATGACGGAATTAGCTCCGGCTTTCCCCTGGCGGAGGGGCATCAGGCCTTCACTTCGTCGAGCACGGCCGCCACGACGGCGGGATCGGTCTCGGGCACCAGCCCGTGGCCGAGGTTGAAGATGTGGGGATGGCCCTTCATGGCGTCCACGATGGCCCGGGCCTTCTTCCGCGCCACCTCCGGACCGGCCAGGAGGGCGATGGGATCCAGGTTGCCCTGGAGCACCTTGCCGGGGAATCGGCGCCGGGCCTCGGCAATGGGCACCTGCCAGGGCACGGCCAGGCCCTTGCAAGGCAGCTGGTTCAGCGCATCCGGAAGGTAGCCGGTGCGGGCGAAGAAGAGCGTCGGGGCGGCCGTCACCTGGGAAAGGGTGCGCTCCACCGAGGGCAGCGCGAAGGTGGCGTAGTCGTCGGCGTCCAGCTCGCCGGCCCAGGTATCGAAGAGCTGCACGCCCTGCGCGCCGGCCCCGATATGGAGGTTCAGCAGCCGCGCGGCGGCATCTGCCAGCTTGTCCAGCCACTTCCGGGCCAGGACGGGCTCCTGGTGGAGGAAGGCCTTGGCCTTCGCCCAGCTCTTGCTGCCCTTCCCCTCGATGCCGTAGGCCAGGAGGGTCCAGGGGGCCCCGGCGAAACCCAGCATGGTGACCTTGGCCGGGAGTTCCTTCTTCACCTTGCGGATGGCCTCGCAGACGGGCTCGAACACCTTCTCGTCCAGGGGGCGGTCGATGTCGATCTGGTCCAGCGTCTTCCCGATGCGGGGACCGCCTTCGGGAATGGTCACCTCGCAGCCCAGGGCGTCGAGGATCACGAGGATGTCGCTGAAGATGATGGCGCCATCGATCTGGGGGAAGCGGCGGATGGGCTGGAGGGTGACCTCGGCGGCCAGATCCGAGTCGTTGAGCAGCTGCTCGAAGGTGGCCTTGGCCCGGACCGCGCGGTACTCGGGGAGGAAGCGCCCGGCCTGGCGCATGAACCAGACCGGGGGCTTGTCGAGGGTCTCGCCATTGAGAACGCGGAGGAGGGGCTGGGTCATTGCATCACCAAGAAATCCATTCACCGCAGAGGACGCAGAGAACGCAGAGGAAAGAGGATCAGACGAAATTCTTGGCCACGGCGGCCACGGCCTGCTTGAAGTGGGCCAGCTCGGCGTCGCCGTGGGCGCCGCTGAGGAAGGCCACCTCGTAGCCGCTGGGGGGCAGGTACACGCCCTGGTCCAGCAGGGCCCGGTGCAGCCGGTTGAAGCTGCTGATGGCCTCGCCCTTCACCGCGTCGCTGCGGCGGACGCCATCCTGGAACAGGGGCCAGAGCAGGCTGCCGAAGCGGGGGCAATGCAGGCCCGGGATGGCCTCGAAGGCCGCGGCCCACTTCGCCGCGTTGGCTTCCAGGCCGGCATAGAAGGCGGGGGTCAGCTTTTCCATGGTGGCCAGGCCCGCGGCCATGGCGACGGGGTTGCCCGAGAGGGTGCCCGCCTGGTACACCGGCCCGTCCGGCGCCACCACGCTCATGATGTCCTTGCGGCCTCCGTAGAGGCCCACGGGCATGCCCCCGCCGATGATCTTCCCGTAGGTGGCCAGGTCGGGCGTGATGCCCAGCCGCTCCGCCGCGCCGCCAGGGGCCACGCGGAAGCCGCTGATGACCTCGTCGAAGATGAGGATCACGCCGTGCTTTGTGCAAAGCTCGCGCAGGCGCTTGAGGAACTCGGGCCGCTGGAGCAGCAGGCCGTTGTTGGCGGGGATGGGCTCGATGATGGCCGCGGCCAGCTCGCTCCCGATCTCCGCGAAGGTCCGCTCCAGGGTCTCCAGGTCGTCCAGGGACACCACGGAGGTCAGCTCGGCGATCCCCTTCGGCACGCCCGCGCTGGTGGGGGCGCCGAAGGTGACGAGGCCGGAGCCCGCCTTCACCAGCAGGCCATCGCTGTGGCCGTGGTAGCAGCCGTCGAACTTCAGGATGCGGTCCCGGCCCGTGAAACCGCGAGCGGCGCGCAGGGCGGACATGACCGCCTCGGTACCCGAGGAGACGAAGCGCATCTTCTCGATGAAGGGCACCATCTCCTTGATGCGCCGGGCCAGGGCCAGCTCCCGCCGGCTGGGGGCGCCGAAGGTGAGGCCTTCATGCATGGCCTCATTCACGGCGGCCAGGATGTCCGGCTGGGCGTGGCCCAGGATCAGCGGGCCCCAGGACATGCAGAGGTCCAGGAAGCGGCGGCCGTCCTCGTCCTCGAACCAGGCGCCGGATGCCTTTTTGAAGAACTTCGGCGTCCCGCCCACCGCGCGGAAGGCCCGCACCGGACTGGACACGCCCCCGGGGAAGTGGGTGAGGGCTTCTTGGAACAGTGTTTCATTGCTCATGCAGGCCTCTTCGGATGGTTGAACCACAGAGATCACAGAAGGCACAGAGATGACATGTGATGACCTTATTTCTCTGCGGTCTCTGCGTCCTCTGCGGTGGAAAGCCCTTCTTCAAATCAGGAAATCCAGCCCTTCTCCACCGCCTCGCGACCGGCGTAGGTCACGATCATGTCGGCGCCGGCGCGGCGGATGGCCGTCAGGTGCTCGAGCATGAGCTGGTCGCCGCTCACCCAGCCCAGGCGATCGGCGGCCTTCACGCTGCTGAACTCGCTGGAGACGTGGTAGGCGCAGATGGGTGCCAGCTGGGCCTCCCGGAGGCGCCAGATGAGGTCGAGGTTCGGCAGCGCGGGCTTGACCATCAGCATGTCGGCGCCCTCCTGCACGTCGAGCAGGGCGTCCCGCAGGCCCTCGCGGGCATTCCGTGGATCCATCTGGTAGGTCTTCCGGTCGCCGAACTTGGGGCTGCTGTCCGCGGCTTCGCGGAAGGGTCCGTAGTAGGCGCCCGCATGCTTGATGGCGTAGCTGAGGATGGCGGTCTGGGTGAAGCCGGCGCCGTCCAGTCGGGCCCGGATGGCGGCCACCCGGCCGTCCATCATGTCGCTGGGGGCCGCCACGTCCGCCCCGGACTCGGCATGGCGCAGGGCCATCTCCGCCAGGAGCGGGAGGGTCTCGTCGTTCAGCACCGTGCCCTCTTCGTCCACCAGCCCGCAGTGGCCGTGGCTGGTGTACCCGCAGAGGCAGACGTCCGTCATGACGATCACGTCGCGGCCGAAGGCCTTCTTCAGGGCCGCCACGGCCTTGGGCACCACGCCCGCATGGTCGTGGCAGGCCTTGGCGTCGGGGCTCTTCTCGTGGGCGTCGGGCACGCCGAAGAGCAGCACGCTGCGCAGTCCGTGCTTGAGGTCCTGCTCCACCTGGCGAACCGTGTCCTCCACGCCCGCGCGGACGATGCCGGGCAGGGCGGAGATCTCGCTGCTGCCCTTGTGGGGCTGCACGAAGTGCGGCTGGATCAGGTGGCGCGGTCGGAGGTCGGTCTCGGCCACGAGGTCGCGCAGGGCGGCGGTGGTACGGAGGCGGCGGGAGCGGGTCATCATGGCGTGTTCTCCTCCTTCAGGTGCTGGGCGAGCAGGGCCCACAGCAGGCTGGGCTTGGGTTCGCAGTGGCCGTGGACCGGCGCGCCGGCCTTCGCGAAGGCCCGGGCCGTCCCCTCGCCCCAGGCGAAGCGCAGCAGGTTGCGGGAGAGGGGAGCCAGGATCTCGGCCTGCAGGGGGCTCAGGGCCAGCACCCCCTCCACTTCCGGCAGGGGCGGGAACGGCACGCGCATGGCCTCCCGATGGGTGATCCAGGGATGGATGCGCCAGGCACTGCCTCGGGCGGCCTCTTCCAGGTACTCGCGGCTGCGCTCGCCCCGCGCCAGCACGAAACCGCCGCCATCGGGGAACCGTTCGCGGAGCAAATCCCAGAGGGCCTCGGCCCGGGCCTCGCTGGGCAGCAGGATCTCCAGGTCTTCGCGGTCCAGCGCTTCCGCGGTGCCGCCTCCCTGGACCAGGCAGATGGTCCCCGCCGGAAGCCTGGGCCCGGCCACCCGGGCGCCGGAGGGACTCAGCAGGAGTACGGCGTTGGCGGTGGCCAGGGGGATGGGTGGCGGCAGGACCGAGGGCTGGAGCCGGGTGAAGGGATAGGGCACCGGCTCCCACCCCGCCTTCCGCACCGTATCCGAGAGCGGATGGTGGGCCGGCCGCGCGAGGGCCAGCCTGGGCTTGGCGGGGCTCACGCGCATGCCAGTCCCAGGCCCTTCAGCACGGCGGCCAGGAGCTGCGCGTCGTCGGTGCCGCGCGCCTCGGCCCGCCGGAGGCCGCCGTCCCCCGCATAGGCGGCGCGAAGGAGGAGGCCGCCGTCCGCCAGGGGTTCGGCGAGGGCGCCCAGGGGCTGCTGGCAGCCGCCGCCGATGCCCGCAAGGACCCGGCGCTCCAGGGTCACGCAGCGCGCGGTCATGGGATCGTGCATCTCCGCCAGGGCCTCCACGAGGTCCGGCCGGTCGGCGCGGGCCTCCGCCAGCAGGGCCCCCTGCCCTGGCGCCGAGGGCAGCTCGGCAGGAGTGAGCGGGCGCACCACGAGCCCCTCGAGATCCAGCTTGAGGCGCTTGAGACCGGCAGCGGCCAGCATGGTGGCATGCAGGGGCTCCTCCCGGAGCACCCCGTCGCGCACACGCTGGAGGCGGGTGGGCACGTTGCCGCGGATCCAGGTGAAGCGGGCCTTTGGGAAGAGTTCAGCCAGCATGCGCTCGCGGCGCACGGCACTCGTGCCGATGACCAGGTCCTCCGGCGCATCCGGGCGCATCACCAGCCAGTCGGCGGGATCCTCCCGGTGGGGGATGCAGGCGGGGACGATGCCCTCGGGCCGGTCGAGGGACACGTCCTTGAGGCTGTGGATGAGCAGGTCCGCGGCCCCCGCGGCCATGGCGTCCTCCAGTTCCTTGGTGAAGAAGCCGCCGCCCACCTGCTTGTCGAGGGGGCCCTGGAGCCACTGGTCGCCGGAGGTGGAGAACTTGCGCCAGGAGACCTCATAGCCTTTCGACTCGAGGAAGCGCACGAGGGGCTCGGCCTGGCCCACGGCCAGGAGCGACCCACGGGTGGCCACGGTCACGTGCTTCACGGATTCACCGCCTCTCCGCCCGGAGCGGGCTTCACTTCGGTCTGGGCCAGGGCCCGGAATGCAAGGGTGCGCCCCCGGGACAGGATGGACTGCAGGGCTTCCCGCTGGGACTCATCCAGGCAGGTCATGTGCCCCTGGAGCCCCTTCACCTCCGACTCGAGGGCACCCCAGGCGGCGTCGAGCCGGTCCTGGGCGGAGGCGAGGTGCCGCTTGCGGGCCCGCACCTGGGCGCGATGGCGGAGGCGACCCGCCGTGCCGGCCAGGAAGGGCTCGGCCTGCTGGGCAGCCTCGGCGCGCCGGGCACGAACGGTGGCCGTCTGGGCCAGGAAGGCGCTGAGGTCCACCCGATGCACCCAGGGCAGCTGTTCGAGCCCAGGCTCCGAATCCGGCGGCAGCGCCAGGTCGAGGATGCGCAGCGTAGGCCGCTTGAGACCCTGCCAGGCATCCAGGGTGAAGAGCGGTTCCGGGGCCGCCGTGGCGGTCACCAGGGCATCGAACTTCCCGGGATCGCGCTGCAGGTCCGCAAGGTCCACCACCTCCAGGCCCAGGGGCTCCGCGAGCTGGCGGGCATGGATCCGGGTGCGGTTGGCGATGGCGACCTGGAACCCGTGCTCCGGCAGCCGCTCGGCCAGGTACTGGGTCATGGGCCCCACGCCCACCAGCACCACCGAGGCGCCCTTCGGAAGCCCATCCGAGAGGTGCCGGAGGGCGGCGGTGGCCACGCTGACGGAACCGTCGGCGAGGCCGAGACGGGCCCGGAGCCGCTGCCCCTCGCGAATCACGTCCTCGATGGCGGACTGGGCCTCCTCGCCAGCCACACCCACCTGGCGGGCCTGCTGGAGGGCGCCCTTCAGCTGGCCGGGAATCTCGCGGTCTCCCAGGTTCGCTGACTCGAGACCGGCGGACATGGCCAGCAGGTGCACCCAGGCGTCCTCGCCTTCGTACCGGCGGGCACCCGCACCGGGATCCAGGGCGCCGGGATCCCCGCCCCAGACCATCCAGAGCACCCGCTGGCAGGTGGCCAGGTACACCAGTTCCCGGGCGCCGGTCTGGCGCTGCCACTCCCGGAGCCGCGCGGCAACGCCTTCCTTCACCACATGCTGGGCCACCACGTCGAGGTCGTGGACAGGGGCGTGGAAGCTGAGCAGGACGGGTTCCATGTCGATGTCATGATCGGGCGCTGCAGGGGATAACAGCGTCACCTCTTCGTCATGCTCCTCTAAAAGTGGCGGTCATCACAGCTTCGCACGGAGGAGGGCTTCCACGGCCTCCCAATCCCATTCCGGGGCCTCGTCGAGGGCACCCTCCCGCAGCGCCTGCTGGGTCAACCAGGCGTCGTAGATCACGAGGGCGCACATGGCCTCGGCCACGGGCACGATGCGCGGGGCAATGCAGGGATCGTGGCGCCCATGGGTGGATATCTCGGTGGCGCGGCCGTCCCGATCGATGGTCTGCTGGGTGCGGGCGATGGAGCTGGTCGGCTTCACGGCCAGACGGACCACCACCGGCGCCCCGGTGCTGATGCCGCCCAGGGTGCCGCCGGCGTCGTTCTTGAGAGGGCCTTCTGGTCCCAGGGGATCGTTGTTCTCGCTGCCGCGGCGGCGGGCGCTCTCGAAGCCCGCGCCCAGTTCCACGCCCTTCACGGCCCCGATGGACATGCAGGCCGCGGCCAGCAGCGCGTCGAGCTTGCCGAAGGCCGGATCGCCCAGCCCCTCGGGCAGGCCCTCGATCCACACTTCGCACACGCCCCCCACGCTGTCGCCCTCGGCGCGGGCCGCCTCCACCGCGGCGCGCTGGGCCCCGAATTCGGCCGGGTCGGCCACACGAAGGGGATTGGCTTCCACGAAGGCCCAAACCACCGCCGAGCCGGGGATGCCCGCGATCTCCCGATTGAAGCCCCGCACCGTCACGCCCAGCCCTGCGAGCTGCTGCTTGGCCCAGGCACCCGCCGCGACCCGGGCGAGGGTCTCGCGGCCGCTGCTGCGGCCGCCGCCGCGGGGATCGCGGAGCCCGTACTTGCGCTGGTAGGTGAGGTCCGCGTGGCCAGGCCGGAAGAGGTCCGCAATGGCCGAGTAGTCGCCACTGCGCTGGTTCTCGTTGAAGACCACCAGGGCGATGGGATGGCCGGTGGTGCGTCCCTCGAAGACCCCGCTCAGCACTTGCACGCGATCCGCCTCGGTGCGAGGCGTCACCAGGTCCGACTGGCCCGGACGGCGCCGATCCAGCTCCCGCTGGATGGCCTCCAGATCGAAGGGCAGCCCTGGCTTCACGCCATCGATCACCACGCCTACCGCCGGCCCGTGGCTCTCCCCGAAGGAAAGGATCCTGAAGGCGCGCCCGAAGGTGGAGGGGGAATCGAAGAGCATGGCTCCAGTCTACCTGCGATGCAGGCCCGCCCCGGCGCCCCCGCCGCTTCCGGGGAACACCCCTCGGTCCGAAGCCCCCGGCGGCGGGGCAGGGTCGCCTGTGTCAGGATGCTCCCCAGGAACCCCTGGAATCTTGCCGACCATGACTCCCCTCGACCCCGCCCGGCCCCGCGTGGGCATCCTCGTCCTGAACTACCACCAGCCGGAGGTGACGACCGCCTGCATCCGCCGCCTGATGGCGCGGGAACCGGACAGCAGCCGGATCCTCTGGATCGAGAACGATGCCGCCCACACCCGGGAATCCTGCTCGAGGGCCCTTCGGGAATCCGGCCTGCCCTGGGTGGAACTCGCCCCGGATGCCACGGCCCTGCCGCCCGCGGGCACGGTCGGCGTCCTGTTCAATCCCGGGAACCTGGGCTACGCCGCCGGGAACAATGTGGGCCTCCGCCTCCTGCACCGGCTGGGAGTGCCCTACGCGTGGGTCCTCAACAACGACACCGAGCTCGTCGAGGGGACCAGCGAGCGGCTCGTGGATGCGGCCGGAGCGCGTCCCGGGATCGGCGCCTGGGGCCTGACCATCGAGGAGGGGGACCACCGCTTCAGCGGCGGAATCCTGTCCCGCGAGGGCTTCGCCTCGAGGCCCATCCTGGGGGCCGGCCTCCTCGAATCCGATCCGATGGCTTACGTCAGCGGCTGTGCCCTGTTCCTCCCCCTCGCCTGGGCTGCCGAAGCCGGCTTCATCCCCGAGGACTATTTCCTCTACTACGAGGACATCGCCTTCGGCCTGGAACTGCGTCGCCACGGACATCCCCCGAGCGCCGTGGATGGCGTCCGGATCCGCCACCACGGCAGCCTCGCCTCCGGTTCCCGCAGCCCCCGCGTGGAGTACTACACTCAGCGGAACCGTTGGCTGCTCATCCAGCGCTACTTCCCTGAGGCCCTGGAGGCCCAGCGCTGGCGGCGCCTCTACACCTTCCAGAAGCTGCTCTTCCGGGGCCGGCTGGACCGGATCCGGATCGAGCGGGCGGCCTACGCGGATTTCCGGGAGGGCAGGTTCGGGCCGACCCCACGGACCTTCTGATCAACCGCCGAGCCCCCAGGTCCATCCCAGTTCCAGGAACCACCGGAACCCCGTCCCACCCCTGCCGTACTCGTTGAGGACCGCCGATTGCCGCTGGGCGCTGGCCCCGGAACGCGCCAGGAACCCGTCGCGCCCGTGATGCTCCACCACCACCTGGACCTGGGTGAACCGGTTCCTCACGGGGTGCTTCCCGGGGTGATCCAGCAGCCAGTCCTGCAGGTCATCCCGGAAGGGCCGGTCGCCGCTCTGGATCCATCCGAGGAACCGCCAGGCCCGCGATGGATCCCACTGGACGTGGAAGGTCCCGTACCGCGCCTCCCCTCCGAGCGCAGAGCCCAGGGGGTCGCCCTGGTCGTAGAAGCCGACCTGGTAGAACGAATGCGTGAATGAGCGATGCCCGTAGAGTGGATCGACCCCGGGCGCAGTTCCCCCGGAAAAATCCCGCACATTGACCGTGTCCAGGTACTCCAGTCCGACCTTCCAACTTCCCCAGTCGACCATCGCGCCCACCGCATCATTGGGAACGATCGGGCTTGGCGCGGTATAGCGGTACGAGCGGCCCCATATGGATCCCGGCGCGAAGGTGCTCACCGCCCGCCAATCCGCATCCAGATCCTTGCCGATGTAATAGAACGGCTTCTTGAGGAGGGGGCCGTAGCTGATGTGGACGCCCTTGGATCCCCGGCTGACGTAGAACCGGACGTCCCGGGCCCTGAACAGGCTTTCGAGCGCCTGGAACCGGATCCGCATCCCCACGTCCGAGTTGGAGGCACTGATGACATCCAGGGGGCGATACTGGCTCGGTCCGCCGGTGACCAGATCCGTCCCCCCCTCGATCCGGGCATCCTTGGCTCCGAGGAAAGCCGTGAGGTAGTCCGTGAACGTGTACCCCGAATCGATCTGCCGCCCGTTGAGCGTTCCCCCGAACAGGCTGATCCAGTTCAGGTAGAACTCGACGCTGTCCCCGAAGGCGGCCTCGGCGCGGACGCCCGACAGGAAGGGGCGGACCGGCGTTCCCTGGGAGGCGATGCTCCGGGTCTTCAGGGAAGGGGACTGGGCATCCTCGGGAAGGGTCGTGGCTGCATCGACTTGCCCCAGGAACACCTGCCCCCTCCAGGCCCCGAGCGGAACCCCCCACACACGCACCTGGGCCATCGGCGTGGCGACCCGGAGCTTCGGAATGGGCCGCGACGCCTCCCCGAGCAGGTACCCGCCATTCAGGCCGAATCCCCAAACGAGCGGCTCGCGCTCGAGGGAAGTGGTCCATCCGCCAGGGCTCCGGTAGGTCAGGTGGCCTCGCGATATCAGCGCATGATCCACCCCGGACACATCCCGATAGGCGGTGAGGCGCATGGCCAAGTCCCAACGGTTTCCCTTCCAGCCCGCCTCGGCGTTGACACCGTTTCCCACCGTCCCATTGCCCAGCCCAAGGGATTCAATGAAGGGGGCTGCCGGGCCGTGCCGATCCGCACTCCAGAGCCCGCCCCCGAACCAGGCGCCCTGCGGCACGTCCGACCCGAGGGGCAGCCTGGTCGCCCAGCCGTCCGGAACCTGCCCGTGCAGCGAAGCCACCAGCAGCAGCGCCGTCCCGGCTCGAAAAGCTTTCCCCGGATGGACTGAATGCATGCGTACCAATTGACAACTCCTTGCTTGAATCGGGAAGAGACAGGATGTGCCCCGTTCCACGCGTTTACCGGCCCCAGATCCTGATCCGCTCGCGGATCACGGCCAGGGGCCCGCGCATCCCCAGGTTCATCCATCGTTTCAGCTTCGGATGGAAGCGTGGATCCTTGCCCAACCCGGCCAGGAGTGCGTCCAGATGCTCCTCCTGCGGCCGGAGGCTTGATCCATCCCACGGACGCCTGTCGAATGTCCGGGCCAGGTGAGCGGCAAGCGCCTCCCGCCAGGCAGTTCCGAGGTGGATGGCCATTCCGTCCCGCTGCTCCTGCTTTCTCGCGATGCGAAGGGCCGGATCCGACAGCAGCGCGCCGAGAATCCGCTGATAGGCCTCCTCGTCCTCGGCCGCATAGGCCTCTCTCGGCAGGCCGGGACACTCGGAGTACAGCACCTCGAGCTCTTCGCGATCGGGCTGCAGCGATACCACGGGGGTGCCGAGGGCCGCGCTCTCGAGCATGGAGGTGGGGGAGCAGAAAGGATAGCTGTCCAGGTAGATGTCCGCTGCGGCGCGATGGACCGACGGATCGGGCAGTACTCCCAGCGCGTGGACTCTTCCGGGGACGCGCTCGGCGAGGCGTCCGAACAGGGGGTGCTCCGGATTCGGCCCGATGGCCATGATCCGAGTCCCGGGGTGTTCCAGCACCCTGGAGAGAGAAACCTCCAGCGACCGGCCCTCGATGGGCAGGTATTTGTACCCGGTGGCCACTGTGAGGAGCAGGATCTCCCGTTCGCCCACGCCGAGTCGGGCCCGGGCCTCCCCCCGGTCGAGCACCGGCGGATCCAGGATCGGAATCGGAACGACGTCGCAGATGGCTGGGGAGATTCCGCGCCGGGCGGCGCAGAGCCGGACACCGGCCTGACGGAGGTTCAGGAAGACCGCGGGAAGGGCCGCCCCAAGCCAGGCGACATGGTCAGCATGGTTGAGGAACCGGAGGTCGATTCCGGATGCCTGATGAGCCGCGGCTACGGTCACCGCGTCATCAGGATGGATATGGAGAATCACGGTGCGGGCCTCACCCATCAGTCCGGCCAGATGCTCGGCTCTGGCCTGGTGGGTCAGGACACCCTCGGCCAGAAGGTCGACCACGGGCACGTCGCGGCCTGCGGGAACCAGCCAATCCGGATCCAGGGGCTGCCGCTGCCTGACCAGGACCACCGCATGGTCCTCATCCCCCATCAGCTCGATCCACCGACGCACGAGCCGGGTATGCCCACCCACCGGGTAGGCCTCGGTCAAGACATGGAGTGTCCGGCCCCGAATGGCCTTCGCCTGGCTGGCCTCCGGGGAGGATGGGGACAGCCTCAGCTCCCGCAACGCCACTTCGACAGCCGGGAGAGCGAAGGCGCCGCCGTGGCATTCCCATGCGAATGCCCCGGTGTACTCTGCCGTGCGGAGGACAGCCTCGGGGTCTCCTCGACGACGATCAACGACGGACTGGGCCATGGCCTGAAGACGAGCCGAGGCCTGAAGGCGTCTCTGCATCATCGCCAGATCATGCATCCAGGCTCCCCGCCGCGTGGAGTTCAGGCTCGACGATCAGTGCGCACCGCCGAAGAACTCGAGCACCGCATCGATCACCCGCCCCTGCTCTTCGCCGGTGAGATCGTGGTAAAGGGGCAGGCGGACCAGGCAATCACTGTAGTGGTCGGAATTCGGCAGCACCCGCCCATCATGCCTGCCCTCGAAGAACCGGCTCCGGTGCAGCGACTGGTAGTGGAACACCGCCAGGATGTCCCTGGACTTGAGGTGGGAGATCAGCCTCGAGCGGGTCGCCTCGTCGGGTAGCACAAGATAGAAGGCGTGGCCGTTGTGCCTGGCGAACTCGGGCACCCGCGGAAGCCTCGCATTCCCCGACCGTTCCAGGGGGGCCAGCCCCTCCCGATATCGCTCCCAGATCCCGAGCCGATGGCGGCAGATCGTCTCGAGGTTCTCCAACTGGGCCCACAGGATGGCCGCAAGGATATCCGAGGGGAGGAACGACGACCCGATGTCCACCCATCCGTACTTGTCCACCTCGCCACGGAAAAAGGCACTCCGGTTCGTGCCCTTCTCCCGGATCACCTCGGCCCTGGCCGCGAAGGCCTGGTCGCGGATGGCGATGAGGCCCCCCTCGCCGCAATGGATGTTCTTGGTCTCGTGGAACGAGAACGCGCCGAGCTGGCCCAGCAGGCCCAGCTGGCGCCCCTTGTAGGTGGATTCGATGGCCTGGGCGGCATCCTCCACCACCAGGATCCCCCGGGATTCCGCGAGGGCCAGGATCGGATCCATGTCCACCGCCACTCCCGCGTAATGAACCGGCACGATGACCCGGGTTCGCGGAGTGACCAGGGCTTCGACCTGGGCGGGATCGAGGTTCGGGTGCTCCGGGAGGCTGTCAGCGAAGACCAGGGTCGCACCCCGCAGGGCGAAGGCATTCGCCGTGGAGACAAAGGTGTAGCTGGGAAGGATGACCTCATCCCCCGGGCCCACCCCGGACAGGATCGCGGCCAGTTCCAGCGCATCGGTGCAGGAGGTAGTGAGAAGGCACCGCGGAGCCTGGTATCGGGCCTGGAAGAACCCCTCGCAGCGCCGGGAGAAGGTCCCGTCACCGGACACCTTGCCCGATCGGAAGGCCTCGATCATGTAGTCTGCGGCCCGCTCGGGGAGGATGGGTCGATTGAATGGGATCATCCGAGGGGCTCCATCCAGACATGGTAGATGGCCTGCTCCTGCACCACCAGACACCCGGCGGAGCGGTAGAGCGCACAGGCACCCGCGTTCTCGCCCTGGGTCACGACCTCCAGGCGATCCGCCCTCCGGTCGTCGGACCAGGCCTCGGCGGCAGCCATCAGCTTGCGGCCGATCCCCTTGCCGCGGAATCCGTCGGCCACGGCCACCAGCCCGATCTCGCTGACCGGGCCATGCTGGGCCAGGGTGACGAGGCCCGACAAGCTTCCCCCTTCCCGGGCCACCAGGACCACATCGGCGATCTCTCCGAGCACACTGCGCCGGATCCAGGCCTTGTAAAGGGCCGGGAACACATGGGGCGGCACGCGGCCATCGGTCCTGAACCTGGACAGGTGTCCACTCGCAAGGGCCAGGGCCTCCAGCTCCTCGCTGACTTCGCGCCCCGGCCAGGCCTCCACACCCGCCGGAGGGATCGAGCCGCCCGCAAGGGCCTTCCCGAACGTGACCTTCCGATCCACCATCCGCGCGCCGAGGTTGTCCAGGAGGGCTCGCCTCGCCTGGTCCGACCAGGGGACCTGGGCGTAGGCGAGCCGCACACCCTGGCCTCTGAGCTGCTCAAGGGTCGCGGGCAACAGCTCGGGACGGAGCCCCTCCGGGGCGAGCCTGGCCACCGGGTACCCGAAAAGCCCGGAATCCCAGGGCAGAAGGCTGAACGCGGCCGATGGTTCGATGGGCATGGGTCATCCTGTTCGAAAGGAATGCGGCGTCAGCAGGTTCGAGGATTCCCCAGGATCCAGGCCTGCAGCAAGGGCAGGACGGCGGGAGATCCGTACCGGGCCCGACAGGCCGAGTCGGTGGCTTCCCGTCGCCGGTCCACCTCGGCATCCGTGAGGCCATCGATCGCCTGGAGGGCCTCCGCCAGGGCCTCGGGCTCGAAGACCGGCACACAGGGCCCGAAGCGGCCGTCCTCGAGAATCTCCACGGGACCACCATGGTCGGGCCCGATCAGCAGGAGCCCCCGCGCCGCAGCCTCGGGAAACACCATCCCGAAGGACTCGTCCAGGGGGAGCAGGGCGAATACGTCGCAGGCCGCGTAGAGCGCCTCCAGGCGCGCCGCCTCCCGCACCGGATCGAGGGTCCCGTGGAATTGCACTGACCCGGAGAGACCCAGGTCTCGGGTCAGGGTCTCCAGCCGCGTCCGGTCGCCTCCGTCGCCCACCACGTGCAGCCGGGCGCTGGAGCCGGCGCGTCCCGCATACTCGCCGAAGCCCCGGATCACCGCTTCGACGTTCTTCAGGGTCCCGAGCCGGGCCAGGGTGAGCACCTGCAGCCCGCCGCGCCGGAGGCCCTGCCGGTGCGGGACCGCTTCCGGAAAGGCGATGACCGGGGGGATCACGGCCACGTCGCGCCGATCGTAGATGGCCTCCAGGGCCCGCCGGGCGAAGTCGCTGTTGGCGGCGAGGCCGTCCAGGGCGGCGGTCCCGGCCAGGTCCCGGGCCCGGAGGGTGGAAGCGCCGGCGGCCTTCCTCCGGACTTCCGCGGCCAGCGCCCGGAACGGCCCGATCCACGGCACCTCAGGCAAGGGCTTCAGCAGCGTGTAGTCCACCCGGTCGGGATGGAGCCGCCAGGGGGCCTCGTGGCAGTACCAGAGCCGGCGCGCGGGCAGATCCCGCTCCCCCAGGAGCCCCGCCAGCGGCTGGCCGTGGGCCACCACGACCTCCGCATTCCGGAGGCGGGGCCAGGCCCGCCGGGCGCGGGGGGCCCACTTGCTGCTCCGGTCCAGGACGAGGAGGTCGCGCCAGTGCCGTCGCGGAACCGCAGTCACCTGCGCGCCGCCGAACAGCTCCCGCCAGGGCGACTCGGCCCATCCGAAGGTGACGAGGCTCAGCTCGTGTCCGGCTTCGATCAGGAGCCGCCCCTGGGCCGCGGCCAGCAGCTCCGCGCCGCCCAGGGCGCCGAAGGCCGTGTGCAGGAAGGCGACCTTCATGGTGCGGCGACCGGCGCCAGGGCCGAGGCGACCGCCGCCCGCAGGCGGGCCGGTTCCAGGGCCTCCATGCAGGGATGGCCAGGCACGGGGCACTGGAGGAGGAGGCAGCCCAGGCAGCTCAGGTCCTCCTTCCGCAGGATGGTCACTCGCGGACCCCGTGGCGCCGTCAGCTCCGGCCGCGTGGGGCCGAAGGCGGCCACCAGCGGGGTGTGGCAGGCCGCCGCCAGGTGGGCGAGGGCGGAATCATTGCCCACGACCGCCGCGGCCTGGGCCACGAGCGCCGCCGAGACCGGCAGGGGCACCTTCCCGCAGAGGTCGGGGATGCCGGGGAAGGCCTGGCGCAGGGCGTCGGCCTGGGCCAGGTCCTCGAAGAAGGTGCCGCCCAGGAGGACGTGCGCGAGGCCCTGGTCCCGCAGCCACCCGATGAGGTCGATCCAGAGCGGGGTGCCCAGGCGCTTCACCCAGGCCGCCGCACCGAGCCCCAGGACCACGAAGGGGCCCTCCAGCCCCAGCTCCACGCGCAGCGCCTCGGCCTCCGCCCAGGCCTCCGCCCGGGGCCGGAAGGCCGGCGGCTCCGCCGGGGGCAGGCCGGGGAAGGCCCGCGCCAGCAGGTCGCGGTAGCGGTCCGCCTGGTGGTCGTTCCGGCCCTTGAAGGGCTGGCTGCAGGTGGCGAGCAGCCGGCCGCCGGACTCGGACCAGCCCGCCCGCAGAGGCGTGCGGGCCAGGAAGCCCGCCAGCAGGCCGCGGGTGCTGCGGGGCAGGTTGACCACCCCCGCGGCGCGGTGGCGGCGCAGGAGGCCGGCCAGGGCCCAGGTGCCCGGCTTGCCGACATCTGCGACGGTCGCGGCGTAGGTCCCGCTGCCCTCGAAGAGGTCCATGACCGGGGCCGGGCCCCAGGCCACCAGGGGCCGCCCGGCCGCGCGAAGGGGCGCGAGGGACTGGTGGATCATCAGCGCATCGCCGATGAACCGCGGCATCCGGACCCAGGTGGCACCCTCCGGGATCACGCGCCGGCCTCGGCCATGAGCGCCTTCAGGAGCCCCACCACACGGTCGGGATGCACGCGGTGCGCCACGGAACCGAAGGTCTCGAAGCCCTCGCTCTCGCCGGGGAAGGAATCCACCGCCGAACCGCGCACGGTGATGGCCCGGGGGCCCACCGGCGCGATGAGGGGCTCCGGCGAGTGGCCCATGAGGGTGACGGTGGGGCGCCCCGTGGCCGCGGCCGTGTGGGCGAGGCCCGTGTCGATGGCCACGTTCCCGGCGGCGGTCTCCTGGAGGGCGCAGGCTTCCGGCAGGCTGGTGCGGCCCGTGAGGTCGATGGATCCCGGCGCCAGGGCGGCCAGCTCCTTCCCGAGGGGCACCTCGTCGGGACCGCCCAGCCACACGCAGCGGAAGCCCTCTGCCGCCAGTCGGCCCGCCAGCTCCGGCCAGGTGCGGGTCTCCGGAAACCAGCGCTTGCCGTAGCCGCGGGTACCGAAGGCCAGGGTCACGTAGGGCTCCCCATTCCACCCTGCCTCGCGGAGCAGTTCGGGGCCCCGCCGCCCGCCCAGGTTGCCGGCCCCCAGGCGCACCCACTGGAGATGGCGCCGCCCCGTGAGCTGCGCCAGCAGCGGCTCGTAGCGCTGGGCGAGGTGGATGGGCAGGTCGCGGTACTTGAAGGGGTGGGTGTAGAGCAGGCTCAGGTGGTTGTCGGCGATGCCGCCGCGGATGGGCACCCGGGCCATCCAGGCGCCCAGAGCCAGGCGCACGCTCTGGCTGAGGTTGATGACGCACACGGGCGGCGCCTTCCGCCAGCGGCGGACCAGGTGCCAGGGGTCGGGCTTGCCCACCCCGCCCTTCTCGATGAGGGATTCGGCGATGAAGTCCGGCGAAGCCTCGGCGAAGAGCGCCGCCCCGATGGCGTGGCCCACGGCCACCCAGCGGAGCTCGAGACCCAGGGCGGCGGCTTCGGCGTTCCAGGCCGCCTGGAGGGAGCCGAAGAAGGGCAGCGCGAACACCACGTCGCCCAGCTGCCGGGGCCAGCGGATCCAGACCTCGTGGGGCCCCGCATGCCCTTCGTCCACGCGCCGGCGCAGCTCTTCCCGTAGAATGTCCGTTCCCAAGCGAGCCAACATGAACCTCGTGCCTCCATCTTTCCAGAAATGGCTCCTCTGTGCGCTGGCGGCGCCC
>DASVZU010000034.1:0-14307 GCA_036391515.1 Holophagaceae bacterium
GGCCACCCACGGCCGCGCCTTCTGGATCCTCGACGACGTGGCCCCCCTGCGGGAGCTGGCGCCCGGGACCGCCGCGGAGCCGGTCCACTTCTTCCGGCCCCAGACCGCCCTGCGCTGGCGGGCCAGCCTGAACACCGACACACCCCTGCCCCCGGAGGAGCCGGTGGGCGAGAATCCGCCCGACGGCGCGATCCTGGACTTCTGGCTGAAGGCCCCGGCGAGGGAGGTGCGGCTGGAGATCCTCGATGCCGCGGGGCAGGTGCTCCGCCGCTTCGACGGCCAGGACGCCCCCGAACCCGTGGATCCCACGACCCTGAACGTCCCGGCCTTCTGGATCCGCCCGCCTCAGGCCCTGCCCGCTTCGGCGGGGGTCCACCGCTTCGTCTGGGACCTCCGCCTGGCTCCGCCGCCCACCTTCCGCCAGGAACCCACCATGGCCGCCGAGCCGGAAGACACGCCCCTGGAGCCCCAGGGGGCCCTTGTCCCGCCGGGCAGCTACCGGGTGCGCCTCACCGTGGACGGGAAGGCCGCCGAGCAGCCCCTGACGGTCCGCATGGACCCCCGCGTCACCACCTCCTCTGCGGATCTGGCCCGGCAGTACGCCCTGGGCCGGGCCCTCGCCGGGGCCATGGGGCGCAGCTTCCAGGCCGCGGCCTCCGCCCCGCCGGACCGGGCCCGGAAGCTTCAGAAGCTGAACGGCCAGATGGGGAGCCTCCTCGTACTCACCCAGCAGGCCGACGCCGCGCCCACGCCCGCACAGGTGCGAGCCTCCGAGCGCCTGGAGGCGGAGCTGCGGTCCCTCCTGGCCCCTTAGTCCCGGAACTCAGGCGTCTGCCGGCTCATGCTCGCCATCATGGCCGCCTGGATGTCCTGGGACACCAGCATGGCGGCGTTCCAGGTGGCGATGTGGGCCAGGCCGTCGGCCACGCTGTGGTCCCGGGCGTGGTTGAGCATCTCCTTGGTGCCGCGGATGGAAAGGGGCGACCGGGCGGCGATGGTCCGCGCCAGCTCCCGCACGCCGCCCGCCAAGGCCTCGGGGCTCTCGAACACGCGGTTCACCAGGCCGCAGGCCCGGGCCTCCTCAGCCGGGATCTTCCGGCCCGTGTAGGCCCACTCCCGCACGAGGCCCGGGGCCACCAGCTTGGGGAGGCGCTGGAGGGTGCCCACGTCCGCCACCATGCCGATCTCGATCTCCTTGATGGAGAAGTGGGCCTCGGCCGAGCAGTAGCGCAGGTCCGCGGCGGCCACGAGATCCAGCCCGCCGCCCACGCAGGCGCCCTGGATGGCGGCCAGCACGGGCTTGCGGCAGCGCTCCAGGCTGGTGAGGCAGTCCTGCAGGTCGAGGATGGCGCGGCGCAGGTTCTCGTTGGTGCGGCCCGGGCACTCGTCCTTGATGGCCTGCTGCACACCCATGAGCATGGCCAGGTCGATGCCTGAGCAGAAGTGCTTCCCGTTCCCCGCCAGCACCACCACCCGCACCTCGGGCGTGGCGTCGGCCCAGGCCATGGCGGCCCGCAGCTCCTGCCATGCGGCCTCGTTCAAGGCGTTGGCCTTGTCGGGACGATCCAGGTGGACGTGGGCGACGTGATCCTCGACGCGGAGGGCGAGGGCAGTGAAGGCGGGCATGGGGTTCGTCACGGGGGGCTCCGTCAGAGTTCGTCCCAGAGGATCCGGAGCGCGCCGCTGGCCCCGGAGGTGAAGGCCTTGACCGCGGCCCGGAGGTTCCCCGGGGGCAGGCGGCGGGCCGCCTCCAGGGCCTGCAGCCGCGAAGGCGCGTTGAGGCCCGGCCAGCCGGCGCGGAGGGCCTCGACCCAGGTCCCGTCCGCCAGGGCCGCGCGCGGCGTCCAGCGCCAGGGCGAGCCGAGGCCCGGTTCCCGCAGGGCGGCCAGGGCCTCGCCGCCCCGGTCCGTGCGCAGGGCCAGGGAAGCGGCGCCCTCGGCGGCCTCCCGCTGGGCGAAGGGATCCGACAACAGGGCCAGCAGGGCCGGCAGGGCCTCGGCCTCCCCCACATCGCCCAGGGCCAGGGCCAGGGCGAAGCGGGCCCCCTCCGGCGCGGTCCCGAGGGCCGCCAGGAGCCAGGGGCCATCGCCTGGCCGGGCGGCGGCGCGCAGCCCCTCCGCGGCGGCCCGGCGCACGCCCACGGGCCCGGTGCCCAGGGCATCCAGGTAGGGCGCCAGGCGGATCTCCGGCCCCTCATCGCGGCGGGGCGCGGCGACGGTGGCGGTCTCGCGGTCCTCCAGGCGGTAGCCCGGCAGGGGCTCCTCGCCCCAGCCCGCGGCTTCGGCGCTCTCCAGCCAGTCCGACAGCTCCTGTCCAAGCGCAGCCATGTCCGGGGTGCGCTTCGCGGGATCCGGCTGGAGGCAGCGCAGGATCAGCCCCGCCAGCCGGGGCGGGAAGCCCGGTCGCGCCGCGGCCGGGGGCAGCTGGACCTGGGCGTAGGCCTGGCCCGTGGTGAACTCGTAGAGGATGGCGCCCAGGGCGTACACGTCGCAGCGGCCGTCCACGCGGCGGGGATCGCCATGCTGCTCCGGGGCCATGTAGCCCAGGGTCCCCACCACCATCTGGCTGCGGGTGGCGCGGGTGCGGCCCTCGGCGCCCTCCCAGAAGCAGACCCCGAAATCCGTCACCTTCAGCCGACCGTCCGCGGCGAAGAGCAGGTTGGAAGGTTTGAGATCCCTGTGCACCACGCCGGCCTCATGGGCCACCTGCAGGGCGCCGCAGACGGGCAGGAGGCGGCGGACCAGGCGGGCCGGAGCCTCTCCCCGGCAGGCCTTGACGCTGCCGCCCGGCAGCAGCTCCATCACCAGGTAGGGCCAGGTGCCGCTGCGGCCGTAGGCATAGACCTCGACAAGATGCGGGTGCGAAAGGCGGGTGAGCACCTCGCCTTCGCGCAGGAAGCGCCGGACCAGCATCTCGTCGGCGTGGACCTCGGGCCGGAGGAGCTTCACGGCGGACTGGACCTCCGGCCGGAACCGGTCCTCCCCCCTGAAGACCAGGGCCATGCCGCCCTCGCCCAGGGGCTCCCGGAGCCGGACGCTGCCGATCTGCGTCGGGGGCCTGGGGGCGCTCATGGGGCCAGGATGCTGCGGTTCCGGCCCCCGGCCTTGGCCCGGTAGAGTGCCGCGTCGGCCCGGGCCAGCAGGGCCCCGCCGTCAGGGTCGCCAGGCTTCAGCTCGGCCACCCCGAGGCTGCAGGTGGGGAGCACGGGACGGCCCAGGACCTCCACCGGCTCCCGCTCCAGGTTCCGCCGCAGCTCCTCCGCCAGGCTCAGGGCCATGGCCGCCGTGGTCTCCGGCAGCACCATGAGGAACTCCTCGCCGCCCAGCCGCCCCACGTGGTCCGAGCCCCGGAGGCGTCCCGCCAGCAGGCCCCCGAAGACCCGCAGCACCTGGTCCCCGGCAGCGTGGCCGAAGGTGTCGTTGATGCGCTTGAAGTGGTCGAGGTCCGCCAGGATCAGCGAGAGGGGCCGCCGGTGCCGACGGGCCAGGTCCCAGTGCTTCTCCAGCTGGTGGAGCACGGTGGCCCGGTTGTTGACGCCCGTGAGGGGATCCACCGTGGTCTGCGCCACCACCGCCTCGTGGTACTTGCGTTCCAGGGCATCGAGCCGCTTGAGCTTGAAGGCATGGCTGCCCACACGGAGCACGTCGCCGTGAACGAGCCGCGCCGGGGACTGGAGGGCCTCCACCTTGCGGCCGTTCACGAAGAGCCCGTTGGTGGAACCCAGGTCGCGGAGCTCCACGGCCCCGCCGCCGGGGGCCACGTCGAGCCGGGCGTGCCGCCGGCTCACCTCGGGTTCGTCCAGCCAGAGCAGGTTCTCCTGGGACCGGCCGATGGTGAGCCCGGCCGCGGGCAGGGGAACCAGCTCACCCAGGGGATGGCCCACGTACCGGATGAGGGCCCACTCGCGCTCCCCGGCGCCAGGCTCGGACGGGATCTCTCCCGCGGCGCGGGTGGCCGGGTCCCAGGCGGTGGTCTCGGAGAGGTTCGGGTCGAAGGGCATGGACCCTTGGAGTCTAACCCGACCTAGGCGAGAAGGGCGTGGACGCAGACCCGGTTCCGCCCCCCGGTCTTGGCCAGGTAGAGGGCGGCGTCGGCCCGGGCCAGCAGCTGGCCTGGATCCATGTCGGAGCCCAGCCGCTCGGCCACGCCCATGCTGCAGGTCACCTCCAGGGGCCCGGTGGGCAGGTTCACCGCCTGGGCCGCCACCGCCTTCCGGAGGCGCTCGGCAAACTGGCGCCCGCCCCCCAGATCGGTCTCGGGCAGGACCATCAGGAACTCCTCGCCCCCGATGCGGCCCGCCAGGTCGGCCTCCCGGAGGTTGGCCCGCACCCGTTCCCCGAAGGCCTGGAGGACGAAATCCCCCGCCCCGTGGCCGTAGGTGTCGTTGATCCGCTTGAAGTGGTCGAGGTCGCACATCACCACCGAGAGCGGGCGGTCGTAGCGGAGGCTGAGGCCGAACCGGTTCTGGAACTCCGCGAGAGCCTTCCCCCGGTTGGCGAGGCTGGTGAGGGGGTCCTTGGTGCTGAGGTCCAGCAGCGTCTCGTGGAAGGCCCGCTCCAGGGGATCCATGGCCACCAGCTTCAGGACGTGGGTGCCGATGCCCAGGCGGTCGCCAGACTTCAGTTCGACAGTCCCGCGCAAAGTCTCCCCGTTCACGCGGGTGCCGTTGGTGGACCCCAGATCCTCCAGGAGGAGCCGGGTACCCCCCGGACCGGACTCGAGCACGAGGCGGGCATGGGTGCGGCTGACCTCGCTGTCCAGGAGGGCCACCGCCACGTTCGGGGCCCGGCCGATGAGGGTCTCTCCCATGGCCAGGGGGAAGATCCGCCCCAGGGAGGCTCCCGCGTAGGCCACCAGCGCCCAGCCGGAGACCTCCGACGGCGCCTCGCCCTCGGCCTTCGTCCGGACCACGGTGGGCATCTCCGGGAACGTGGCCGGCAGGGAGGCGGGGGGCTTGCGGGCACCCTTGGAATTCACGGTTCCTCCAGGTAGCAGCTGAGCAGGGCACCGTCGTCCTTCCGGCGGGCCAGGATGAAGGGAACGCGGGGGGCCTTCACGGCCTCCGACTCCAGGCGCACCAGGATACGTCCCCGCCGCGCGTCGTGCCGCAGGTCCGCCACGCCTTTCCGCGGCAGGTGATAGAGACCCAGCACTTCCAGGTTGCGCACGTTCTCCCCCGTGGCCCGCACCATCTGGAGGCTGTAGCGCATCCACAGCCCCTTCGGCAGGCGCTGGATGTCCTCCCCCTGCACCGGAACCGCGAGCTGGAGCATGGCCTCCAGCCCCTGGCGCGGACCACCTCCCGGGAGGGTCTGATCCACCCGCCGCGCGGCCGGGCTGGGAAGCGGTTCCGCCGCCCGGCGCGTGGCGGGCCTGGGCACCGGGTCGTGCCGCCCCCGGACCTCGGCCCGCCCCGGCAGGGGCGGGACGGCCACCCGCTCGGCCAGCCCGGGGACCAGGGGCGCCATCCTCAGCACCGTGGCCTCGGCCCCCCACCGGGCCCAGCCAGCCTCGGAACGGAGCTGGGCCGTGAAGGGATCCAGACCGTGGAGACGCGCCTCCTCCATCAGCAGCAGCATGGACTGTTCCGCCGCGGCCAGGGGCTCGAGACCCGGCAGGGGCGTCACGGCAGGCGCCGCGCCCGCATGGGCCCGCGCGGCGAAGCCGCCTGCCTGCGCCTCGCGGACCGGTGGAGCCGAGAACACCCGTCGCAGGGTCTCCGCGGCGTCGGCCACCGCGTCCCGGACCTTGCCGAGCATCAGCCTTCCTTCACGACGAGGCTCTGGAGGGCGGCAGCCACCCGCTCCAGGGGCTCGGTGAGATCCATGTGGTAGCCCGCCTCCAGCAGCTTCTGCACCGCCTGCTCCTGGGCGGCAGCCTCCACCGAGGCCGCAAAGATCACCCGCAGCGGCGCGGCCCCTTCGGCGACCTGAAGCAGCAGCTCCCGGGGCCCGGCCCGGAAGGCGTCACCGGGCCTGGCCAGGGGCTGCTCCTGGCTCTTCTGCACCGCCAGCGCCGGGAACCGCGGATCGCCCGACCACCCGCCGGCCAGCTCGGTGGCGCTGAGGATGAAGAGGTCCGGCGCGGACTTCAGCTCTTTCAGGAGGGTCTTCTGGATGACCTCCTCCTTGAGGTGCGGCTCCAGCGACTTGCCGTACAGGATGCTCTGCAGGCGCGTGGGGGTGATGGGCTCCGTGTAGCGGAAGTCCAGGGGGATGCCCGAGGGATCCGTCACCAGGAGGCCGCCGAGGTAGCTCGCCCCTTCCTTCACCGCCATGAAGTAGGCCAGTTTGATCGGATCCGCCATGGATGCCCCTCTGCAGCTAGATTCCCACCCTACAATGGAGGAACCCCCTCTTGCCTTTTGACCTGGTCCTGTTACATTGATTCTTCCACTCGTTGGGGAGTGGTCTAATGGTAGGACAACAGATTCTGGTTCTGTCAGGTGAGGGTTCGAGTCCTTCCTCCCCAACCACTCAAAACTTGTTTTGCGGTCCCATCGTCTAGCGGTTAGGACGACGCCCTCTCACGGCGTAAACAGGGGTTCGATTCCCCTTGGGACTACCACCGAGGCCCGGCGCATGCCGGGCCTTCTTCATGTCCCGAGGGGGATCGAAGTCACGGAGGGTGCGCAGGTCGGGCCAGCGGCGGGCAGCCCGGGGGCTGTCCGGCGGGGTCCGCTGCAGGCGGAGGCCCGTGCGCAGCCAGCCGTGCGACCGGAGCGTCACCCCGGAGGCGCAGCTGCAGGGGTGACGCGGAGGGACTCCCCTTGGGACTGCCACCGAGGCCCGGCGCATGCCGGGGCTTCTTCATGCCCCAAGGGCATCGAAATCACGAATGGCGCGAATGCCCTCAGCGCCCGTGGCCTGCCCCTGCCACCGCGTCCCACCCGCGGGGGGTGAGCACGTAGGACCGGTTGACCTCGCGCCGCAGGTAGCCCAGGTCGTCCAGCCTGGGGAGGGCATCCCCGGCCGGCACCGGGGAGGGGCGGTCCGTAGGGTAGAACTGGAGCGTCCCTTCTTCCGAGATCCCGAACCCGATCCGTCCCTCCGGGCTGACCGCGGCGAGGTCGAGGATCTGGAGGTCGTGGGCGGACAGCGGCATGGAGACTCCAAGCCTTGATGATCGACCCCCCTCCGGAGCGATCAAGTTAATTGATGTTAAGGATTCGATAGGTACGATCTGCCCATGGGCGGCCAGCTGTGGTTCGATGGTTCATGCGCCTCCGTTTCTCCTGGCTCCTCCCCCTCGCCGCGGCGGCGGGCATCTTCTGGCTGAGTGCCCAGGCCCACTACCCTGGCGGGATCGAGCTGCCGCCCCCCCTCGACAAGGTGGCCCACGCGACCGTCTTCGGCCTGCTGGCCCTGGCCCTGGACCTGGCCCTGCGCCTCAGCTCCCCGGGGCTGCCCATGTACAAACGGCACCTGCTGGTGGTGGCGGCGGTCTCGCTCTACGGCGCCACGGACGAGTGGCACCAGGCCTTCGTGCCGGGGCGCGACTGCGAGGTGGGCGACTGGATCGCCGACACCCTGGGCGCCGCCCTGGCCCTCGCGGCGGCCTACCTGCCCCTGGTGTTCACCCGGCGGCTCGCCTGGCATGGCTGGCGATGCGGGACCGCGGCCCGGCCCCACCCGGACCGGGAGCTCCTCCTCGTGGCCGATCCCCACTGGGGCGCCGAGCTGACGGGCCTTGAAGCCGCCACTGCCGCGCATCCCGAAGCCGACTGGCTGTTCCTGGGGGACGCCTTCGATGTCTGGGTGGGCCTGCCGGGCCTGGAGACGGAAGCCCAGCGGGCCTTCCTGGCCTGGGTGGACGCGCGCCGCGCCGCCGGGCACTGGGTGGGCCTCTGGCTGGGCAACCGGGAGTATTTCCTCGACCGGCACGCGGCCCGCTTCGACCTCCTGGGCGAAGGACTGGGCGGCCGGCTGGCGGGCGAATCCCTCGCCTGGGAGCACGGCGACCTCATCAACACCGCCGACCGGCAGTACCGCCTGTGGCACCTCCTGTCCCGCTCCGGGCCGATGTGGCTGGCGTTCAAGCTCATGCCCGCGGGCCTGGCGCGGCGTGTCTCGGCCGGCCTGGAGCGGCGGATGCGGACCACCAACGCCGCCTACAAGCTGGCCTTCCCCCGCGAGGCGTTCCGCGCCGCGGCCCAGGCCGTGGCCCCGGCCACCTTCCTCACCGGCCACTTCCACACCCACGAGGTGGAGGCCAACGGCATCGCCCTGCCCTGGGCCCACGAGGGCCGGTTCATGGTGTGGCAGAGCGGGAGTGTGGAGGCACTGGGGTAGGCCCCACCAGCAGGCCCCATGGAAAGCGCTGGTCGCGGAAGGCACTGAATCTCGCGAAAGCCGCGGAAGAGGGCTGGAAAAGCTGCATCCGCGGATTCCGGCCTTCTTCCGCGCCTTCCGCGACCAGTCTTCTACAGGCCCAGCAGGTCGGCCACCTCGCGGCGCAGCTCGGGGATGCCAGTGCCCTTCTCGGCGCTCGCCCAGGCGATGTCGTTCGCGTGCAGCCCCAGGGCTGCGGCCACGTCCTTCCGCTGCTTCAGGGCCCGGCTCGGCTTCACCTGGTCGGCCTTGGTGGCCACCACGCGGTGGGGCAACCCCTCGGCGCGCAGCCACTCGATCATCTGGTGGTCCAGCTTGGTGGGGCCCACCTCCGCGTCCACCAGCACGAAGACCATGCGCAGGGTGGCGCGGCCCGTGAGGTAGCCCTCGATCATGCGCTGCCAGGTGGCACGCTCGGCCGCGGGCCCGGTGGCGAAACCGTAGCCCGGCAGGTCCACGATCCAGCGGTCGGGGCCCGTGAGGAACACGTTGATGAGCCGTGTGCGGCCCGGCGTCTTCGAGACCCGCGCCAGCTGCTTCTGGTTGGCCAGTGCGTTCAGCAGCGAGGATTTCCCCACGTTGCTGCGCCCCACGAAGGCCACCTCCGCGTGGCAGACCCCCAGCGTCCGAACGTCGGAGGCGGAGGTGACGAAACGGGCATCGGTGAGGGGCTGGGCCATGAGGATCCTTCGGCAGCCTCCAGACTACCGCCCCTCCCCCTTCACACGGTCACCAGGCTGGTCGGTGCGGGCTGGTCGAAGGCGATGCGGCCGTGGTCGAGGCCGATGACGCGTTTGCGCATGCGCTGGATGAGGCTGCGGTCGTGCGTGGCCACCAGTACGGTGGTGCCCTGGCCGTTGATGCGCTCGAAGAGGGCCATGATCTCCTGGGCCAGGTCGGGATCCAGGTTGCCCGTGGGCTCGTCCGCCAGCAGCACCAGGGGGTCGTTCACCAGGGCGCGGGCGATGGCCACGCGCTGCTGCTCGCCGCCGGAGAGCTGCAGCGGGAAGCTGCTGAGCTTGTGCTGGAGGCCCACCATCTTCAGGGCCCGGAAGGTGCGCTGCTTCTGCTCCGCGGCGCTCACGCCCAGCACCTTGAGCACGAAGGAAACGTTCTCGAAGATGGTGCGGCTGCGGATGAGCTTGAAGTCCTGGAACACCACCCCCAGCTTCCGGCGCAGCAAGGGGATCTCCGATTCCGGCATGGAGGCCAGCCGGTGCCCCGCCATCTGGATCTCGCCGCTGCTGGGCACCTGCTCCCGGAAGAGCAGCTTCAGCAGCGTGGATTTGCCCGCGCCGCTGGGCCCGGTGAGGAACACGAACTCGCCCGGGTCGATGGCGAAGCTCACGTCCGCCAGGGCGGTGTGGATGCGGTCGTACTGCTTGCCGACGTGGGTGAGGGTGATCATGAAAAAATGTAACCGCGAATTCCGCGAATGATCGCGAATGAATGTCGCTTCCTATTCGCGCCCATTCGCGTCATTCGCGGTTCGATCTTTAGAGCCTTTCCACCAGCATGGCCACGCCCTGGCCGCCGCCGACACAGAGGGCGGCGAGGCCGAGCTTCTTCTGCTCGTCCTGGAGCAGGTGCAGCAGGGTGACGAGGATGCGGGTGCCGCTGGCGCCGATGGGGTGGCCGATGGCGATGGCGCCGCCCCGGCGGTTCACCTTGGCGGGATCGAGCTCGGGCAGTTCCGCCAGGACGCCCAGGCTCTGGGCGGCGAAGGCCTCGTTCAGCTCGAACAGGTCGATGTCCTGCAACTTCACGCCGGTCTTCTTCAGCAGCTTCTGGATGGCGGGCACCGGACCCAGGCCCATGAGGGCGGGATCCACGCCCGCCTGGGCGAAGCCGAGGATGCGGGCGATGGGCTTGCGGGCCTTGGCGGCCGATTCGGAAGCCAGCACCAGGGCGGCGGCGCCGTCGTTGATGCCGCTGGCGTTGCCGGCGGTCACGGTGCCGTCCTTCCTGAAGGCCGGCTTGAGCTTGGCCAGGCCCTCGGCGCTGGCGTCAGCCTTGATGTATTCGTCCCGGTTGAAGGCCACGTCGACCTTCCTGCCGGCCAGGGTCACGGTGAACACTTCCCGGTCGAAGGCGCCGGCGGCCTGGGCGGCGGCGGCCCGCTGCTGGCTCTGGAGGGCGAAGGCGTCCTGGGCCTCGCGGGTGAGGCCGTGCTTGGCCGCCACGTTCTCGGCGGTGACGCCCATGTGGGTGTCGCCGTGGCCGCACCAGAGGCCGTCCTGGATCATGCAGTCGAGGAGCTGGGCGTGGCCCATGCGGGCGCCCCAGCGGGCGCTGGGCAGCAGGTAGGGGGCGTTGGACATGCTCTCGGTGCCGCCGGCGAGGACCAGGTCCGCATCCCCCATGGCGATGGACTGGGCGCCCAGGGCCACGGCCTTGAGGCCCGAGCCGCAGACCTGGTTCGGGGTGTGGGCGGGCACGGCGTGGGGCAGGCCCGCCTTCAGGGCCGCCAGGCGGGCCACGTTCTGGCCGCTGCCGGCCTGGAGGACGTTGCCCATGACCACATCCCCGACCTGATCCGGGGCCACCCCGGCCCGGGCCATGGCCTCGGTCAGGGCCAGGGCGCCCATCTGGACAGCGTTGAGCGGCTTGAGGGCGCCCCCGAAGGAACCGACTGCGGTGCGGGTCGCGGACAGAATGTAGACGGACATGGCTGGCTCCAGGGACCTTCCAGGGTATAACTAAACGGCTTTCCCCTTTGAGCGTGTACTTGGCATCCCAGGCCCGCCCTGGATCTTTCTTCCTACCGGAGTGGCCCATGAACGCCCGCCGTCGCCTGTTGCCCCTGCTCCTGGTCGGCAGTGCCCTGCTGGCCCAGGCACCTCCTCCGCCACCCCCGCCCCCGGCCCCCCCCGCGCCTCCCGCTCCGTCCTTCGGCGTGGACGTGCCCACCGACGGCCGCACGGAGACCCGTACCGAGCCCCTGGCCTACGGATCCAAGCTCTGGGTGAAGAACCGCAACGGCGCCATCTATGTCACGGGCTGGGACAGGGAACAGGTGCAGCTCACCGCCACGATCCGGGACAGCGCCAAGCGCCGGGTGGAACTGGTGGTCCAGCACAAGGGTCCGGACCTCGACATCGAGGCGGTCTTCCAGCAACCCTCCTGGAGCTTCGGGTTCTACGTGAGCCCCCGCTGCGAAATGGTCCTGCAGGTGCCACGGCGGGTGCTGGGCTTCTTCCGGACCACCAACGGCAATGTCCAGGCCCAGAGCCTCGAGGGCTACGCCCGCTGCGAGGCCACCAACGGCGGCATCACCGTGAAGAACATCAAGGGTGAGGTGCAGGCCGACACCACCAACGGCGGAATCGATGCCTCCCAGCTCTTCGCCCGCATCAAGGGCGGGACCACCAACGGGCATATCCACCTGGAGGACGTCGCCGGCGGAATCCAGATGGAAACCACCAATGGCGGCATCCGGGCCCAGAACCTGGATGGGTGGGGCGAGGGGATCCGCCTGGAGACCACCAACGGCCGGATCGAAGTGGACCTGGGCAAGGCCACGGGCGAGATCCTGGCCGAGAACTCCAACGGCTCCCTGGACATCAACATCCCCGGGGCCCAGTCCATCGACATCTCGAAGCACAGCGCCCACCTGAAGGTGCCCGGCAAGGCGCAGCAGATCCGACTGGAGACCACCAACGGCTCCATCCGCATCCGCTGAGCCCCCCTGGAAACGGCTACCCTGGGAGGGCCATGCGCCCTCTCGCCCCGGTCCTCGCCCTCCCCCTTCTCGTCCTGGCCCTCCGGGCCCAGGCGCCCGGTGCGGCCGAGGTGCAGGAACGGCGATTGCCCAACGGCGCCCGGCTGCTGGTGGTGGAACGCCCCGGCCTGCCCGCCTTCCACGCCACGCTCGTCTTCCGGGGAGGCCGCGCCGAGGAGCCGGCCGCCCTGGCGGGGGCCACGGATCTGCTGGCCCGGGCCCTCTACAGCCACACCTGGCCGGAGGATGTGCCGGAGGGGGACGCCCCCGCCCCGCTGGATCCCCTGCTGAAGCAGGAGGAGGGTCTGCTGGAATCCATCCGCCTGGAGCGCCTCCGGCAGAAGGCCGACCCTCCGGCGGCCTCCCAGGTGTCCGGGCTCGAGGCCGGCCTCCAGGCGCTTCAGCAGCGGATCGCCGGCCTCCAGTCCTCCGGACCGCTGTCCGATGTCTACGCCCGCGCCGGCGGCCGCCAGTCCGCCACCGCCGAGGCCGATGCCCTGGTGGCGGACACTGAACTGCCCGTGGCGGATCTCGAACTCTGGGCCCGCACCGAGGCCCGCCGGCTGGCCCGCCTCCAGCTCAGCCGGTTCTTCGAGGCCCGGACGACCCTCATCGCGGAACTGCGGATAGGCAAGGATCAGGGGCTCGCCCTGCTCAGGGGCGCCGCCCTGCCGGGACACCCTTACGGGCGGGACCTGGCGGACCACATCCCGGGCCTCGAGGCCATCCGCTGGTCCGACCTCCGGGCCTATGCCCGGCGGATCTGCAGCCCGGACCACCTCACCATCGTGCTCGTGGGCGGCGTGGGCGTGGAAGCCGCCTTTCCGGTCCTCTCCCGCACCCTGGGCGCCCTGCCCGCTCCGGGAACCACCGAGGAGCCCGTCCTCCCCGACATCCGCACCGACCTCGGCGACCGGCGCATCCAGGCGGCCCTCGGGGGGACCCCGCGCCTGCTGGTGGGCTGGCGCATCCCGTCCCGCAACCAGGTGGACCACCTCGCCCTCCGGATGGCCGCACAGATCCTCGACGGGGGACGGGCGGGCCGGCTGGCGGTCCGGCTCGTCCAGCAGAAGGAACTCGCCACCCGCGTCGCGATCCGGATGGATGAACCCGGGGCCCGGGAGCCGGGGCTGTTGACCATCGAACTCTGGCCCGCCGAGGGGCACAGCCTGGCCGAACTGGAGAACGCCCTGCATTCGGAGGTGCTCCGCTTCCAGCAGGAGGCCCTTGCGCCGGAGGAATGGCAGCGCGCCGAGGCAGAGATCGACACCGAGCAGCTCCTGACCGAGGACACCCCCGGCCGTCTGGCCCGCGCCCTCGGGCTGGCCTGGGCTGAGGCGGGCGACTGGCGAGCCTTCTACACGGAGGCCCAGCGACTCCGGAGCCTTGAGCCGGAGACGGTGCAGGCCGCGGCCCAGGCCTGGCTCCGGCCCTCCCACCGCACCACCGCCCTCCTCGAGCCCGCCTACCTGGCCGGACAGGACCCCCTGGAAGCGGAGATGGCCGAGACCCTGAGGAGCCTGGCCGCCCAGCGCATCCCCGACCCCGGCCAGCGCGAGCGGCTGGTGGCTGAGGGACTCCGGCAGCTGCGGATGCTGCCCCTGGAGGAACGCCGCCGCACCCTCAAGCTCCTGCTGGCCCAGATTCCCCCGGTGTCGAAGTGAGGCCTTCCGGGCCGGTGGCCCTGGGGGCCGCCCTTCTCCTGGCCGGGTCCCCCCGCCTCGCGGCCCAGCCGCCCGTGCGGACCTTCACCCTTCCAGGCGGCCTCCGCGTCGTGCTGCGGGAGGACCAGGGACGCCTCCTCTTCCGGGCGCGCCTGCGGCTGGCCCTGCACCCGGGCGACCTGCCCGCGGGCAAGGAGGGGCTTGCGACCCTTGCGCTCCGCATGCTGGATCGGGGAGAGGCCGGCCAGCTTCCCCCGGCGGCCTTCGATCGGGCGCTGGACGAGGGGGGGATCCGCCTCACGCGCGCCCTCTCCGCCGATGCCCTCACCTGGGAGCTGGTCTCCCGAAGCCGGGACCAGGACCGAGCCCTCGGGCTCCTGGCGAACCGGATCCTCCGCCCGGTCCTGGATCCGGCCGCCCTCGAGCCGGAACGCCTGGCCTGCTGGCGGGACCAAGAGGCGGCCCTGGCCTCACCGGAGGCCCGGCTCAGGTCTGCCCTTGGCGTGGCCGGTCCGCCGGCGGCGACGGAACAGGGGCTCGGCCAGCTCACCTTCGCGGACCTGGAGACCTTCCTCCGGAGGGTGCTCCGACC
>DASVZU010000035.1:0-13817 GCA_036391515.1 Holophagaceae bacterium
GGGCATCAAGGTCCTGGACCTCACGAACGTCCTGTCTGGGCCCTTCACCACGCTGCACCTGGCCCTGCTGGGCGCGGACGTCGTCAAGGTCGAGAACCCGAAGGACGGAGACCTCGCCCGCAAGCTCGGCATCCTGCCCGAGCTGAACAAGAAGCTCATGGGCACCAGCTTCCTGGCTCAGAACTGCAACAAGAAGTCCATCACCCTGAACACCAAGGCGCCCGAAGGCAAGGAGCTCTTCCGGAAGCTGGTGAAGGACGCGGACGTGATGGTGGAGAACTTCCGCCCGGGGGTCATGGACCGGCTGGGCCTGGGCTACAAGGACCTTTCCGCCCTGAATCCGAAGCTCATCTACTGTGCCATCTCCGGTTTCGGCCAGACGGGCCCCGACGCCCTCAAGCCCGCCTACGACCAGATCATCCAGGGCCTCTCGGGCGAGATGGCCGTGAACGGCGACGAGCGCCTGAGCCCGCTGCGGACGGGCTTCCCCGTCTGCGACACCGTGGGCGGCCTGAACGCGGCCTTCGCGGTGATGGCGGCCCTCTTCCACCGGGAGCGCACCGGGGAGGGGCAGTTCATCGACGTGGCCCTGCTGGACAGCATCATGCCCCTCATGGGCTGGGTGGCGGCGAACCTGCTCATCGGGGGCCAGCAGCCGGTGCTCATGGGCAACGACAACTTCACCGCCGCCCCCAGCGGCACCTTCCGCACCCAGGACGGCCACATCAACATCGCGGCCAACAAGCAGGAGCAGTGGGAGGCCGTCTGCGACGTGCTGGAGGTTCCGGAGCTGAAGACGGATCCCCGCTTCCAGGAGCGGGACACCCGCAAGCGGAACCGGGGGCTCTTGACGCCTTTGCTGGAGGCGAAGCTGGCCCAGAAACCGACCGGTTTCTGGGTAGGAGAACTGAATGCGAAGGATGTTCCCAGCGGGGAGATCCTGGACCTGGAAGCCGCCCTGCGGCAGCCGCAGATCCAGCACCGGGGCGTGCTCCAGAAGGTGCCCGTGGCGGGCCTGGGCGACATCGAGGTGTTCGGCCTCACGGCCCTCTTCGACAAGACGCCCGGATCGGTGGACACCCCACCGCCCGCCCTGGGGGAGCACAACCGCGAGGTCTACGGCGCCCTGGGGCTGGGCGAGCCCGAGCTGGCCGAACTGAAGTCCAAAGGCGTGATCTAAGGAGGTTCCCATGGGCATGACCGTCGTCGAGAAGATCCTGGCCCGCGCGGCGGGCCTGCCCTCCGTGAAGGCGGGGGATGTGGTGGAGCCGCAGGTGGACCTCGCCATGTCCCACGAGAACGCCGCGCTGGTGATCAACCAGCACCGGGAGGTGTTCGAGGGCACGGGCCTGGCCCCGAAGGTGTGGGATCCCTCCCGGATCGCCATCATCTTCGACCACCGCGTGCCGGCCGAGTCCCCCAAGACAGCGACGAACCAGAAGAAGATCCGCGAGTTCGTGGCCGCCAACGGCATCGCCAAGTTCCACGATGTGCGCGGCGATGTGGGCGGCATCTGCCACCAGATCCTGCCCGAGTACGGCTACGTCCGGCCGGGTTTCGTGGTGGTGGGCACCGATTCCCACACCACCAGCCACGGGGCTCTGGGCGCCTTCGCCTTCGGCATCGGCGCCACGGAGATGGCCTCGGTCTGGGCCCTGGGCATCGCCGTGAACATCGAGGTGCCGGCCACCATCAAGGTGGTGGTCAGGGGCGAGTTCCCGCCCATGGTGGGGGCGAAGGACCTGATCCTCCACGTCATCGGGAAGCTCACGGCCCAGGGCGCCAACTTCAAGGTGCTCGAGTGGCATGGCGAGACCATCCGGAGGATGAGCACCAGCGGCCGCCTGGCCATCTGCAACATGAGCGTGGAGGCCGGCGCCACCTCGGGCATCGTGCCCGGCGACGCGGAGACGGTGCGCTACCTCCGGGAGGAGGCCGGCGTGGCGGGGGAGGTCCCCCTCGTTACGCCGGATGCCGACGCCGCCTATGTCCAGATCGTGGAGATCGACGTCTCGGCCCTGGCCCCCCAGATCGCGTGCCCCCACATGGTGGACAACGTGAAGCCGGTGGACCAGGTGGCGGGCACGAAGGTCCAGCAGATCGTCATCGGGAGCTGCACCAACGGCCGCCTGGACGACCTGGCCATCGCCGCCGACATGCTGCGCGGGAAGAAGGTGGCCGAGGGCACGCGGATGCTGGTGTTCCCCGCCTCCAGCCGGATCTTCGCGAAGGCCCTGGACAAGGGCTACGTCCACGACCTCATGAAGGCCGGGGCGGTGGTCATGAACTCCGGATGCGGCCCCTGCCTGGGCGTCCACGAGGGGGCCCTGGGCGACCACGAGGTGGCCCTCAGCACCACGAACCGGAACTTCAAGGGCCGCATGGGCAACCCCACGGGCGAGGTCTACCTCTGCAGCCCGGCCGTGGCCGCCGCCTCCGCCCTCACCGGCGTCATCACCGATCCCCGGAAAAAATGAAATGAAACCGCGAATGCCGCGAATGGACACGAATGGTATTGCCTAGCGATCCTTCGCGTCATGAGCGGTTCTCCTTCTGGAGTGAACCATGTCCAAGGTCATCATCGCCCTCGGCAACGACATCAGCACCGACGACATCTACCCGGGCCGGTTCATGGCCACGGTACTGCCCACGGAGACGCCGCAGTTCGCCTTCTTCGACCGGACCGAGTTCAACGCCCAGCTCAAGGCGAAGGCCTTCCCGGCGGGCTCCGTCATCGTGGGCGGCGAGAACTTCGGCTGCGGCTCCAGCCGCGAGCAGGCCTGCTCCACCCTCAAGGGCCACGACGTGGTGGTGGTGGCCAAGAGCG
The DNA here is from genome assembly GCA_036391515.1 of Holophagaceae bacterium. Classification (GTDB taxonomy): domain Bacteria; phylum Acidobacteriota; class Holophagae; order Holophagales; family Holophagaceae; genus Geothrix. The sequence goes on from DASVZU010000035.1 coordinate 2,828, forward strand.
TCGCGCGGATCTTCCTCCAGAACGCCATCAACCTGGGCCTCCAGGTGGTGATCTGCCCGGGCCTGGAAGCCTCCGAGGGCGATGAGCTGGAGATCGCCGCCGGCCAGGTGCTCAACCGCACCACGGGCCGGGCCTTCGACCAGGTCCAGCTCCCCGCCTCCCGCAAGGGCATCATGGACGCCGGTGGCCTCATCCCCTACACCCGCGCCAAGCTCATGGCCAAAGCCTGAAGACAAAGCTGGAACGCAGAGGGCGCAGAACAAGCACCACAGAGAACACAGAGAAATGATCCCGCGAGGCTCTTCTCTGTGTCCTCTGTGGATTTCTGCGTCCTCTGCCTTCCGTCCTTCCCCCGCTACTCGGTGGTGAGCGCGGCGTCTTCGGGGCAGGGGTGGTGGTGGTTGCGGATGGCGTGGACGGCCGTGTCGTAGTTCGGCTCCTGAGTGAGCTCGGGCACCAGCTCGGTGTGGACCACGGTGCCGTTCTCGTCCAGGGCCACCACCGCCCGGGCCAGCAGTCCGCGCATGGGCCCGTCCAGGATCCGGACGCCGAAGGCCTCGGCGAACTCGGGATGCCGGAAGGCCGAGGCCGTCACGACGCGCTCCGTGTGTTCCGCCGCACAGAACAGGGACTGGGCGAAGGGCAGGTCCATGGAGACGCACAGCAGCACGGTGTCGGCCAGGTCCGCCGACAGGCGGTTGAAGGTTCGTACGCTCTGGGCGCAGGTGGTCGTGTCGAGGCTGGGGAAGAGGCTCATCAGCACCCGCTTCCCCTCCAGATCCACGTTCGTGATCTCGCCGAGGTCCTTCCGCGTGAGGGTGAAGTCGGGCGTGGCGTAGCCGACGGTCGGCAGGTCGCCGCAGGTGTGGGTGGGGGTTCCCTTGAGGGTGATCGTGGCCATGGGGTCCTCCGGGCGCGCCCCATCCTACCCCCGCATCAAAAAAGATCCATGGGTCATAATCAATTTACCCCCAGGGCGGCTGATCAGGGCAGGCCGGCCCGCCCCGGAGCCGGTGCCCCTCGTCCCCAAGTGCTGGCCAAGAAGGAGAACTCTCCCTAGCCTGGGGCCATGTCTGAGGCATCCGGAGCGGGTTCCCACCGCAGGTGGGCATGGTACTGGGGCATCTGGGGCCTGGTGGCCCTGTACATCACCACCTGGGACTTCACCCGGTATCCGTACCCCTCCCTTCTGCCGCGCCTTCTCTTCCTGAACCTGATGCAGACCGGAGTCTGGGCCCTGCTCGGGCTGTTCCTGATCTGGCTGGCCAACCGCAGGCCCCTTGAATCCTTCGCCAGGAGGGAATGGCCCACCTGGGCCCTGCACCTTGTCGCCAGCGTCTTCGTGACCGTGCTCGGGCTCTTCCTGGCCTACGTCATCCTGATCTTCGTCAACCTCGACTCCAAGCCGGGTCCGGTGGACCTCGCCAAGGCCGCCAAGGGTCTGCCCACGTTCTACCGGGCCTTCTTCCATGTCGTCCTGCTCTTCATGTGGGCCCTGGTCGCGGCTTTCCACACCCTGCGCATCTATCGCAAGTACAAGGCCCGGGAGGTGGAGACGGCCCGCCTGGAGGCCCGTTTTGCGGAGGCCCAGAACCTGGCCCTTCGGATGCAGCTCCAGCCCCATTTCCTCTTCAACACCCTCCACTCGATCTCGGCGCTCGTCCATTCGGATCCGGATGCGGCCGACAGCATGATCGGCCGGCTGGGCGATTTCCTCAGGATGACCCTCGATGCGCCCCCCGACCAGCTCGTGACGCTCCAGAAGGAACTGGCCTTCATCGAGTCCTACCTCGCCATTGAGCGCATCCGCTTCCAGGATCGCCTGACGGTGCGCCTCGAGGTCACGCCGGACCTGCTCGGGATCAAGGTGCCGAGTTTCATCCTGCAGCCGCTGGTCGAGAACGCCCTCCGGCACGGCCTCTCGGACCGGATGCGTGGCGTCCTGACCCTGCGGGCCAGGCGCGATTCGGACCTGCTGGTGCTGGAGGTCCAGGACGACGGCGAGGGCTTCGTGTCGGACCGGGAAGGCGTGGGCCTCTCCAACGTCCGCGCCCGCCTGGGGCTGCTCTACAAGGGACGGCACAGCATCGACATCCTGGGGATGGCCGGCCACGGCACCCTGGTGGCGCTGCGCCTCCCGATGGACCCCGACGCGGAGGTGGCATGACCCTGCGCACCCTCATCGTGGATGACGAGGTCCTGGCCCGGCAGCGGATCCGGCAGCTGCTCCAGGGGGTGCCGGATGTGGAGGTCGTCCGCGAATGCGCCAACGGCGTGGAGGCGGTCCAGGCCATCGAGGACCTGGCTCCGGATCTCGTCTTCCTGGACATCCAGATGCCGGAGCTGGACGGCTTCGGCGTCATCGAGGCGGTGGGGGCGGACCGCATGCCCGCCACCCTCTTCGTCACCGCCTTCGACCAGCACGCCCTGCGCGCCTTCGAGGTCCACGCCCTGGACTACCTCCTGAAGCCCTTCGACACCGCCCGCTTCCTGACCGCCCTGGAGCGGGCCCGGCACTGGTGCGCGCCGACACCGTCCGGGGACGGGGGAGGGCGGCCCGATCTGGAAGCCCTGATGGCGGGCCTTCGGAAGGAGCGCCCATGGCTGGACAGGCTCCTGGTCCGGCAGGGGGACCGTCATATCCTGGTCCGGACCTCGAGCGTCCAGTGGATCGAGGCGGAGGACAACTACGTCCGGCTGCATGTGGATGGCACCTCGTACCTGCTCCGGCAGACCATGGGGGGGCTCCTCGCCAGGCTGGATCCCAGGCTCTTCCGGCGGATCCATCGTTCGGCGATCGTGAACCTCGACTGCATCCGCGAGCTGCAGCCGTGGACCAGCGGCGACCAGCTGGTGATCATGCGCGACGGAAGCCGCCTCACGCTCAGCCGGACCTACCGCGACCAGGTCGGTGAGTGGCTCTGACACGCGAAACGGCCCGGCGCGTGCCGGGCCGGGAAGCGGAAGGACCACCCTCCTCAGGGCGTGGTCACGACCGAGATGGTGGCCGAGCCGGTATCACCGGGGGCCTGCATCAGCTGGCTGAGCTTCCGTTCGTAGAACACCCGGGGAGGAAGGATGACGTCGACGGTGCCGATGAGGCGGTGGGTCACGAGGATCTCGCCCCGGGTGCCCTCCCCCACGCTGAAGACGGCGCCCTGGTTCAGGGCCACGGGGGTGGTTCCGATGGCGGGCACACCGCGCCGGCCGAGGCAGTTGACGGCCAGGGTGGCTCCGAAGGACCCGTCCCGGAACAGCCGGTCGTGGGGCATCAGCACCACGAATTCCGCCTGGCGGTTCGCCAGCAGGTTCGCGGCCGCGTCGGCCTGTTCCGTGCGGCGGGTGTCGACCACGGTGATGAGGGTTCCGGCTCCGGCGGCCCGGGCCAGGGCGCTCACCTCGGCCTTGCTGTTCCGGTAGTCGCAGAGCACGCCGATGTGGTGCTTCTCGGGCCAGGTGGCCTGGGTCACCTTCATCAGGGGCTGGAAGTCCTCGGCCCGGAGGCCGAAGGAGGCGAGGGCCAGCATGGCCGCGCCGAGGTTGCGCTTGAGGGGCTGCATGGGACCTCCATGAAGGGGGTGATCCCCGGGGGGCGCCCGGGGGAGGGTGACGGGTCCGGTCCGGAGACCGGCAGGTGGCGCCCGGGGCGCAGAGAACCGACGGGCGTGGGGAGACGGTGGAAGGATGCGGATGGCGCCTTCCCACGGCCATGGATCCGGGGTGAACCCCCTCCGAGCCAGGGACGAGAGGCGATCCCGAGGGGTGGATCCGGGTCCACCCCCCGGGCAGGCTTCAGAACTTCAAGCCGGTGGAGAGGGTCATGGAGCGGCCCTGGATGTAGTTCCCCGAGCTCGTGGGATTGCCGTAGGCGGCCCCCGCGGTCCAGGCCCCCGCGACCACGCTCCCTGTCGTGTTCCAGGTGGCCAGCTGCTGGTGGTTGAACACGTTGGTCAGGTTGACCGCAGCGAAGAAGCTGAACTTCCTCCAGACGGGGAGGTCGTAGGCCACCTGGAGATCCGTCCGGTAGGTATCGGCGAAGCGCATGGCCCCCCGCTGGGAGAAGTACTCGGTGTACCTGGAACCCAGCGCGACGGGGACCGTCGCCGGCAGCGGTGCCTGGGCGACCTTGGAGTAGGGCGCGCCCGAGGTGAACTGGAAGATGGCGCCCACGTTCAGCCGGCCGGCTCCGACTTTCCGGGTGAAATTCGAGAAGGCGCGGACCCGCACGGGGACATCGGCCGCCAGGAAGCCGTAGCCGCCCAGCTGGTCGCGGGTGGGCGTTCCCGGGTAGGCTCCAGGATTTCCCGGAAGGGGACCGAAGTTGTTCACCTGTTCCGTGGATCCGACCTGGCCGCCTTCGTAGTTGCCCTGCAGCTGGCTGAGGGTGAGGTTCCCCCCCAGGCTGAAGGCCTCGGTGAACTGCTTCTGGTACTGGAGCTCCAGGCCGAGGTAGTCCCGGACCAGGGAGGGATCGTTCTTGATCACCGTCATAGTGAGGTCATTCCCGTCGACGGGATTGGGCTGGAGGTCCTTGAAGTCGTCCACGAAGTTCTTCCAGCGGCGCCGGTTGACCGTCACGCTCCAGAGCCCGTTTCCCCCGTCGGCGTGCTTGAGGGTGATCGCCACCTCCTGCATCGTTGGCATCTTGAGGTTCGGATCGATGGTATTGGAGTGGCGGTACCGGCTCGGATCGTAGACGAAGAAGGGGGTGCCCGCGTAGCTCGAGCGCAGGTTCGGATCCCCGGCGACGTAGACGTAGTCGTACTCGGCAGGATTGCCGACCGTCGAGCTGTTGTCGGTCGCGCCCTGGATCACGGAGCCGGTGTAGTCGCCAAAGGAGGCCTGGGCGACCCAGGCTCCGTCGCCCTTGATGTCCCAGATGACGGCGAGCCGCGGAGAGAGGGCGGTGAGATCGAAGTTCCTGGCCCCGAGGTCATCCTTGGACGTGTACCGGTCGGCGCGCAGGCCGAGGTTGAAGCTCCAGTGGCCGTCGAACTTCCACTTGTCATTGGCATAGGCCGCCCAGATGGTGTTCCGGGTCGTGGCCCCGACGAAGGGAACCCACAGATCCAGGAAGGTCAGGGTCGGATCGTTGGGAACGAAGACCCGGTTGGCGATGCTGGTATCCCCGCCGGCAGGAGGGTTCCCTGGGCCGGTGGTGAAGCCGTTGAAATAGACCAGCTGGTTGTTCGGGGCCTGGTTGTTGGCCGCGCTGTGGCTGGACTGGTACCAGTCGAGGCCGAGCTTGACCTCGTGTTCGCCGGCCCCGTGGAGGAACCAGAGCAGGCTGGCGCTGCCGTTCTCGATGGGGCGGGAGTCGCTGTCCTGGCCGAAGAAGCCGTTGTCGTAGACGTACTGGGTGTTGAGGTCGATCATCACCGAGGCGTTCGGGCCTCCCTGGCCGCCACCGCCGGGCCCTCCCAGCGTCTCCTTCTTGTGGCTGTAGTGGAGCTCCAGCAGCATGTTGTCCTTCAGCTGGCCCTGGTACCCGAGGGTGTAGTACGAGAAGGTGTTGGGCTGGTTGCTGAGGGTCGCCAGCGAGGTGCTGCCCCCCAAGAAGGCGTTGGCGTAGTCCCGTCCGGCCTGGTCGATCTCGGTCTTGTTGTACTGCCAGAAGACCCGGTGGCTCGGCGTGATCTGCCAGTCGATCTTGATGTCCTTGCGGTCGTCCGTCTGGGTGAAGCGGTAGGGAAGGCCCCCTCCCCAGTCCGGAGGGGCGGTGGTCTGGAGCGACTGGGACCGCGCGAAGGGTGCCTGCGCCCGGTAGCCCACCACGAAGAAGAGGCGGTCGCGGAGGATGGGGCCCGAGATGACGATGTTCTGCTGGACGCTGTGGGTGTCCGTGAACCGGATGGCGCCCGACGGACCCCGGTCCAGCGGGTTGTAGGCGTTCCAGTCGGGATCCGAGATGGACAGGCGCAGGATGCCGGTGAAATCGTTGCTGCCCGATTTCGTGACGGCCTGGACCACCCCGCCGGTGAACCGGCCGTATTCGGCGGAGATCCCCCCGCTCAGGACCTGGACCTCCGACAGCATGTCCTCGTTGAGGGCGGCCCCGAACCCGCCCGTGACCGGGTCCGCCACGTCCGCGCCGTCCACCAGGTAGAGCACCTGGGTGCTCTGGGCGCCGCGGACGGTCATGCCGTTGGCATCCGCGCTGACCCCCGGGGAGAGGGCCGCGATGTTCGTGACCGTCCGGGCCGTGGCCGGAATGGGCAGGTCGTTGATGGAGGACATCGCGAAGTTGTCGCCGATCCTGGCGTCGGCCGTGTCGATGTTGTTGGCGGTGGCGACCACCGTCACGGTGCGGCTGGCCTCGGCGACCGGTTTCAGGGGGAAGTCCGTCACGTTGGTTCCGCCCAGGGGCACGCGGGTGGCCAGGGAGCCGCCCAGGTAGCCATCGGCGGTCACGGAGAGGGTGACGGGCCCTGGGATCATGAGGGCGAACCGGAAGGTGCCCTGGGCGTCGGAGCGGGTCGTGCGGTCGCCCTGGGGGGTGTGGGCCACGACCCGGGCCCCCGCGATCGGTTTGCCCGTCTCCGTCTCCCGGATGGTGCCCGTGAGGTTGCCCGTGAGGGTGCTCTGGGCCTGGAGTGTGGATCCTGCGATGAGACAAAGCATCGTAAGGCCAAGCCTTCCTGGCACTCGATCCATGAGGTACTCCGTGAAGGCTGCGGGATCATCCGCAGGAGCAGAAGGGGGGGAGGCCGGGATCCGGCCGGAAGGCTCGGACGCCGACTGAGTCTTAGTCAGAAAATGGAGCGGAATCCGCCCCGGACGATGGATCTGTGGCGAGTCCCGCGGGAATCCGGGGTGAGATGCGATTTCCAGGGGTGGAATCCCGGAACCCTTCCGATCGGGGCCGTCCCGGAGCATCCGGCAGGGAGGAAGCTTCGTCGGGGCACCCGGCGGAGTGTCAGCAATAAAATGCATGTCGCAACGGCCAATTGGGCATAATGGGCCCCCGAGGAGGCCCCCATGCGTGCAACCACCTTCCTGTCCCTGCTGGCTGTCCCGGTGCTCCTGGCCGCCACCCCTGCCCCGAAGGCCAAGGCCCCCTTCAAGGTGACCTGGCTGGGCCATGCCGCCTTCGAGGTGGTGTCCCCGGGCGGCACGGACCTGCTCATCGATCCCTTCCTCACCCAGGACCCCGCCACCCCCGCGGCCGACAAGGACCTGTCGAAGTACAAGCCCGCCGCCATCCTGGTGACCCACAGCCACGGCGACCATGTGGGCGACACGGTGGCCATCGCCAAGGCCAGCGGCGCCAAGGTGATCGCGGCCTACGAGCTGGCCTCCAGCCTGGGCCTTCCCGGGGAACAGATCATCGGCTGCAACGTGGGCGGCCGCCTCCAGGTGGGTGACGTCACCATTCACGTGGTGCCCGCCATGCACGGCAGCACCCCCGGCGGCCGTCCGGTGGGGTTCGTCCTGACCTTCAAGGACGGCCGCAGCCTCTACCACACCGGGGACACCTGGATCTTCGGGGACATGTCCCTCATCCAGGAGCTGTACCACCCCGACCTGCTGCTCCTCTGCGTGGGCGGCGGACCCTACACGGAGGATCCCGCTGCGGCGGCCCTGGCGGTGAGGAAGTACTTCCATCCCTCGGCCATCGTGCCCATGCACTACGGCACCTTCCCGCCCCTGGCCAAGGAGGACGAGGTCCGGAAGGCCTTCGCGGGGGACAAGCGGCTCCGCGTGATGAAGCCCGGCGAGACGCTCACGTTCTGAGCGCCGAACCTTTGCGATACTGGGGGACTCGGAGGTCTCCATGAAGGTTCTGCTCCTCGGCTCCGGCGGCCGGGAATACGCGATGGCCCTGAAGCTCAAGGCTTCGGCCGCGCCCGTGGAGCTGTTCGCGGCCCCGGGCAGCGATGGCCTGGCCGAACTGGGCACCTGCCTCTCCCTGGATCCGGAGGATCCGACGGTCGTGGCGGCCTGGTGCGCCGCCCACCGCCCGGACCTGGTGGTGGTAGGCCCCGAGGCACCGCTGGTGGCGGGTGTGGCCGATGCAGTGCGCGCCGTGGATGTCCCGGTCTTCGGCCACGGCGCCGCCACCGCGCGCCTGGAGGGAAGCAAGGCCTTCGCGAAGGACTTCATGGTCCGTCACGGCATCCCCTGCGCCACCAGCCGTACGGTGACGGACCTGGCCGAGGGCGAGGCCCTCATCCGGTCCTGGCCCCACGGCTACCCCATCGTGCTGAAGGCCGACGGGCTGGCGGCCGGCAAGGGCGTCGTGCTGGCCCAGGATGAGGCCGAGGCCCTGGCCACCTTCCGGGCCTTCCTGGCGGGCCAGTTCGGGGAGGCCAGCCGTACCGTGGTGTTCGAGGAGCCCCTGGTGGGCATGGAGCTGTCCCTGCACGTGCTGGTGGACGTGGACGCGGACCACGCGGCCTACGCCCTGCTGCCCGCCTGCCAGGACCACAAGCGCATCTTCGAGGACGACCGCGGCCCCAACACCGGCGGCATGGGCGCCTTCGGGCCCATCCCCTTCCTGCGCCCGGAGGATGTCGAGCGGATGCGCCGTGAGCTGGTGGAGCCCACAGTGCGCGGCCTCCAGAAGGACGGCCTGTCGGCCCGGGGCGTGCTGTTCCTGGGCGTCATGTGGACCGCTGCCGGACCGAAGCTGCTGGAGTACAACGTGCGCTTCGGCGACCCGGAAACCCAGGTGCTGATGCAGCTCCTGGACGAGGACTTGCCCACCCTCCTCCTGGAGGTGGCCCAGGGACACCTGCTCGCCCGCGACCTCCGTCTGAGGCTCGGCACGGCCATCACCGTGGTGCTGGCAGCCCAGGGTTATCCCGAATCCGCCATGAAAGGGGTGCCCATCACCCTGGGGCGGACGCCCGTCACCGTCATTCATGCGGGCACCCGCCGGCAGGAGGGGCAGTGGCTGACCCATGGCGGCCGCGTGCTGAACCTGGCGACAGTGGCGCCGGACCTCGCCGCCGCCCGCGCCGCGGTCGCGGCCGCCCTGCCCGCCGTCCACTGGCCCGGCATGCAGGTCCGGCGGGACATCGGCCTCAAGGCCCTCCGGCATGCCGAGGCCGGGAAGACCGTTCAGGACCCCTGGTAAGCCGTTCGTGACGGATTCCCGTCCGTCCGGCCGGAGGTCGCTTCGGCGGCTGCGGGCCTGCCGCAGACTGGGGTGAGGAGGGAATGCCATGGCGATTCCGTCGAACCTTCGATGCGAACGGGACAAGCTCCAGCAGCAGAAGCCGGGCACGCGCATCTGGTGGGCGCTGCGGGTGGTCATCACCGTGGGTCTGCTCAATGGACCCATCCTGCTTCTGGTCCGCGATCGGGGTGAGTGGGCTCTTGTCCTGTTTCCGGTGATCCTGGCGGGTGCAGCTTCCCTCTGGTGGCTGGCCGCCCGCCTCTACGAGCGGGAACGGCTTCGGATCGAGCGCAAGGAAAGCTCGGGACGGCTGGGAGGGTGGCGCGGAGCCGTCCCGATGCTGGTCCTGCTCCCGGCCCTGATCCTGGGGGTTCGGCCCGCCTCCTTCCTGGTGTCGACCATCCTCCCCTTGAGCATCTTCGTGGGGCTCGTCTTCCTCATGGAGCAGGCCATGGCGGCCAAGCGCGCCAGCTTCGACCTGCTGGCGGCCCGGGAGGAGGCCCTCCAGGCCCGCCTGGCCCCCCACTTCATCTTCAACACCCTGAACACCCTCCACGCCCAGATCGAGGCCGATCCCCGGGGCGCCCAAGCCACCACCGAACGGCTGGCCCAGCTCTTCCGGCAAGTGGTGGAAGTCTCGGAGCGGCCCACCGTACCCATCAAAAAGGAACTGGCCTTCGTGGAGGCCTACCTTGGCATCGAGCAGGCGCGGTTGGGTGACCGGTTGAAGGTGGTCGTGGCCATCCCGGAGGAACTGGAGTCCGTGGAGATCCCGCCCCTCTCCCTCCAGGTGCTGGTGGAGAACGCCGTGAAGCACGGGGTGGCACCCCTCGAAAGGGGCGGTGAGATCCGCATCGGAGCCGAGCGGGTGGAAGGCGCCTTGAGGATCTGGGTGGAGGATCCCGGCACTGGCAGCAGCCCGGTCAATGGTACGGGCACGGCCCTGGAGACCCTCCGCCAGCGCCTGGAGCGGCCCGGGGATCTGGAGATGGGAATGGTCGATGGCCGGCACCGCGTGTCCTTCATCTGGAGGCAGGCATGATCCGGATCGTGGTGGTGGAAGACGAGCCTCTGGCACGGCAGCACCTGGTGGAGCTGCTGGGGGAACTGCCCGGAGTGGCGGTGGTGGCCTCGGCGGAGAACGGGCGCCTGGGGCTGGCGGCCATCACGGAGCACCGGCCGGATGCCGTGTTCCTCGACATCGAGATGCCGGGCATCAAGGGCACGGAGCTGATGCACATGCTGCCGGAGCCCCGGCCCGCCCTGGTCTTCGTGACGGCGTACCCGCAGCACGCCATCGAGGCCTTTGCCGGTGGCGCGGTGCACTACCTGCTGAAGCCCATCTCCCGGGTGGGCGTGGCCCAGGCCCTCTCGCGCATCCGCCCCAAGGACGAGCCGCTGCAGAAGGAGTGGCTCCGGATCCCCGTGCGGAAGAAGGGCACGACGCGCCTGCTGAGGCCCGAGGAGGTGGAGGCCCTGGTGGCCGATCTCGGCGACTGCGTGGCCTGGACCCCGGAGGGCCGCCTGCCCGTGGATGGCACCCTGGCCCACTGGGAGGAGCGGCTCTCCGAGCATGGCTTCATGCGGGTCCACCGCAACGCCCTGGTGCGGCTCGACGCGGTGCGGGAGATGACGGCGGAAGACGAGCTGGTGCTGGCCACCGGCCGCCTGCCCATCAGCCGGCGGCGTGTGGAGGAGGTGCGCCGGTCCCTGGGACTGTGATCAGAAGCTGCGCCGGAGCAGCCACGCCAAGGCGGCCAAGGCGGCCACGGCCAGGGTGAACGTGCCCGCGGCGCGGTGGATGCGGGGAAGCATCGCGCGGTGGCTGCGGCCCTCCCGCCACGCGAGGGCCTGGCGGCCCAGGAGGAT